>NZ_JACSWC010000428.1 GCF_016888165.1 Halomicronema sp. CCY15110 | reverse complement strand
TCGCTCAACCTACCAGTATCGAGAGTTGAGCGGAGTCGAAACTCGGTTCATGGGGATCTTTTTTGCGCGCAAGTCCCCTAGCGCTGGCTGGTCATGACATCCAGGCGGCAATCTAAGCCGACCTTGATTGCGACCACGCCGCACTGGCTAACCACCGTGCCAAGAACCCATCGAGCCACTGATCGACTTGGGAACCATGGTGGTGATGGGCCGCGAAATGGCGATCGCGGGGCTGGGCACCAGGCAATTGGAGTTGATCCGCCCCGCGCGTGGTCCAGTCATCAATCAGCGACGTGGTCATCTCAGGATGAAACTGGAGGCCAAAGGCCGCGTCACCGTAGCGGAATGCCTGGTGCGGAAACGTCGGCCCCGTGGCTAACTGCACGGCCCCACTGGGCAGTTCAAATCCTTCGCTGTGCCATTGGTACACCGCCATCGGCTGCGTAAAGTAAGGGCGGCCAGTCCTCAGAGGACTGAGGTCACAGTAGCCAATTTCTCGCTGTGCTGCTGGATGGGGAGTCACCTGAGCACCAAGGACGCGGGCTAACAGCTGCGCCCCCAAGCAAATACCCAAATAGGGTTTGCCCGAGGCCAGCGCCATCGCAATCCAGTCCAGCTCCGTGCGGATAAACGGCAGGGTGTCGTCGTCATTGGCGCTCATCGGTCCGCCAAACACGATCGCCCCCGCATACTGCGCCAGGGTCGGAGGCAGGGCATCGCCCAAGGCCGGACAGCGCTGATCCAGGTGGTAGCCGCGCGATCGCAGCTTGTCGCCCACTAAGCCAGGGCTCGAAGTCGCTTGATGCACGATCACTAAAATTTGCCGGGTGGAGGTCATGGGCTGCGGTGGATATTCGCCATGCCCTTCACTCTAGCAAGCTTATTCTTCCGGGGAAATGAAATCGAACGAACCGTGCATTTGCACCAGCAGCTCTCGGGTCGCGGCAGAATCGTCATCGTAAGACGACACGATGGTGGCCGTGCGGCCCCGCCCATCGCCGACGAACGTGATGACCTGGCGGGAAAACTCACCGGGCATTTGCTCCATCCAGAGCCGAAAGGCGTCGTTGCCGCCCACGCTGGTAATGCCATAGCGATCAATCGCGAATTCTCCGGCTAATGCCGCTTCGATTAAAGCGTCTAGTTGTTGGGGTACGTAGGTTTCTGGTGGCTCGGGCACGAGCACAATTGCGGTGGCGACATCGGTGGGTTGGGGGGCTTGGGTGGCCGCATCGTAGCTGGCAATGACGGCCCGGGCTTCGTCAGCAGCGGCGGCGGTAATCCATCCGGTAGGGACGTCAATGACAAACAGATCGGGCACCTCCCAAGGCTCAAACGTGACCGCCGCTGGTGTGGCATCCACCGCGGCAGTCAGCAGCGGTTCAGCAGCGATCTCGATGGCCGCAGGAGCCGTCATGTCGGCGATCGCCCCCGTCGCCCCGGCGATTAAGCTGCCGATTATCCATGCCCCGCTGAACCCGATGTGACGACTGATCATCTGCTGGCCTCCCGATTAATCCCCTTACCCTACAGCGTTTTGAGCCAGATGCGGGCTAGCCATCCACCCCCACCCAAGGCAGTCGCGCCAGATCTTCAAAGGTGGTCTGCCGCTCTTTTTCGAGTTCGGCGATGCGGCGCTTTTCGGCGTAGATCTGATTTTGGTAATAGGCCAGTTGGTCCGCCGCTTGGGTGTGGTCGCTCTCAGTCCACAGCTGCAAAAAGTGACGGTAGCGCTTTTCACACAGGGTTTGCTCAATGCAGGCCGCCGCTGCCCGAATCACCAGGGGCGCGCGCAGCACATCCCGGTGGGTCTTTTCGTCGAGATAAAACAGGTGCTGGGTTTGGGCCAAGGCGGCAGATTCGGCGGTGCGATCGCGCAACCACCCCACCAGTTCGTCGGGGGGAGCCGCTGCCTGCGATCGCAGGGTCTGCCACAAGGCGCGATGATGGGAAAAACTGAACTGGAGATCCCGGCTATCCAACATCGTCAACACGTCAGGGCGATGCTCGGCACTGTGGATAAAGACGCGCAACAAGGCCGCCTCGGCTTGTTCGAGGGTGCTGGTTTGGGTAAAGGAGAGGCGCGGTCGGTCAGAGCCGTCCTGGGGCGATCGCCGCTGCCGCCGCACCTGCACCACCAGGTTTTCGGCCAGCAGCGGCACCAGCCGCCCGTCGCCATTGCTAAAGAGTTCGGCACATTGGCGCACGTAATGGGTGCGAGTATCGGCGTTGGCGATTTCACTCAGCAGTTCCACAATCGCCTGCGATGACTGCTGAAACTGGTCGGCCTGGCCCAAATCGCGCCCGAGCACAATTTGCTGAATCTGCCAGTCAATCCAGAGGGGAGCCTGATCCAGCAGGGCTTGGTAAGCCTCAATGGGGTGATGCTGCAAATATTCGTCGGGGTCTTTCCCCTCGGGAATATTCAGCACCCGCAGCTGCACCTCGCCACGATAGGCCATGGCCTCCACTTCGCCGATCGCCCGTTGCGCCGCCTTCACCCCCGCCGCATCGGCGTCAAAGTTCAGGATCACCTGCTTGGACTCGGTGTAGCGCAGCAGTTGCCGCACCTGATTCGCATTCACCGCCGTGCCCAAAGCCGCCACCGCCGTCGGACTCCCCGCCGCGTGCAGGGCAATCACGTCAAAATACCCTTCCACGATGACGGCGCGATCGTGTTTGGCGATCGCTGGCCGCGCCTTGTCCAATCCGTAAAGGGTTTGGCCCTTGTCAAACAGCTCTGTGTCGGGGGAATTGAGGTATTTGGGCTTAGCGTCATCGGTGAGACCCCGGCCCCCAAACCCAATGATCCGCCCCCGTGTATCGTGAATCGGGATCATCAGGCGATCGCGAAACCGATCGTAGTAGCCGCTGCCCGACGTGCGGGGCACAATCAACCCGGCCTGTTCCACCAGGGCGACGGGAAACTGCTTTTGCTCCACCAGGTAGGCATACAGCGTTTGCCAGCCCCCCGGCGCATAGCCCAGCTGAAACTGCTGAATCGTTTCGTTGGTCAGCCCCCGCTGGTCGGTCAAATAGGTCAGGGCTGCCGCCCCATCCGGTCGCCGCAGGGCATGTTCATAAAAGCTGGTGGTGACGGCCAAAATTTCGTACAGCTGTTCCCGCAGGGTCAGTTGCCGCTGGAGTTCTTGGCGCTTCTCCGGTTCCAGGGTTTTGACGGGTACCTGATACCGCTTAGCCAGGTCGAGCACCACATCGGTGAACGATCGCTGTCCCAGTTCCATCAAAAACTTGTAGGCATTGCCCCCGGCCCCGCAGGAAAAACAATAGTAAAACTGCTTCGTCGGGCTGACGCTAAAACTAGGGGACTTGTCATCGTGAAAGGGACACAGCCCCACGTAGTCTTTGCCCTGCTTTTTGAGCACGACCTGCTCCGACACAATATCAACAATGTCGGCGCGATCGCGCACGGCGGCGATGGTATCAGGATGGAGACGGGGGGTAGACATGGAGGTGCGGGGCCAAACCACCAGGACAAGTGCCCACCATCATAGCGAACCCCCAGCGTTAGGGCTGAGCACCGCATCAAACTGCTCGCCCCGGCGGCTACAGGTCAGATACAGGCGGTTCTCCAGTGAGCACCCGCAGCAGCATCGCCAAAAAGGCTTGGGTAATCGTTAGGGTAATCGCAGCATCCGGGTATGAAGCGATGTGAGGCTGCCAGCGCGATCGCTGGGCTTCGAGCTGATAAATCGCCTGGGCTAACTCATAGGCTGACTGTTGCCACCGTTTGGGCTCCTGTGCCTGGGTCGCCAAGTCATCCCAGCCCCGCATGAGCACGGGCTGGAGGGCCGCAGTCAGCGGATCGAGCCGGGGCGTCGGGACGACTGGCGTCGGTGTCGCCGTTGGGGGCGCGTCCACCGACCACCGGCGGCAGCGACGGTCAGCCCACTGCAATAGCGTCGGCAACGATACTTGCAGGCGATCGCCGAGCGGCCAAGGCCCCTGGCTGGAGCGGCGGTGATCCGTGATCGCCATCGCTAGCGTTGCAGCCGGCCAAGCCCCCTGACTACACTGCCGCCACCAGGTCGCTATCCCCACCGGCGAGAGGGTGAGCTCCAGGCTGCCAGTGGGCAGCGCCTGCGCCACCAGCCCCGTCGCGATACTGTCCGGAATCGTGCGGCCCTGGGCGGTAAATTGCTGAGCGATCGCCTGCGCCACTGGGAAGACCGGTTGGGCCTGGGCCGCCGCCAGAGGGTGAGCGATCGCCGAGCGATACCGATACGCCCCCGTCGCCCTGATCTGCAAACCACTGAGGGGAATGGACGGTGGCGGCCAGCGATCGTCCTGATCCGACCAGCTAAGCGCCAGGATGGTTTGCAACCGGGCTCTAGGCGACACGGTCAGCAGCCAAGCCCCGACCGCTGGAGGCGGCGACCATCCTTCGCGAGGCCGGATCATGACTGCGCCGCTGCCGGCAGGTTGGTCGGCGGGCGATCGACGGTGGGCCTGAGTAGGCAGTTCTGCATCGGCAGCATTGTGTAACACTCCATTGACTAGCGATAATACGGAGGCTTTGCTTTAATATGAAGTAAATTAAGTCTAGATTTTTCAGTAAATTCCCTGTTTAATTCCCTCTATCCTTGAGATTTTGAGGCGGCCTTTCGACGATTCGAGAGATGTAGCCTATCCTGCATCTGTAAGTCGACGCGAGTCAGCGCAGTTTTGTTTATTCTTGACCCCCTAGAGCGTATATGTACCCAACATCATCGGCGAATCAGGCCCGTCCGTTTCTGACCTGGCAGCGAATTTCTGACTGGGCTCAAGAGCATTATCGGTGCCGTACTTTCGTCAAAGATGAGCGCATTCCGTCGCGGCCCGGCTTGTTATACCTGGTGCAGCGGGGGGCCGTCCGGCTCACGGGCAGTGCCCAGCTCGGCGTCAATGTGGCCGCTGATGATGAGGAAGCCCCCTCAACGCCCTTGATGGCACAAGACGAAGAGGCGTTTCTCGGGTTTGTCGGCCCCGGTCAACCCTTCGAAATTATTGCCCAATCGCCATTTTCGCTCCAAAGTTTTGCCCATGTGGATCAGACCGCCGTCATCTGGCTGTACTGGCACGATTTAGACAACTGGCCGCATTTTCGGCGGGAGGTCCTAGAAGCGTTTCGGCATCAGCATCAGCGCAAACTTCTCTGGCTGAGCACCCTCGGTCAACGGCGCACCATTGATCGGCTGATTGGCTTTTTGACCCTGCTGATCGAAGAGTTTGGCGAAACGTCTCCGGAAGGTTACTATCTGCCATTTCCCCTCACCCATGCCCAAATTGGCAGTGCGATCGGCTCCACCCGCGTCACCGTGACCCGACTGATGGGCAAACTGCGGCAGCAGGGGGTGCTCGCGACCCATGGCGACGGCCTGATCTGTTTGCCCGGTCATGGTGATCTGCCCCTGGACAAAGAAGCGTAAACGGTGGCCAGAAAATCTTAATTGACGGCTGATTGATTGATCGTTCCCAGCTTTGGGCGGTCCATGACCCGCCCTGCTGCGGGTTGAACAGGTGTCATTTCGAGTCGGTCACCCTAGGATAGAGAATGGACTGGGCCGTCGGGGGCGTTCCCTGTTGGGGAGTGGCGTGAGTCACGCGATCGCTGCGGTGAGCCGAGAGTGCTGCCCCACCGCTCGTTGCATCGACACCAGGATCCCCGTGGGTACGCCATCAAGTTTCTAATGATCGGCTGGGACGAGCCCGCCAATCGCTATTCAAGTTTTGAGAAGGGGACGCGATCGTGAAGTTTGTTGATTTAGCTGAAGTAACGGTCATCGGTGGTCAGGGCGGCGACGGTCTGGTTTCCTTTCGGCGCGAAAAATACGTGCCCGCCGGGGGGCCTTCGGGGGGCAACGGGGGACATGGAGGATCCGTCTACTTGATCGCCGAGTCCAATTTGCAAACGCTGCTTGATTTTCGCTTTGCCCATGAATTTAAGGCCAAGCCCGGCGGGCGGGGTGGCCCCAGCAATCGCACCGGGGCGAATGGCGCGGATCGCTACATCGAAGTGCCCTGCGGTACGACCGTGTACAATGCCGAGACCGATGAACTCATTGGCGACTTGGTCACCCCGAAGCAAATCCTGTGTGTGGCCGCTGGCGGCAAAGGCGGCCTGGGCAACAAGCACTTTCTCAGCAACCGTAATCGGGCTCCGGAGTATGCCCTGCCGGGATTAGAGGGGGAATGTCGGCGCATTCGCCTGGAGCTGAAGTTACTGGCGGAAGTCGGCATCATTGGGCTCCCCAACGCCGGTAAATCAACGCTGATTTCAGCGCTCTCCGCCGCCCGCCCCAAGGTCGCTGATTATCCCTTCACCACCCTGGTACCCAACTTAGGGGTAGTGCGTAAACCCACGGGCGACGGCACCGTCTTTGCCGACATTCCCGGTCTGATTGCGGGAGCCCATGACGGCCTCGGCCTCGGGCATGAATTTTTACGGCATATTGAGCGCACCCGGCTGCTGCTGCATTTGGTCGATGCCACGACCCCAGATCCCCTGGCGGACTATCGCACCATTCAGCAAGAACTCACCGCCTACGGCCATGGCTTGAGCGATCGCCCCCAAGTTCTGGCGTTGAACAAAATTGACGCCATGTCCCCAGAAGATGCAGCGGTGCTGGTCGATCTCATGGCCGAAGCCACTGGCACCCAGGTGTGGGCCATCTCCGCCGTGACGCGACAAAACCTCGAAGATTTATTACAAACCATCTGGGATGGGCTAGACGCTCTGCCCACCCCGCCCGCCGTGTCCCCCACCGATGAACCGCTGCCCCCTTCGACCACTGCGCCGCTGCCCACCGCCGAGTTATCGCTCACCGTGGCTGACGGTCAATAGCCCTGGGGAACCTGCCCGCCCCCGATCGCGTCCATGAATTTGGGCATATTGTCGCTAGCGATCGCACGAAGGAGCAACCAAACCATGACTGCACAATGGACCCGCTGGGTTTCTACCGGATTAACTGTGGGGCTGCTCGCTGCCAGTGCCTCACTCCCGGTGAGCGCCCAGGTAACCGATACGACCGATGAATCGGCTCCCGAGGCTGAGGCCGAAACGACCGACGATGAAGTGGCGCTGCCCGATGAGGAGGTGCGCTTTAGTTGTGAAACCCAAGCGGGTCGACCCACGGTCATGTACACGCCGGTAAGTCAGCCCGGCAATCTCTATGCCTGGGCTACCCCCGAAGATATGGGGGCCGCCTGGCCCGCCGAACGGCGCTGTGCCGAAATCGCCCGCCGCCTGGAACTGTATCGCCCCGATGGCTTGCTAGAGCTACAAACGGGTCGCGAAAATGGCTACAACACCGTTTGTGTCACCACCGAAACTGACGCCAGCTGCCGCATCGTATTCACCGTGCCGGAGGGGCAAGATCCGGTGGCGACCCGCGATCGCGTTTTCGACAACTTGGTGCTGGCCGATCAGGGGCAGGCCACGGAAGGCGTCACCACGTTTACCGAAGGGGATAGCCTGCTGGATGAAATTGGCAATGTGCTGGGTTTCCCGACCGGGGGTTCTGCGGCAATTTCCGGTTCTAGCGGCATTAATCTCCAGCCGTTTTTAGATAGCGCCGATGGGGGCACGGGTACGCAACTCAATCAGCGCAGTGGCGGCCGCCCCTTGAATCCGGATAATTTTTGACGCGAGTCGGTGAATCTGCCCCGTAAAATCGCGTAGCATGAGGGGCGATGTGTTGAGCGATCGCCCCTCATGACGGCAACGAGTCCCCAAAAACCCGCTTGGGCTGGTGATGACTTTCTTTCCCAAGTGGTGAATCGGCTGATTCAAACCAAGCCCCTCTACGCGCTGATGAAGCGACAGGCCCGGCAGGTACTGATTAAAACCGCTGAGCAAAACGGGATTCCCTGGCGGCAAACCTGCGCCGACTACGCAGCCGCGAATGTCGCGGCTCAGATTGATCAGGTGCAAAATCCCCAGGTCACCTACCCCGACTATTATCAGGTGCCGTTTCACGCCTATGACGCGGGCAACCTCTGCTGGCAGGCCGCATTTGAAGCGGAATCCGCCACCTACTCGATGGCGCTGCGGGTCTGGCCGAATGACTCTCTGGCGCCTCAAGCGGCTCAAGATCGATTGCGTAGCAGCTTTCACGAAGTATTAGAGCCCTATCTCACCCAACCAGTGGAAAACGCGCTGGATATTGGCTGCTCGGTGGGCATCTCGACGATGACCCTACATCACTGGCTGCAGCAGCGATCGCCCGCCGTCCACACCACCGGCCTGGATCTCTCTCCTCACATGCTGACGATCGCCCAAGCCCGGGATGCCCAGCACGAGATTACGCAATGGCTGCATGCGGCGGCTGAAGCAACGGGCCTGCCAGCGGCGTCCTTTGACCTCATTTCCATGCAGTTCGTCACCCATGAACTGCCCCGCACGGCAGCCCGCGACATTTTCCAAGAGGCGCTGCGACTGCTGCGACCGGGGGGGACGTTGGCGATCGCCGACAACAACCCAAAATCGCCGGTGATCCAAAGTCTACCGCCGGTCATTTTCACCCTGATGAAAAGCACCGAACCCTGGAGCGACGACTACTACACCTTTGACATCGAAGCGGCGATCGCGGAAATCGGTTATGAGCGCGTCACCACCCACGAAACCGATCCACGCCATCGCGCCATCCTGGCTCAAAAGCCCGAGTCATAATCTGCGCCTCCGCCTCCAGACCAAAAGCGCTAGAGCGGTGACCGCGGTCAAGATTTTTTCAGGGCTTGTAGCTGTTGTTGCAGGGCTTGAGGATCGACAGGCAGATTGCCGTAGCGCCAGCGCAGATAGGCTTGGACGATCGCCATCACCTGCTCACCCTGCGTGAACTGAGGCGTTTGCGTGAGGGCGTGGGCATATTCCAGCGGGGTTTGGGTCGGGCGTTTGGGATGCCCCTGGACGGCTAACCACGCCAGCATTTGCTGATAGAGGCGCTCCACGGGCGACAGTCGCCGCAGGCGGCGATGTTGCCACCAGCCTTGCCATCCCTTCCACAGTAGCCAACTCAAGAAAAGGAGTCCCGTCAGTGCCAGCAGGGCGGCTAAAAAGCCCACCAGTCCTTCGCTAAAAAAGCGTACCAGCCGCGAAAAGAGCGTGAATAGCCAGGTCACTACCCCCGTCAGCCAGCCCGTCACGGGAGAGGGGAGCCAACCCGCCACCCAGTTCCAGAACTGTCGCAGCACCGAAAAGGTTTGACTGTCTTTGATCGAGGGGGGCAGCAACTCGTGACCCGGAATGGGGTCAAAGCCGAACCAGCCATAGCCCGGAAAAAAGACTTCCGTCAGGGCGTAGGCGTCGGTATTGCTGACCACGTAGTAGCCCGTGAAGGGATTGAAGTTGCCGGGGCCAAACCCGGTGACCAGTCGGGCGGGAATGCCGATGCTGCGCAACATCACGGTCAGCACGGTGGAAAAGTGGTCGGGATAGCCGCCTTCGTAGGTGAATAAAAAGGCTTCCACCAAGTCTTCTTCCTCGGTGAAAAACGGCAGCTCAGTTTGAATGGTGTAGTTTTGCTTCAGGCTTTGGGCGAGATATAGCGTCTGCTCATAGGGATCGCTCAAGGGGGTGGGCGACTGGGCCAACAGCGCCTCGGTTTGCTGCCGTATGCGATCGCGAACCGCGGCGGGCACTTGCAGATATCGCTGCCGCATTGCGTCCTCATAATTGCGCGAGGCGGCCCGCAACTGGGTGCGATCGCGATAGGGCACATCGGACACCACGGTGTAGGTAATGCCCGGCGACAGCGGGATCGGCGATCGCAACGAGCCATCGGCATCGATCGCCACCTCGCGGGTGGGAAAGTACAGATCATCCGCCTGATACAGCGCCGGAATCAAGTTTGGTAGGTTATTCACCACCGTGTAAGTTTGCACGACTTCGCGCTCGCGGCCCTCGGTGTTGTAGCGCACGATTTGGTTCGCAGCAGCGGGCAATCGGGTGCGAAAAGACACACTGGAACGCTTGAAGAGTTCAATCTCGTTGGGCAGCGACATGTCCCAGCCTTGCCCGGTGTATTCATCAAAGGCGAGTACCCGCCAGAATCCGGGTGACTGCGATCGCACCCGCATTACCACCTGCGGTTCCAGCGTCCCCCGGAGGTTTTGATTCATCTGCTGGTTAAAGCCGTAATAGCTCGTGTCATCAAACTCTCCGGGGCCTTCAGCGGGGCTATTGCCCTGAATCTGGGTACTGTCACCATTGCCATCGTCCAGCCCTTCTACCCCGGGAGCCAGTTGACTGCCCGAAGAATAGCCGGGATTAAAAATCTGATCGCCGCCAAACTCCCCCTGAAAATCGATCGTGCCGCTGAGGGGAAAATTGCGAATCTGGTACCCCGGCAGCCGGGGCATGGCCGCAAAGATCGCGAGTCCTAAGCCCAGGGTCAGCAGCAACAGCCACAGCAATCGCTTCGGCTTGAGGGTGGCTCCCAGGTTCGTCCCCGTCGGCAGCGCCAGCAGCTGTAACCGCGACTGATAGTCCAGAATCAACACCGGCAGGATGACGGCCAAAAAGACAATCAGCAGCGGCGCAAAGGTCAACGACTGACTCACCGTGGCCGCCACCCCGAGCAAAATCAACCCAATCACAATGGAGTAGCCCAGATCTTTACGTCGGGGCATGTCGAAGCTGTGCAGCACCTGTAAATGAATCAGCAACTCCGCGAGCTGGATGCGGGTATCGCTTTCGCGGCCCACCAGTCCCGCCAGAAAAATGCCCAGCGCCATCAACATGCCAAACGCAATCAAGAACTTGACGGTGATGTTGCGGCGATGGCGAGCTTTCCAGCTCCAATAGCCTCCCAGAGCACTCAGGGGAATCGCCAGCAAATTCAGATAGGACACATCGGTCACGCCCGCTGCGGCCACTGAGACGGACGCCATGCCGACACTGACGAGCACCTGCACCAAGCTGCGCAACAGGATCGAGTCTTCGACAGTCTCTGAAGTTGGGGAGCGATCGCGCCAACGTTGTTGCCAGGTTTGCCGTGGGGAAGTGGGCGTTGGGGTCATGGTGAGGGAGTGTGAGGGTAGCTGGGTGTGTTGGCGAAGCCTGCCCGGAGGGCTTGGGTGGCGGGGTAGCGGGTTGCTTACCGTTAGTGTGCCCGACGCTGGGGAAGCCTGTTCGTCGGCTTGGTAGGGCGCTTTAGAATTCGATGCGATCGCCCTGGAGCCAGAGGGCGATCGGCACGGCGTTGCCCCCGGGGCCAATGCGCACTTCGACAAAGAATCGTGGTTGTTCTTCCCCCGCTTGGGCGTCACGAATGCGGTTCTCCAGATCGAGCCGTTCGGCTTCCGGGAGGTAGTAGCGTTCGAGGCCATAGACGATGCGATCGCGGCGATAGGTGCCTTGCAGGGCGATCTGATGCGGCGGGAGATCGCGGGGGCGATCGCGGGTTACGCGAATGGGCGTCCAGGGTTCCCCCACGATGGTGGCGCTGGGATTTTCCACCTGGGTTTGATCCGCCAGCACCACGTAAAAAGATTGCCCCGGCAGCAGCAATTGCGGCGTCCCCGAGGGCTCTAAGTTGGGCTGAATGGTTTCCCAACCGTCGAGGGTGCTGAGCACTCCCCGCTGGGAGATGTCGTACTGCAAGGTGGTGTAGTAGCCGCGAAAGGGATCGTAGGGGTCAACGGGGACGGTGCGCAGGATAACGGTAGTGCCGATCAGAGCCGTGGTCGCGGCCTGCCAGGGCACCGCCACAATCAGCAGGGTTTGCAGCAAGAGCGGCAGGGCGATCGCCCACAGCCCTGGCCGTTGCTCCAGGGATTTCGGCGGAGCTGGCGTCATGGCGTATCCACCCGCAACGTGCGGACGTAATGCTCAAACCACAGACCCACCACAATGAAGCCGATGCCACAGACCACAAACACGAGCGATTTCACCAATAAACCTGTTTCGTATTCTAAGACGCGGCTCAAAATCTGGAGGGTGAGCATCACCAAGCCCCACCAAAACGGGGCGCGGGTGCCTGATCCCAGGCCCTCTCGCATCATGCCCAGGGATAGGACTGCTAACAGAATATTCATGACCGTGGTGGCGAAAATCGGCAGTGGCCCGGTCGCAAAGGTCAGCCAAAACAGCCCCGCCGTAATCCCCAAAAAGCCGAGGATGATATTGCTGAGCGCATCCAGTCGCCAGGGTCGGCGTTGCCGCCAGCCCAGGTAAACCCACGCGCCCACGGTCCACCCTGCGAGCAGGCCAAGGGTCAGCATCACCAGGCCAGAATTGTGCCATCGCAAGGGAGACTCCAGCAGCGTCCGGCTCGCGGAGGTCAACCAGGCATCGCGAAAGGAGAGCACCCAGTAGATGAGGCTCAAGCTCAACAGCATTAGCCCCCGCGCGACGGGCTGAAAGGGTGGCTCGGTATCGTCTACGCGGGCTGGGGTGGCGAAGGCTGGGGTGGCATCAGGCCGGGAGTTCGTCAAGGGCCAGGGGAGTCGCCGGCGCTGTCGAGCCAACCAGGGCCACAGGGTATCGTCATAGGCCCACAGCAGGGCAAACGGCAAGATCAGCACCAGGGCATCCAGCCAATACGGCAGTGATCGCCCGACATCCAAAATTAAAATCATCAACGACGAATTAACGGCGATCGCGCTCAGGGCAAAGAGCAGGGGCGACTGGCAACGATAGGCCAGGGGAATGAAGAGCACCGCCGCCAGTAGGGGCATCATTTGCAGCGTCCACACCCCCAGCAGCGAATTTTGCAGCCACACCATATCCCACAGGGCGCTCCAATACCCAATTCCGAGAATCAACAGCGCCAACATGCCGAGAAACGGCAACCGTAAGCCGTAGGCCATGGCTAGCACCCCGATCGCCCACGTGGCACAGAGTTCATAGCGGGTACTGCTGGTGTGGACAATTTGCCCCATCAGCGCCAGGTTGGCTCCGAGCAGTAATGCCCCCAACAGCAGCAGGGCTTGGCCGAGTCGCCGCCAGCGATCGCTCGGCCCCACCCGATTCATCAAGCCAAAGCCACTGAGGTCACACACCAGCATGGCGATGAACAACAGCCCCGCCTTGACCGTTTGCGACAGCGCTTGCCAATTGGCCGCCACAAAGGTGATCGCCCCAATGCCGATCAAAATGCTGCCCAGCCCCAACAAAATCATGATGAAGCGATCGCGGGCCGCCGTTTCAATCGTGGCAAATTCGTATTGCTCAGCGAGGCGCTGATATTGCTCAGCCGAAATCAACTCGCTCGTTTGCCACTCGCGAGCCTCCCGCTGGAGCTCACGCCGAAACTCATCTGACGCCACGGCACCTTCTCTCCCCACGCTCACGGCTATCAGCTTGCCAGCCCCATTTCAGAACTGCAAGCCAGCACCTCAGTACACTGACAAAAGTTTGCCTCATAACCCTTCAGGATGCTGTCCCCGTGCAAAATCGCTTACGTCGCTGGTTGCCACATCTAGATCGCCGAGTTTGGCTGTTAGCGGCCGGTCGCCTGCTGTCGCAAATCGGCATTGGGTTTGTTTTATTTTACGCGCCGATTTTTTTCGTGAACGAGGTGGGTCTGTCGGCGACCCAAGTCGGGCTGGGGGTGGGCAGCGAAGCCTTATCGGGATTAGTGGGCCGCTTTTTGGGCGGCTCGATGACCGATTCTGCCTTTTGGGGGCGGCGCAAAACGCTGCTGTTGTCGGCGCTGATTTCCGCCCTCGCGGATGTCGTCTTTTTGGTGTCCAATAATTTTCCCGTCTTTGTGCTGGGCAATGTGCTGATGGGCTTTGGCGTCGGCTTGTATTGGCCCTCGACGGAAGCAGTGGTGGCCGACATTACTCCGGCCGCCGATCGCAGCGAATCCTATGCCATTGTGCGACTGGCCGACAGCATTGGCTTGGGGGTCGGCGTCATTTTAGGGGGCGTGCTGATTTCGACCACGCAGCAGTATCGTCTCCTGTTTGCGGTGGATGGGGTGTCGTTTTTGGCGTTCTTTGGGCTAATTTATGTGGCGATCGCCGAAACCCGCCCCGATCAGGAAAGCGATCGCACCTTTCTGGAAGGCTGGAATGTCGCTCTGCGGGATACGCTGCTGCTCATTTACCTCGCCGTCAACGTGCTGTTTACCAGCTACATCGCGCAAATCCAGAGCACGCTGCCGGTGTACGTCAACAAGTTTGTTCCCACGCCGACGGGGGCGGGCCTGCCCGAAGCCGCCATCAGCGTTTTATTCACGGGACACGTGGTGTTGGCGGCACTGGTGCAGCTCCCCATTGCCCGCCGGCTCAAGCCCCTACCCTACCCCCAAGCGCTGATGGTATCGGCTTGCGGCTGGGGATTGGGGTTTACCCTGGTGTGGGCCACGGGCAGCGGCCTGGTGCGCCCGGCGAGTCTGGGCATCGGGTTGGCCCTGGCGGTGATGGCCCTAGCGCTGACCGCTTATACGCCGATCGCCGCCGCGTTTGTCGTGATGCTGGCACCTGAGGCGCTGCGGGGCGTCTATCTATCCGTGAACTCCATGTGTTGGGCGATCGGCTACATGATCGGTCCCCCCCTCGGGGGCTGGGCCTTGGACCAAACTGCCGCCGTCGCTACCCACTTTTGGCTGGTCGCAGCGGTGAGCGTTATGCCATTATTAGCAGTCCTGTCCCTGCTCAATCGCCGCCTGGCGAGCCAACCCCACCGTTCTCTGTAAACTCCGCTGTGTGTATTGCCCCATGATTTCAGGATTCCAAACTGCTCCGAAAAAACTGCTCGGCCTCGCCACCGGACTGGGTCTGGCGATCGCCCTCGCTAGCTGTAGTGAAACGGTGACCACCGACTTTGAAGCGATGGCCGTCACCACCTACACCTGGCGGGCCGAATACTCCCCGGCGAACGTGAACCAAGATCGCCCCCGCGATCGCCGCCTGGAAGAATTTGAGACCAACTCGCTGATCAATATGAACGGTGAACCGACGGTCGATCCCACCGGGGAGCGAGACTCCGATGGCATCTGGTGGCCCGCGATTCCCCCCAAACCCTCGGTGGATGAGTTGGAAGCCCGGCTCCAAGATGGCGAAAAGTATGCGGAACCACTCATCGACAAATCCATCGACTTTACGATGACCTTTGACCAACAGGGTCAGACCGTCACCCTGCCCACCAACGCTGCCGTTTACCGCCGCGCCGTGCAGGCCACCGAACGCGATCGCCCCCTCAAACTCCTGCTCGGCCCCCAGGATGGCTCGGTACAAAAGGCCGAAATTCAGTAAGGTGAAACAGTAGCGGGCAGGCTGTGAAATCCGGAGAACCGTCCGAGCACGGGATCACGAAGGCACCGCCCCCACCGATTACGCTCACCGACTCCACTCACCCTGCCACCCACTCACCCTGCCACCCACTCCACCGACCTCACCCACGTTCCCTGCCACCCACTCACCCTGCCACCCACTCACCCCCCCACCCCCATGGCCGATCGCGATCGCATCCCCCCCGGCATGAGTCCGGAAAAGTACCAACGCCTCATGGCCGAAGCCAAAGCCCCCTACAAAGGGCTGCGCAAATTTATCTATGGCACCTTTGCCGCCTCCGGAGCGATCGGGGCGTTCATCTTTTTCACGCAAGTGCTCGCAGGGCGGGATGTCGGGACAGCCCTGCCTAATCTGGCCCTGCAAGTTGGCGTCGTCGCCCTCATGGTCTTTCTGTTTCGGCTGGAAAGCCGCAAGTCGGCTAAGAAGTGAGTCCGGCTCCGGACGGTTTGGAGCCGTCCGTCATCAATGCGCTGTGCCAAGGAGACAGAAGCGTGAAGGGGACTAAATCTGTGGTTGCCATCGAGAGCGATCGCCTCACTCGCCCTTGCGATCGGCCCAAGGTTTCAGCGTGTCACTCGCGAGCCGTTCACTAAAGCCCGCGATAAACGCCGCCACAAAGATTTTATAGACTTCTTGCGAGTCAATGACCCCGAGCGGATCGCGCCGCTGTAGGGTCGTTGAACTGCTAGTAGTTTCCTCGTACAGGTCGAAGCCCGCCGGCAGCACATCCACCACTTTGGTACTCAATAGGGCAAACACCACCACGCCAAACACGGCACCAATCAACGGTTTCAAGCAGCCCAACGCATAGGGATTTTTGAGGTTGTCTTCGTCCAGCTTATCCAGCCGAATAACGATGCTCATCATGCTGCCGAGCGCCCCCGCAAACGCGGCCAGCGCCAACCGACTGAGGTGATTTTGAATCTGCTGATTATTCAACCAATTGGCGATGAGTTTCAACGTCGTATCGGGATCGGGATCTTGATTGAGGTTGCGATCGTTCGCTTCAGATGTGCGGGCGGCGTTAATCTGCTCAGTGAGCGCATTGATCTCCAGCAGCAGGGTATCGACCTTATCTCGCTGGGCTTGAATCTGTGAGGTTAGCTCGCGCTCTTTTTGGGGCAGGGCCGTCGTCGCATCGGTGCCAGGGGGCGCGTTTGTTGCCGCCGCTGCCGTCGGCTCGTCGGTTGAAGGGGTTCCCGCTGCCTGGTCTTCGGCAGCAGCCTCTGCAGGAGTCGTCGCCGCACTTTCAGGATTGGTGGCGTCGGACTCGGGGGCCGCTGTCGATGCTGGGCTGGTCGATTCCTCCGGTTCGGCCACCCGGTTCTGAAGCGCTTGAGCCGCGATGCTATTTTGTATGGCCTGTCGCTCGGTTTCCTGGTTCCGCAACAGCTGCACTTCTTCCTGAAGGGTTTGCAGGTCGGTGTTGCGCTTTTGCTGGAGCTGAAGGCTTTTGGGCACGGGTGATTCGAGCTGGCGGCTCACCGTCGTAAACACTCCTGAAACCGTCGCAATCGTGACGATGGCCAGCGATAACGTCGTCGCCATGCCCAGCATCACGCGGGCTTGGGGCGAGCGAAAGCGGTTGATATCGCTCAAGCGGCTCGCCAGCCAGCCGAAGCCGAAGCAGTATTCGTAGCGGTGCAGTTGACGCTCAACAAATACTTCAGTCTCTTCTAACAAATCGGGGGCCGCTGCGGTCTGGTAGTCGAGGCGATCAACCGCGCGGTCAATCTGATACACCAGCGGGCGCAACTGGGGCGCAATGGAGCCAGCTTTGTTGAACCACAAATCTGGTTGCAGCCAGTTGGGGCGCACTGCACGGCACTGGCTCAGGCCGTCAATACGATGCAGCAAGCCAGCTAGACGGTTGAGGCGCTTGGCGATCGCGGCATTGAGGGGGGTATCAAGCGGGACGCTGACAAGTAGCGGCGGCGGCTGGAGCGATCGCCCCAACCGTTCCAGTGCTTGATCGATCGCTGACGGTTCCTCTCCTAAACCGGGTAGCGGCGCGATCGCCCGCCGTTCAATTTGAATTTCGTCTAGCCACCACCTGAGCAATTCAAACCCGTTGCGCACGTTCAATCGATTCAGTGAGGCCGCGACATCGCTAGCATCACTGGGGTCTGTGGCAATCTGGTCGACAAAATGGGTGATGGCTTTGAGGTCGGTTTGATACTCGGCCTGACTAGCTGCCTCTAGGGCGATGTCATCACTAGCGAGCAAGCTCTCCGCCTGTCGAATGCCCCGGTGGAGCTGGGCCAGTTGCTGCCGCAGGCGGCGCGGCGTCTGCTCGATCGCTTGCAGCGTGGTTTGCTTATGGTGAATGCGTGTTAAGGTCTGCTCGATCAGCCAGCTCAGCTCAGCTTCAGGTGACCGGGGTGACTTCGTGGCGGGAACCTGGGCAGAGGAGGACGGAGACGAGGCAGGAGACGAAGGGTCCATGCTGAATCTGGCGCTTGTGACAACTCGGTCGGTTGCCCTCCAAGTTAACGTAGGGTCTGATCATCACTTCAGTTTTCTTATCGCATCTTGACGATCGCTGCCCCCGCTCAGGCGTACGGTCATCTGGCCAGCGATCGCCCTCAAACTAGGTCGGGCACACTGTCGGTAGATCGCAGCTATCGTTCCCCACCGAGAACCATGCACGACATCCAGCCCATCGGCACCTTAGTTCAATCCCGCTACAAAATCATGGACGTGTTGGGGCGCGGCGGCAGCGGCATCACCTATCGCGCCGAAGATGCCTTTACCGGGCGACAAGTGGCGCTGAAGGAATTGTCCCTCAAGGGGCCAAGTGATTGGAAAAAGCTGGAACTGTTTGAGCGCGAGGCGCGGGTGTTAGACGACCAAACGCCTGCTCAACGCTAATCCCAACTGCTCCCAGCCATTTTTCGTCGGTGCAGAGGAGACGGTTCCCTGTCGGCTGCATCCAAGCGCTGGGACATGATCAAGGGAACCGTCCCCTGATGGGGCTCTGGACTGCAACATTTCCTACCAGCCAGTCTCAACGCAAGCTGTAGAATCGTTTAGCTTGGCATAATGATGCCTACAGGTTTTTTCAATGAGATGAGGAGCGCGATCGCCGTGACCAATAGCTTCAACGCCAAGTCCAGCCTGAATGTGAACGGCAAGGAATATACCTATTACAGTCTGCCGGAAGCCGCGAAGACCTTAGGGGATATCGATCGCTTGCCCTTTAGCCTCAAGGTGCTGCTGGAAAATTTGCTGCGGTATGAAGATGACCGCACAGTCACGGCGGATGACGTACGGGCGATCGCCCAATGGCTCGAAACTCGGTCCTCTGATCAAGAAATTGCCTATCGGCCGGCCCGCGTACTGATGCAAGATTTCACCGGGGTGCCTGCGGTGGTGGATCTGGCGGCCATGCGCGATGCCATGGTCAAGCTCGGCGGCAATCCCGAACAGATCAATCCCCTATCCCCGGTCGATTTGGTCATTGACCACTCCGTCATGGTGGACAGCTTTGGCAGTGACAGCGCCTTTGGCGACAATGTGAAGCGTGAATTTGAGCGCAACGGCGAGCGTTATGCGTTCCTCAGTTGGGGCCAAAAAGCGTTCGACAACTTCCGCGTGGTGCCGCCGGGAACGGGCATTTGCCACCAAGTGAACCTGGAATATCTGGCCCAAACCGTCTGGACAAAGGAAGAAAATGGCGAAACCGTCGCCTACCCCGATACGTTGGTGGGCACCGACAGCCACACCACCATGATCAACGGCCTGGCGGTGCTGGGCTGGGGCGTCGGCGGCATTGAAGCCGAAGCGGCCATGCTAGGACAGCCCATTTCTATGCTGATCCCCGAAGTGGTGGGCTTTAAGCTGACGGGCAAGTTGCCCCAGGGGGCCACGGCGACTGACCTGGTGCTCACCGTCGTGCAAATGCTGCGGCAAAAGGGCGTCGTCAGCAAGTTTGTCGAATTTTACGGCGACGGCCTCTCGCACCTGACCCTGGCCGATCGCGCCACCATCTCTAACATGGCTCCGGAATACGGCGCGACCTGCGGCTTCTTCCCCATCGATGCGGAGACGCTGAACTACTTGGCCTTCTCCGGTCGCGATCCGGAACGGGTGGCCCTGGTGGAAGCCTACGCCAAAGCCCAAGGTCTCTGGCGCGAAGACGACACCCCCGATCCCGTCTTCACGGACACGTTAGAACTCGACCTCGCCACCGTCGAACCCTCTCTGGCTGGCCCCAAGCGGCCCCAAGATCGGGTGCTGCTGTCTGATCTGGCGGCACAGTTCACAACGTCGGACTTTCCCACCTTTAGCGGGCTAGAGTCTTACGCCGAAAAGCGGTCAGTGCCCGTGGCGGGAGCGGACTATGAGCTGACGGATGGCGCGGTGGCGATCGCCGCCATCACCAGCTGTACCAACACGTCCAATCCTTCGGTGATGATTGGGGCCGGGCTCGTCGCCCGCAAAGCTCGCGCCAAGGGACTGACGGTGAAGCCCTGGGTGAAAACCTCCCTGGCTCCCGGCAGCCAAGTCGTGTCTGACTATCTGGAAAAGGCTAATTTGCAGGAAGATCTGGATGCGCTGGGCTTCAACCTGGTGGGCTACGGCTGCACCACCTGCATCGGCAACTCGGGTCCCCTGCCGGAACCGATTGTGGACGCCATCAATGCCAAAGACCTGGTGGTCGGGGCTGTGCTCTCCGGCAACCGCAACTTTGAAGGGCGAGTTAGCCCCCACACTAAGGCGAATTATCTGGCCTCGCCGCCGCTAGTCGTCGCCTATGCGATCGCGGGCAACCTCGCCATTGATTTGAAAACCGACCCCATCGGTCAAGACGCGGACGGTCGCCCTGTGTACCTCAAAGACATTTGGCCCACCACCGAAGAAATCAAAGCGGTGATGGGAGAAGCGCTGACGCCAGAAATGTTCCGCAGTCGCTACAGCAATGTTTTCAGCGGCACGGCAGATTGGCAAGCGATCGCCGCCGAAGAAAGCCAGACCTATGACTGGCAGGGCGACAGCACCTATGTGCAAAATCCCCCCTTCTTTGAAAATATGGCTGCGACGGTCAACGGCAGCAGTGCCGCCGACATTACCGGAGCGCGTCTGCTGGCACTGCTCGGCGACAGCATCACCACCGACCACATCTCGCCCGCTGGCGCGATTAAAACTGACGGCCCCACGGGCAGCTATTTGCAGAGCCATGACGTGCCCGTGAGCGAGTTCAACTCCTACGGATCGCGACGGGGCAACCACGAGGTGATGATGCGCGGCACCTTCGCCAACATTCGCCTGCAAAATGAGCTGGTGCCCGGTTCCTCCGGCGGCGTGACCAAGTACATGCCTGCTGGGGAAGAGATGTCGATCTACGACGCGGCGATGCAGTACCAGGCGGAAGGCACGCCGCTGGTGGTCATTGCGGGTAAAGAGTACGGCACCGGCTCCTCCCGCGACTGGGCCGCCAAGGGCACCCGTCTCCTGGGTGTCAAAGCCGTGGTGGCAGAAAGCTTTGAGCGTATCCACCGCTCTAACCTGGTGGGCATGGGGGTGTTGCCGCTGCAATTCCAGCCTGGCAGCGATCGCGAGACCCTGAAGCTGGACGGCAGCGAAACCTTTGACCTGACTGGCCTCAGCGGTGGCATTCAACCCGGCATGACTGTCACCCTGACCGCGCATCGCGCTGACGGCACCACCGCATCGGCGGATCTGCTCTGCCGCATCGATACCCTCGATGAAGTCGAGTACTACCGCAATGGCGGCATCCTGCACTACGTGCTGCGGCAACTGTTGGCAGCTTAAATCTGTAGAAAACCCCGGTTTCTGAATTCTGGACACTGGCATATGTGCCGGTTCCTGCCTAGAAACCGGGGTTTTGATCTCTAGCGGTGAGTCAGGGCGACGATCGCGCCACAAACTCCGATCGCAACATCGACATCAGCCACTGCGACTTAAACTGCTCACCCATTTTCACGCTCTCCCGCAGGCAGCCCTCTTCCACAAAGCCCAAACTGCGATACAGCGATCGCGCGCGGTGATTATCTTCCATCACATCGAGCCAAATGCGATGGGCCGCAAATTCGTTAAAGGCTTTATCAAGCACCTGCATGAGAACCGAGCGACCATAGCCTTTACCCGTTTGCGTAATCACGATGCGCTTGAGCAGCAGGCACTGGTGGGGGTCTTGCAGCCCTAACAAAATCACGTACCCCACCCGTTTATGAGTCGTTGTGTCTTCGATGATCCAGTGGCCTGCGTTGGGATCATCCAAGGTTTGCAAATGGCGATCGCGCGTCCACAGTTGTACAAACCCTGATGCATGGGCAGTGGCCTCCGCTGACAGCACAAACTCTAAATTGGCGGGCGTGGTCGGACGCAACTGGGCAGAGTGATCGGTCATGACAGTTCGCAAAACAAGGGCATTTGCCGGGCCGCACTAATCCGCATCGCCGGATAGCACGGCAGCGCTAGCACTAATCATCTAACGCGATCGTCGCCACCACCTGACCGTGATCCGACTTCCACGGCTCGATCTGGTCATCCAGCAAGGTTTGGTCAAACAAGTGGTCATTGTAAACCGAGACGTAAATCACCTGACCAATGTGGTTGCGGTTGCGCGGGGCAAATTCTTCGCTCACCATGATGTGATCCAAGCTGTCGTAGTGACCGTTGTGAATGTGGGTGTAGTAGTGGTCGCCGTAGCCCAGCCGGGCCTGAATATCTTTGACCTGATACAGCAGCGTGTCCCAAACGGGCACCTTTTTTCGAAACGGCCAGCATTCCCATGGCGGCTGCCCCGTTACGAGCTGAGTCGTCACTGATGTGTGGTTATCGTTCACATCCCCCATCACAATGACGGGATAGCGGCGATCGCGTAACTTTTCCATCAAGATGTAGCGCAGAGCCGTGGCTTCGGCTGCCCGGCGGATCAGCGATCGCGCTTGCCCCTTCGCGATTTCTACCGGGTCAGTGCGATCGACATTACGGAACATCATCGGTCGCTTCGATTTCAAATGCACCACAAACACCGTGCAGTGCGTGCCATTCGGCAACTCCACATCCACCGCCAACACCGGATGCGAAAACGAAGTGAGCGGAATGCGAGCTTTTTCCGCATCCACACTCAGCCAACTCTCCGGCGGAAAATCGATGTAAACTCGCTGCCCCAAAACGGGAAACCTCGTCGCCAGCGCCACCCCAGGCCCGTTACCAATGCCTGCCGCCATCACCAGCTGATGCTGCTTGGCGCTATCGGTAGCTGCCAGCACTTCCGCTAACGCCTGCTCCTGAAAGATTTCTTGAAACCCCACCAGATCGACCTGCATACGGTCTAGCTGGCGTGCCGTCCAGGCCACCTTCTGGTGATAGTCAGCGCTTGAGTAACACTCGCCGTGGTAGTACTCCACCTCAGGCAGCACTAAATTATTGAGGTTAAACGTGCCAATCCGAAACTGCTGCTTTTCCACACCCTTATCCACAACCAGCTACGGCCAGTTTTAACACCTCAGCGGCTGGCCGAAACATCTTTAGCACAACGCTTTACCCACTGGATGGCAGAACGAGGCGCGATCGCAGTCCGGCGCTAGCTACACCACTTTGCGAGTCCAGATCGGCTCGATTTTGAAGGGCCGCTGCTTATGAGACGGCATGGTTTGGCGGAAAGATTGGTAATAGTCCTTGTGCGCTTCGACGAACAGAGTACGCAGTTCCACAATGGGCTCAGGATTATTATCGACCCGGAGATCCAAATAGGGATAGAAGTCATCCTGCACCACATACAGCGCTGCGGATTGCTTGCCGCGCTTATCGCCGCCCGCCAAATCCCCGGCTTCCAGCGCACACAACAACCGTTCCGAAAAGCTCAGAGAAGGATTATTGCGGAAGGTTTCAGCCATGGCGTGCAGCACCTGCTCACCCACCAGCATGTTGCCTGCGACAGAAAAATTCGGAAACGTAAAATGCCCAGCCCAGTCGGTGCAGTGCTGCCCCGTCCAAGCGGTGGTATGGCCCTGATGATCGACTAAGTGAAGCTGCCGATAATCACGCTCTTCGTCGTTTTGTAGCAACACGTCAAGCACGTCCGCCACGGGAATATTGACTGAATCAGCTTGAGCCGCCTTGCGACTTTCGAGCAGGCGCAGGCCCCAGATGCCGAGTAGCGGATTCGTTTGGGCTTGAGTCGCGATCGCCCCCACTGCCGCCTTCGCATGGGGCACCAATGCCCCCACAGCCAAATGCTTGGTAGCCACAGCCACGCCCGTCATCCCAGTGAAAGGATCCCAGGCCACGATAGAGAATGTCATGCCGCAACCCCCCTATCCAAAACGCGTTAATGGATATATTCAATTGTTAATGTTTTTGGAAAAAAGATCTGTCGTGAATCTTACGGTTCTTGTATACCGTCGCAATTTTGCTGGCAGGGGCGACGGGACTCGCAACGCTGAAAGTGCCAACACAACACGTTACAATGGCTCCCTGATTCATATTCTCGGTAATGACGCAAGATCTGAAACAAGAACTGAAGTCAATGATTGGCCCTGCCGCTTGGTATAACCTGCTACCTCATGCGGCCCGCGACAGTATCGTCTTGGTGAATCCGGGCCTAGACTTGGCCGAGGTGGGGGCCGCCGTCGCCACGGATAACGTGACTTCCGTGCAGCGCTGGATTAGCGAAGCGCTGATTACCAAGCCTACCGTCGAGCAAATGGCCGATTGGGAGCGCGATCGCAGTCGCCAATTTCAGACTTTGATTGTGCAGCCATACGTGCTGATTCAATATCTGCCTGACGATTCATCGGTATAACTTTTCCGATATCTTGTCCCAGTCTTGTCACGACGAGCCTCACACCCGATAGTCTAAACAGGAAACCTCATACGAGCGCATCATAGCGATGGGTCAAAGCGTTTCTCCCCAGGCAACACCAGCACCAGTCCAGCAGCTTAGTCTGTTTCGGACGCCGCTGCCCTGGTTGGCTGCCTTTTGGAAATTTTCTCGGCCCCACACCATCATTGGCACGAGCCTTAGCGTGATCGGGGTATTTGTCATTAGCTGGACGGTGGTGCAAGACAGCGGTGTCACCCCCGCCTTGAATCCGTTTTCGCTGGTGTTGCCGCTACTGGCTTGTTTAGCGGGCAATGTGTATATCGTTGGGCTTAATCAGATTGAGGATGTCGAGATCGATCGCATCAACAAACCGGCGCTGCCGATCGCTTCGGGTGAATTTTCGAGCGGCAATGCTTGGAGCATCATCGTCTTTGCCGCCAGTCTAAGCATTTTGTTAGCGGCCTTAGGCAACTGGTATCTACTGGCGACGATTTTACTGAGTTTAATGATTGGCACAGCCTACTCAGTGCCGCCTGTCCGCTTAAAGCGGTTTCCCTTTTGGGCATCGGTCTGCATTTTGACCGTGCGCGGGGGCATTGTGAATCTGGGCTTATTCCTGCACTACAGCCATCAACTCAGGCTGCCTTTGGCGATTCCCGCTCGCATGTGGGCCTTGACAGCCTTCGTGCTGGTGTTCAGCATCGTGATCGCCATTTTCAAGGATATCCCCGATATTGAGGGCGATCGCCGCTTCAATATCACCACCTTTACGGTGCAGCTTGGGCAAGCGCGGGTTTATCAAGTGGCGCGACTGGTGTTGACACTTTGCTATGTCGGCATGATGGCTGCCGTCCCGTTGATTCCCGGCATTAACTGGCTCTTTATTTGGTTGACTCATAGTACGTTGCTGGGCTGGTTTTGGTGGCGTAGCTATCGGGTCGCTATGCCCAATCAAGCCGCGAGCGCCGATCTGCCGCTGACGTTTACCAACTTTTACCAATTCATTTGGCAGCTCTTTTTCTTAGAGTATGTGTTGTATCCGATCGCGTGCCTGTTGGGCTAATGGCATGGGACCAAGGCCGACGATGAAGTTCTATCGCCCGCACCGCGATCGGTCTTAGCGTAGGAACATGAGAGATGCCAACAACGGCAAAACGACAACTAGGCGATCGCGGCGAAGCCCTAGTCGCGGCCTGGCTGCGCCAACAGGGGTGGGAAATCGTCGCCCAGCAGTGGCACTGTCGCTGGGGCGAACTTGATCTTGTGGCCCGACATGTTGACTCCAATGTCGGAGTTGTGTTTGTCGAAGTCAAAACCCGCCGCCGCCCAGGCCTGGATCAAGGCGGCAGACTCGCCATTACGCCCCAAAAGCAGCAAAAACTCTGGCGTAGTGCGCAAACTTTTTTGACCGAATATGTCGCCTACAGTGACCTGCCCTGTCGGTTTGATGTGGCGCTGGTGAGCCAAGGCAAACTGGCCACGGGCTTACACCACTCACCGCCAGGCGAAGCACCCTTGACCCTGGTGGAATATATCGAAAATGCGTTTCAAGGATAGAGCATCACCCCCACCCACCCGGCGGTGAGCCTGCCCCCGGCGGCCATCTCACCACATCATCACGGCGGTTTGCCCGGCAGAATAGTTGAAGTAGAGACGAATGCGCAGTACGTATTGCCGATCTTTGTACAGTCTGACCCGCAGCCGGGCGTTGGTATCGGTACCGCTGTCGTCATCGCCAGTGACATATTTCAAATCGCCGTTTTGGTCTTCAAAGAGCACCATGACAGTATCGGCAGCGCCAAAGGTCTGAATGGTATAGCTTCGGGTGGCGTCAGGTCGGATGGTGAAATTCTTTTGTTCGGCGGGGGCCAACGACAGCATTGCCGACCGGAAAACCTGCAACTCTGGATAAGTGGCTTCGAGCGGGGGGTAAAACAGTTTGGTCTGCTCGATATCTTGAGGCGATAGGCCTCCGGCTGGCCTGATGCCCTGCTGGTATTTTTCGGGCTCCAGAATCAAACCACTGGGAAACGAATAATGCATGACGGAGTCGGGATCCCATTCGGAACCACCCACCTCGCCCTGGGATAACTTCCGCAGAATATTGTAGAAAGTCGTTTCACGAGCCCAGTTGTTAGGGGGACCGCCAAAGTATTCATATACGGCGGCCTCATCCCACTCAATCCCCGCGAACGGATTTTGGTGCTCATGGGGAAAGCCCAGCGTATGGCCGATTTCGTGGACTGGAGTATCTACACCGCGCGGATCGCGGGTTAAGTCCCAGCCGAAGTTCATCGTGCGTTCTGCCTGACCGGGAATGTCCAGAACATCGCGCCCCACGTAGGACCATGAACCGACCCCCCGCTCAAACCCAATCCGAATTTCTGCTTCACTGATATTGGTGATTTCTTCAAAAGTCAGGCCAATGCCTACGTTCTCCCAAAGGCGAAACGCTTCTCTGACGACTTCGATTTGCTCGATCGCTCCACCATAGGCACCGCTCGTGAAAAAGTAGTAGCGGAGCTTGGTGCCATTCATCCACTTTTTGTCGATGTAGCGAATGAGCCGCGCCCGATGGGGCGAAAGGTCATCGGGGAGTTCGCGGTTGGGAATTTGGGGCAAGCTGCAAAACTGCTTGGCGATCGCTGTCTCAGGGACAACTTCTTCCAGATCATCGACGTCAAGGGCGGCTTCGAGGCGGCTGACCCGCATTAAGAGCTTTTTGAGCTGTTCTGTCAGACTGGCTTGATGATCAAACATGGGGGCTTCCCTCGCAGACGAAAGCAAAGCAGTAGCAGCGATCGCACCGCAGAGGAAACGCTTAAGTTGCCGCTGCCTAATCCAGGCATACTATGCCTGCTATCAGAGATCGCAACAATGGTCGAAATCTTCACGTTTCTTAGGTGTCGGTATCACTGTGCAAAAGTAGCGAGGCGGCTGCCAGCTCTGGGATAGGCACCGCCGCCCGCCAAACTTGCCAGAAACTAAGGCATCGTCAGCGGTTGGTTGACGATTTCATCGAGCTCAACGGAACTCAGCAGCTCAGCCCAGCGGTCTGGTAGGCGGCGATCGCTCGGGTTCATCGTTTGCAGCGTCGCCAACTGATCCACCGCGTCAAACCAATAGCCATTTTGCGTATATAGGCTTACCTGGTCGGACTCAGAAACTAAGGCGAGCACACTACTCAGACCTTGGCTGGGGGGCTGATATTCCACCCAGCCTTCAATTTGTAAATCGCCAACTTCATTGGCAGGGTTACAAAAAGCCGCGACTTGCCAACGGTAGCGATCGCCGGCCTCCAGCACTGGCAAATCAGCGCTTTCTGGCACCTCAAAACTAACAATGCCAGCATCACTGGAGACGTCCAATCGTGTGGTGTAAAAAGGCGACTCCACACCGTTTGCATCAACCTGAGCTAACGTCAATTCCACAAATTCTGCTTGGTTGAGTGGCATATACCAGTAAAACTGAGGATAAGGCTCGGCAGTGAGGCCAATATTCTCAGTCGGCATCAGCGCGATGAGATTGGCTGGGTTCCCAAACGCACAGCCGCGAGTGCCCGCACTTTCGCGCCGCCCTGGCGCTCCCAAACCCGCCGGTGGCACATAGGGCTCGGCTAAGGCAACAGTACCGCTCGCTAGCACTAGTGCCCAAGGCAATAGTTTGACCATGGATGGGCAGAGCACGTCAAAAAGTTTCATAAGTCTGACAAGTAACGACTGAAAACAAAAGAGCGCCCCTGATATCTGCACAATACTGGCTACTTCAAGTTTGCCGATCAAGAATCCGTAAAAGATCACACTTGAGTTGAGATTGAGTGATTGCTGGAGAGTGCAGGCGATCGTGTGATTCCTCCAGGCTGCTACAGCACCATGGCGAACCCGCCGATGTCCCCAACCCCTCGTGAGAAGACGAAGGAGACGTCGGCAGCGATCGCCAAAAGTCGTCAAAATACTTAAAGCATTCACCATGAGGCGGCACCATGACGACGGGCGTTTGGGTACTGGGCGATCAACTCTACGCGGGACAGGCCGCCTTAGCCCAGCGGAACGAGCACCAAGCCGAGACCCCAGTGCTCATGATCGAGTCCCGCCAGCATGTGCAACAGCGCCGCTACCACGCCCAAAAACTCGTGCTCGTTTGGTCAGCCATGCGTCACTTTGCCGCAGAACTGCAAGCAGCGGGATGGACGGTGAGTTATGAACTTGCCAAAGATTTTGAAACTCCGCTACGCCAGTGGATTGAGGATCAAGACATTACGACTTTGCAGGTGATGGAGCCCAGCGATCGCCCTTTCCTCACCTTTTTGCAAACTCTCGACCTGCCCTGTGATCTCGAAATCATCCCCAACAATCATTTTCTCTGGAGTGTGGACGGCTTCAAGGCGTGGGCCAGCGATCGCAAAAGCCTGCTGATGGAAAGCTTTTATCGGGCCGGGCGCAAAGAACTGAATGTGCTGATGGCGGGCGGCGAACCCGTTGGCGGTCAGTGGAATTTTGATAAAGAAAATCGCAAACCGCCGAAGGGCCAGCTTGACACTCCCGAACCGCTGACCTTCGAGCCGGACGAGATCACCCAAGCCGCGATCTCAGCGGTGCAAAATGCCGACTTTCCCACCTTTGGTGAGGTTAAGCCGTTTCCCTGGGCCGTGACCCGCGACCAGGCGCTGCAAGTGCTCGACCATTTCATCGCCACGCGCCTCAATACCTTCGGCCCGTATCAAGACGCCATGGTGACGGGCGAAGATACGATGTGGCACGCGCTGCTGTCGCCTTATCTCAACCTGGGTCTGCTCCAACCGTTAGAAGTGATTGAGGCTGTCGAGCGGGCGTATCACGAACAGGATTTGCCGCTGAACAGTGTGGAAGGCTTCATTCGGCAGGTGATGGGCTGGCGCGAATACATGCGCGGTCTCTATTGGTACGTGGATGAAGACTACTGCGATCGCAATTTCTTTGACCACGATCGCCCCTTGCCCGACTTTTTCTGGACGGGCGACACCGACATGAATTGTCTGCATCAGGTCATCGACCAAGTGCAGCGCACGGGCTACGGACACCACATTCAGCGGCTGATGATCCTCGCCAACTTTGCCCTCATCGCCGGACTCAACCCTCAGGAAGTCGAAAACTGGTTTCACGCCGCGTTTATCGATGCCTACGACTGGGTGATGCAGACAAATGTGCTCGGCATGGGTCTCTTTGCCGATGGTGGCGTGCTCGCCTCAAAACCCTATTCCGCCTCAGCCAACTACGTAAACCGCATGAGCGATTACTGCAAGGGCTGCCGCTACAACCACAAAGCGAAAACGGGCGACGATGCCTGCCCCTTCAACTTCTTCTACTGGGACTTTCTCGATCGCCACCGCGACAAGCTGAAATCCCAAGGGCGCATGAATTTCATCCTGGCCAATCTCGACAAGATGCAGCCCGCAGATCTGGACGAGATCCGCGATCGGGCCGCCAACTTCTTTTAGATGTCTCCATGGAAATTAGCAACCTATTTTGAAATGCCCTTGGCGTCTATTGCTTTACCGCTGCTAAATTTGTGGCGATGGTGGCGGTAAATGGCAATGGCGAATCAAGAACAATTGGCTTTGCTAAAGCAAGGAGTAAGATGGTGGAATCGTTGGAGAGAGGATAACCCAAGACAAAGAATAGACCTCCGCAATGCCATCCTTTACGATGCCAACCTCCGCAGTGCTGACCTTAGCGGTGCTGACCTAAGCTTTGCCGACCTCTTCGCTGCCAATCTCCGCAGTACTGACCTCAGGGGTGCCAAACTCGGTGGTGCCGACTTCCGTGATGCCGACCTCAGCCGTTCCAACCTCCACGATGCCAACCTCGTCGAAACGGTCTTCAGCAACATCGATCTCAGCGAGGTCAAAGGATTAGCAGAGTGTCAACATCATGGGCCAAGTATTATTGACTACAGGACGTTGTCACGTTCGGGCCAACTGCCTGAATCATTCCTGCGAGGCATTGGCTTACCCGATACCTTCATCGACTACATTCCCTCTCTGTTCAATCAGCCGCTTCAGTTCTATTCCTGTTTCATTAGCTACTCCCATCAAGATGAGGAATTTGCCAAACGACTCCACGCCGACTTGCAAGACAAGGGCGTGCGCTGCTGGTATGCCCCAGAAGACTTGCCCATCGGGGCCAAAATCCGTGTCGATATTGACCAGGCTATCCGTAAGCATGACAAGCTATTGCTGATTCTTTCCAAACACTCGGTCAACAGTCAGTGGGTGGAAAGTGAAGTCGAATCAGCCCTAGAAAAAGAACGCCAGAGCCATAAAACCGTGCTCTTCCCAATCCGGCTAGATGACACGGTCATGAACTCTAGCGACGGGTGGGCAGGGTTGATCAAGCGATCTCGCAACATCGGCAACTTCTGCCACTGGAAAGACTATGACGATTATCAGCAGGTATTTGAACGATTGCTTCGGGATTTGAAGCCATCGCTAGCAGAACCGGCATAAATAAAGTGTGAGTAACTGAGAAAACAGTCGAGATCGCTGATTGCCGCATGATTACCGCCTATTTAGCCGCATAACTGTTGGCCGCAAAGCGACTGGCATGGGCTGCCGATCACAAGTCTCTCCGAAATCCATCAAGACGTTGGCTATAAAGTTCAAAGGGTGTGTTTGCTGCGGTTGCTATTTTCAAAAAGTCGTCTTTCAAACGCTGTGGGAAAGTGGCTCTGTCTCAGAGTTGTTGTCTGCGCAGGGCACCAAACAATTATTTTGGTCAAATCTACATTATTTGGAGTATTTGCATGGCTTTGGCAAGATTGAAAGCTGGCAGTGCGATCGCGACACTGCTGCCTGTGCTCGGACTCGGGTTCATGCCCAGCGCGGCCCCAGCACAAATTATGGACAAACAAGTCGCTAAAAGTGATGCCGATATGCCTGCCGTGCAATATCTGGACGACCTGCAAGAGTGCGTCGCCAGCAGGCAAAGTCCACCCTTGCCCTTGCCGTTGTTAGAAGGGGTCATGGCGGCTTCTCAAATTCTTGGCTGGGCGGATGAAACCTGTGTGGTGGAAACGAAAGTGTTTTTGGCGACGGCTCCCGAGACTCAGACCACGATGTCTTATTGCCAATACACGCCCGCAACGATCGCGATCATGACCGATGAAGTTGCTTACGAACAGGCTCGCACGGGTAATTTTTCTTTCAGTACAGATAACGAGCGTGACATGGCACTTTCGACGGCGATAGAAAGTGAGTGTGAATTTAACTTTGAGTGGTTCGAAGAGTTGACTGGGGTGACGCCATAGTTACCGCAATCCTGGCAATCCGGCTATTGCGTGTTTATGCGTTGCGTCGCCAGTTGCACCAGTTTTCGGCACAGTCGCGCCGCCATTGACCGGGTTGCCAGCGATCGCTTTCCCACTGCTGGGCCGCCTGTCGCAAAATTTCCATCAGGCTATCGGGCAGGGTGGGAAAGTTGGCTAAGCGCCACCAGGGCGTTTTTTCCGCCATCAATACAGCCACTGTTTGCACCCATTCCGAGGCTTCTGGCCCGACGCCATGACACCCGAGCAAGCGTCCGTCGCGGTGGGCGATGAGCTTACAAAAACCACTGGTGGATTCTTGCCATTGGGCCGTGGAATTGTCATACAGCGACTGGCGGGCGACCAGCACAGCGGACGGGCCAAACCGTTGTACCGCTTGCGACTCGGTGAAACCCACCCGCGCCATGGGCGGCTGGGTCGGCAATGCATAAGGAATCGTCTGATAATTGACGCGGCGGCGCGGCCACAAGAGGGCATTGTGGACGGCGCATTCGGCTTCTTCGCGGGCGATCGCGGGCAACTCATACCCACCCATGGCGGCCCCACAGGCATAAATACGCGGGTGCTCGGTTTGCATGTAAGCATTCACCTTCAGCGGGAGATCGCGGGGCAGACAGTGTTCCAATCCCAAAGCTTCAAGGTCAGGTACGGGGCGCGGCGCAACGACCAACGCAGCGGCTGTGATGGTCGTTGTCTCTAACTGCACAGCGATCGCTGACTCGGGTGGATGATCGGTCAGTTGCGATACCGCTACCCCCTGGGCTCCCAGCTGCACAGCGATGCCATCGGCGCGCAGTTGAGCCGTCAACCAGTCGGCAACCGCTGGATCCTCAGCGGTGAATAACTGCGTATTGGCCGTGATCAAAGTCACTTTGACAGGCCAGCGGGCCAACCACTGAGCCAACCCGAGTCCGGTTGGACTGCCCCCCAAAATCACCACACTAGGCGGCAGATGTTCGCGTTGATAAAACGTTGCCGGAGTGTCACAAGGCACCGTCTCTAATCCTGGCAGCGGCGGGGCGATCGCTGACTGGCCCGTCGCAATTAACAGCTTGCGGGTGGTGAGTCGGCGGGTCGCAGTGGCGATGGTCAACGGGCGATCGCTCACAATCTTGCCGATCTCAGCAATGACATCGACCCCCTGCACCATCAGCTGCGGCAGGGTATCGCGGGTGAGGGTATCAGCAATTAAGGCGGCTCTTTGTTTGGCCCACTGCCAGGGCGTCGCCATACTCTCAGGGGGTGGAGTCGCTAGGGGATGCGTCGCCGTGAGTGACCACAGTCCCTGCTGTATGAGGCGCGATCGCTCACCCTCCAAATCCTGCAAGACCAAAGCAACCCTGGCACCGTAGCGGCTGGCTGCTGCCGCAGCGGCAATGCCCTCTGGGGTGCCACCGACAATCACCAAATCATATTCGACTGCCATGCTTGACCTAATCGCCTCAATGCAGGCCGCCCTTGAGTGTAACGTTCAATAGCGTTGTCGAGACTTTGCGTTAACGCGCGAACGTCTGATCAGCCGTCTGCTGAATCGGCTTTGGGGGCATCGGCTTTGGGACTGTCGAGGAGTGAGGCGTCGGGGTCATGGGTGTCTGCTGTTGGCGCTTGAGTTCCTTGACCTTGAGCACAATGAGATATTCATAAAACCCCTGGAGAGTACACCAGGCAAAGCCCGCCTCACCATCACGCCACCCCCCCAGGATGAAATACATGTAAAACCAACGAATAAGCGGGCGCAAGGGCAGCCGCAGCGACAAGTCTTTGAGGGCATGACGGCGCTCGACTTCGGTCTTACCAAACCATAAATCTCGCCAGCGCACCTGACCGGATTGCAACTGCCGGAGAGTCTCCTGGGCTTCGTCGGTGGAGTAGCGATTGTGCTTTTCAATCCAGCGGCTCATGCCTTTGCCGCACGTGTAATGGGGATAGGTTGCTTGTAAGAAGCCCGTCGAACCTTCGCACACTTCCCGCTCGGTGTGACCATAGTCGGTGAACCAGACTTTGCCGAGTTCCAGCAGGCGCAACTGATAGCGCGGAAACTGAGTGCTGTGCTTAATCCACCGATCCATGAACATGACGCGCTCGGCAACGTAATAGCCAACAGACTCGGACTGTTGCACCATCTGGCAGCATTCCTGAAATAGTTCGGGCGTCATGCGCTCGTCAGCTTCCAAAATGTAAGCCCAGTCGTACTTCGCGGGAATGTTTTCCAGCATCCAAGTGCGCTGCTTGCCGTGGCTCTCAAAGGGATGCTCAATGACCCGCACGGGATACTGCGCCGCAATTTCGACGGTGCGATCGCGACTACAAGAGTCCACCACAATAATGTCGTCAGACAGCATGGCTGACTCAATGCAAGCCGCAATATCCAGCTCTTCGTTGTAGGTCAAAATGTAAATTGAAAACATAGGCAGCGAATAAAAAAGGTAACAGACCTGAGACCCGGCGCGGGCCAGCGACTGAACTGAGCAAACGTAAGCCAGGCATGATGCCAAGTTGCGTTAATTCTATTCTTCCCATCTCAACCGATCTGCTGAGGCAAGTGCAGGATTCCCTAGAAAAGTTCATAGAAAACTTAATGGACATAAGCAAAGCATGAACTCACGGTGCTAATGCTTTGCTGACTCGGGAAACCGCGATCGCAATTGCAGGCAACCGCATGGACTGGCGATTCTCCCAAACAGCAAATTTCCAGCCAACTCACAAGACCCACAATTGCGGGATTCCATTGAAAACTCCCACTGCTAGAAGACTGGGCGAAATCGCACCTGATACCAATTCTCCATGAGGAATGGCAGAATATAGGAGTAGTGATTTCAATATTGAAGGATGGCTCGACCGCTTAAGTTAGAGGTTCGTGAAAGTGTAGAGTATTTGCTCAAAAGCCTGCGTCATGCCACAACAGCCGCACAAGCCGAGCGGTTGCGGCTGTTGTGGTGGTACAAGAGTGGGCAAGTGACTGAGCACAAAGAATTCAGCCATCGCCTAGGGCGGTCGCCCTCAACGATTACACGCTGGCTCAAGTTATATCGAGACGAGGGGCTAGCGGGCTTGCTCGAAGAACGCAAGGCCCCTGGCAAGCCTCGGCGCATCGATGGTGACCTGCTGGAGCAACTCAAGGCTCGCCTAGATTCACCCGAAGGTTTTGCTAACTATGGCGAAGTGCAGCAGTGGCTCGAAGCCCAGAGCGGGGAGCCGATACCTTACAAAACGGTTCATAAAACGGTGCGCTATCGCTTAGGGGCGAAGCTCAAAGCCCCTCGCCCACAAAACATCAAACAAGACCCTGAGGCCGTTGAGACCTATAAAAAAAAATAGGTCCAGCCCTGAAGGTGTTTGGGGACTGTTTCGGCACGGGTAAGCCAGTGCGATATTTGTGCCAAGACGAGATGCGGATTGGGCTGATGAGCCAGCGAGGGCGTGTGATTACCTCGCGTGGGGTCAAGCCCATTGCGATGGAACAGTACGTCCGTGAGAATTTCTGGGTCTATGGGGTAGTGGAACCGCTCTCAGGTTGGCACTTGTGCCAGGAGTATCCTCACTTGAACGGGATGCACTTTCAGAGTTTCATTGATGCGGTCTCAACGGCCTTAGGCGATGAGTTAGCGGTGATGCAGATGGATCAAGCCCAAGCGCATCGAGCCCAAGCGCTGATCTGGCCGGAGAACCTGATTCCTATATTCCAGCCGCCCTATAGTCCCGAACTCAATCCAACTGAGCGCTTCTGGCAGCATCTGAAGTCCCCGCTCAAAGGGAAATGCTTCGAGACCTTAGACCAGTTGCGGAAGCAGCTTTGGGACAGGATTGAGAGTCTGAATGCCGAGGCAATCGCCTCCTTGACCGGCTATGACTTTATCCTTGAGGCTCTATTCTGTGCAGCTTTATAGGGAATCGGTATGAGTTGACTGGATACAGTAAAGCCGCGGATCCCTGATCCAGTAATGTGAAGCCAAAGAACTCGCGCCGCAGTAACTTCGACGCGGCCAGTCAATTGCAGCTTCATTCGCCCCAACACGAGATTGTGTGGAGTTTTACGATCGCTCACTCTGACTGGAACCGACCCACAGCTGGTCAGCCGAAAGTTCACCCAAGCGATCGCCAGATCCCTCGAACAATCATCGCCTCTGTCAGACGTTGGCAGTGATAGAAATGTGAGTAAGCCCCGCAGACTATTTAACGGGAGGGGGCAGTGACGGCTAAATCATACTGACGACCACGCCAGGATTTAGGGGTGCGCAGAGAAGACAACCAAATTCGCAGCACCGCCCAGGGATCTGCTAGCGGCGACAACCAAAAAATCCAGCGGTTGGGGGACTGGCTTAAATCATACGAGGGCAAGATCGCAAACTGTAGGGCCACACGGGCGGCGATTAGGCTCGCATTGAGGCCCAGGCTGAGCTGCATGGGTAAAGTCGGCGGCCCACTGCCAATACCCCACAACAGCAGCGGCAAACTCAACCAGGGCAAAGCTTGCACGCAGGTCAGAAACCACAAATCGCCCCAGATCTGTCCCCGCGAAGAAGCATCTTTCAGATCGAGCGATCGCCCCCATTCTTTCCAGGTTTCCGCCAACCCCTCGTACATGCGAACCTTGAGCAACTGAGCGCCATCCCAAAACCCCACCTTGGCTCCCGCCTTGGCCGCTTCACGAGCCAGCGTCACGTCATCACAAAACGAGAGGCGAGCACTGGTATAGCCGTCCAACTGCTGCAAAAGCTGACGACGACAGAGAAAGCATTGCCCATTAGCCATCACCCGTTCCGCACCACTTTCCGATGCGCCGGTCGGCCCAAATCGATACACCAGGGTCATTAGCAATGCTGGCTGCAGCCAAATCTCTCCGAGCCCCTTCAAGATAAAACGCGGCGAGAGTGACACGAGGTCATATTGTTCAGCCGTGGCGGCGGCAATTAGCGCCGCCACGAGTCCAGGCTGCGGTTGAGTATCAGCATCTAGCCCCAAAATCCACGTACTCTCTGCCGCGCTCTGTAGATACCCATAGTGGAGAGCCCATGGTCGCCCCACCCAACCGGGTGGCAATGGATCATCGGTCAACAGGCGAATGCGAGCATCCGTTTCCTGCGCTTTCTGAACAATTTCACGGGTGCCATCGGTCGAACGACTGTCTACCACCAGCACCTCTCGCACTTCCGCCGTTTGCTGGGAGAGCCCCGTCAAACAGGGGGCAACCCGGAGGGCTTCGTTCAAAGTCGGCACAACGACACTGACTTGCCCCGCCTGATCCGGCGTCATGGCTCGGGGTTGCAGGGGTGGGCGACGGGTTGGCCCCTTCAGCAATCGAGCGAACAGCACCATGACCGCTGGCAACTGTAGAGCGAACAAGCCCAGCGCGATCGCACTGCTGAGCACCCCCAGAGAAACAGAAGAAAACATGCAGGTTAGTTCAATTGGCGATGGAAAATCAATTTATTTAGAGACGCCAGCCGGAGTGGAAACCATCTCCATCACGGGCATCTGTGACAGTTGAGCTGCACTATCGGCGTCGGGGGTAGCCGACTGAGGCGCAAACCACCAGCAGGCGATCGCCGGTGCTGCCCCGACCGCAATTCCCAAGAAAATGGGGATATAAATGCCGCCACCGACACTCATGAACATGGCAAAGCTAAAGTTAGCCAGATACATCACCAACGGCACCGTCAGTTGCTCACGATTCAGCCCTTGCAGCCGCTCATTACGATGCCAAAACAGGGCCGCCACGGACATAAAGATGGCACCCGTGACAAACCAACCGGCAAAGTTTTCGTAGGGCATCCCAAAGAAAGCTCCTGGCTGATGCCAGTACCAAAAAGGCATCGCCGTCTGACTCATCGCCGGATCCAGTACAAAATCCCAAGACATCAGCAGCAACGCCCCGGTCGCGATCGCCGCCAGTTGACGCACCCAAGTGCCGCGCTCACCGAGCAAACCACCCCGAGCCAGCAAATATGCCGACACCCCTACATAGAACCAAGACAAGGGAATCGTGAACGGCACCAGTCCGGAAATTTTGTAGCCCAGACCATTCAAATAGCTGTAGTCGCCAAAGGGAAAGCCCGTACTCGTGCCGGACAGCTCGCTAGAGAGAGAAATGACCAGCGCTGGAATCATAAATGACAGCCAGGCTTGCCACCCAAAGGCGCGGCGCAGGTACAGGGCCACGGCCACGGTACCCAGCAGAATATAAACCACACCACCCCCGGCCATGCTCCAACGGTACAGGGTCGAACCGGCGGGCAAATAATCCAAAATTTCGGGATGGGGCATGACCCACAGCAACCCCGCCAGACCAAATGCCATGGACAGCACATGTCCCCACAAGCACCACTTTTCAATGCGCATCAACCGAGTCATGTTCGAATCAACCTCTAACTGCGTGGTCAGTCGCTTTCATCCGCCGAAGCCAGAAATCTGCAACATTTCTTATCGAGATCGTGCCCCACTTACCTGGTTTTGTAAAGTTTTCTGAAACCTTGGCGGCACTGATGTTGCAACTTTGACTTCTCTACCGTACGAGGCTAAAGGATAGCGCGGAGTGATGAACTTTGCTGTTTGATGGTCGGTCAGGGGAAATCCTTGGGGGTACGTCTCTGGTGCCCGTGACTTTTGGGGCTGAGCGTGGTTGCCCTCACGCTGGCTCCACCGGCCAGGGCCTGCCGCCCCGTTGACGAGAGGTTTAACCACTATTTGACCCCTACAGACTGCATCCTGAAGATGACTGGCCGGGCCGGTTGCTGGTCTCGTCGCAGCGGCCATTGACCAAGATGATGTCCCCGTGATCATCAAAATTTGCGGTGGACAATGGCGTCTCCCTGGCAGCTACCCTACCGGGTCACAACGTCTCGCTAGCCCTGTGATAAACCGCGATTCTTCGCAAATTTCGTTAAGAATGCCCCCAAACTTCTATAGACTGACCCTTGAGAAAGCGCCATGGCCGATTCGGTAACAGGCGACGAAATTTTCGAGGAAATGGTGAGCAACGATGATCTTCGTGTGGTTGGTGGGAGCGATCGCGCTATTGGGGCTAGTCGGTTGGCTCAGTTTGGAATGGCAATATCGACAACGCGCAGGCAATCGTCTCGCCTTTGCCGCTGGCCAGTGGAATATCGAAAAATATGAGGCGGACCATTACCAAATCGTCGGCGTTCCCGAACTGATTAATCGCACCCCGGCCTCCGAGATCATGGTGCCAGAGCTTACCGCCGAGACCACGCTGCTGGGCAAAGGGGAGGTGGACGATCTGCAAGTCAAGATCACCATTACCTCCCAACATCCCGATGCCGATGCCCGTCCCGATGGCTACTGGTTTGCCTACATTGTCAAGCTGCAAAAGCGCACCCAGTTCAAGGTGCAGGTGGATATCACCGGGCCAGAGGTGCGATCGCTCAAAGCCCTCTGGGTGCGGGTCCACTACCTCACCTATGGGCCAGGGGGCCGCGTTCCCAAAACTGGGCATGTCATTGTGCCGCTCCAGTTTCCTGATCCCGCCCTGGCTCCACCCTGGCGGGACACGCCCCAAGCGCAAGTCATGCCCGTGCCCACCCACTTGTTGACCCACCTCGATACCCCCACCGAAGTCGTCAAACGATACGCCAGCCCCCACGCCCAACCGGGCGACATTATCACTCTGGGCGAAACCCCCGTCGCCATTATGCAGGGGCGTTGGCGTCATCCTTCCACCGTGCAGCCCAGCTGGCTGGCGCGGCGCTTGTGCTATTACTTTTTGCCCACCTCCAGTCTGGCCACCGCCTGCGGTTTACAAACATTAGTGGACTTAGTCGGCCCCTGGCGCGTCTTTGGGGCCTTTGTCGGCGGTACAGCGAAAAAAGCGCTACTGCGACAAGGGGGCGGCTTTTATCAGCTGGCGGGCGAGCAAGCGCGACTCATTGACGACGTTACGGGCACCCTACCGCCCTATGACCAATTCATTGTGCTCGGCCCCGAGGCTCCCCAACTCATTGTCGATGAAATCGAGAAATCCACTGGCCTGGGCGCGGCGATCGTCGACGTCAACGACCTGAAAGCCGTCAAAATTGTCGCCGCTAGCCCCCGAGTGAATCGCGCGGTGGTCACCCAAGCCCTGATTGACAATCCGGCTGGCAATGCCGACGAGCAAACCCCCTTAGTCTTGATACGGCCCAAATAGCGTATGCCTTAAAGTCTTGACGACACCCGACATCGCACTCAAGGCTCAAGGCTACCTTCAGTCCTGAGCCGCCAACCCCCTTGGCCGTCGCGGCATCTCGCATCGCTGCCCTGCCTGGGCGAGCCAGCTCTGGGGATGAGCACGTTATGATGAAGTCAACAAAAGGCCAACTTGGCTATTGGTGATGTTTTTCGTGGCTGGCAATGTCTACTCCCGATCTGCAAACTTCGGAACTACAACTGCGTCCCCTGTATCCGCGCGACATTGATGCCTTGGATCATTGGAGTGGGGCCGCAACTGTCATTCCTGAGCCGGACTCAGGGCTCTGGGGTGCCGCCAATACCCAAAGTTTAGTGCAGCATCCTCTCGCCGCTTGGTGGCAACGAGTGACCACCCTAGCGCTGCCGAACCAGCCTCGGTGGTCAGGCTTTGTGGCCTCCCTCGACGACACCCTCTGCGGCATGATCGAGGTGTCCCCCTTCAACCGCACCCGCAGCACTTGGCAGGTCAATCGGTTGGCGATTCATCCCGATGTGGTGCCGCCGAGTACTGAAAGTCCCCTGGATAGTGTGGGGTCAAAACTCCTGCGCCACTGTTTTGAGACGGTTTGGGAAGCCCGCATGTGGCTGGCAGAAGTGGATATTGAGCAAAAAGCCGCGTTGGCTTTGTATCGACAAAATGGTTTTCAACCGTTGGCTCAAGTCACCTATTGGGAAATTAGTCCCGACGTGTTGGTTGAGCAAGCAAAGCAAGAACCCGATTTGCCCAACCTGATGGCGGTCAGCAATGCCGACGCACAGTTGCTATATCAGCTCGATACCGCAGCGATGCCGCCTCTGGTGCGTCAAGTCTTTGACCAACAAATCCAAGATTTCAAGGTGGAGCCCGCCAAGTCAATGGCGAACACCGCGCGACAGTGGATGCATCGCGAAAACCGCATTCAGGCTTATGTGTTTGAGCCGCAGCGTAAGGCCGCTATCGGTCGCTTTGACCTGGTGGCCTGCCGGGGCAAACACCGCTATCACTCGGCAGAACTGACGGTACATCCCGCTTATACGTGGCTGTATCCCGAGTTACTGAGTCACATGGCGGGATTGCTGCAAAGCTATCCGGCGATGCCGTTACGGGTCACGTCTCGGGATTATCAGCCCGAACGAGAAGAGTTTTTGCTGAAAATACAGGCGAGCCCGGTGGATCGCACATTGATGTTGTCGCGCTCGGTGTGGCACAAGGTGCGGGAAGCAAAACCGGCGGCGTTGGAAGGTCTGCAACTGCCGGAGGTCTTAGCGGGCTTACAACCGGCGGGCAAGCCGATTCCCGGACGCATCTCTTGGCAGTATGACCAAGACGACTCACCGCGATCGCCCAATCCTTCTGCTCCCCAGCGGCCCGAAAGTGGCGACCTGGGACGGGCTCATCCCCACTCAAATTCAGACAACCTATCCGGGCAGTCAGGATAGTCAGTAACGACCCAGCGAGATTAGGCATGATGGGTTGGTTTTCAAGGCTCCCGCAACGTGGCCTACAATTTTTGCTGACTGCCGTCATTGCGAGCTTGCCATGCCTCAATCCTACGTCTCCGCCCTGGCTTTAGATATTGGTCGCCGCCGGATTGGGGTGGCGGGGTGCGATCGCTTGGGGATGTTGGTGACCGAATTGCCAACCGTGCAGAATCGTTCCTGGCGCGCGGTGGTGGATGATCTCAAGACCGTGATCGAAGCACGACAAGTGAATGTGCTGGTGGTGGGGCTGCCGTACACCATGAATGGGGAGTTGGGCAAGCAAGCAGCCTGGGTGCAAACTTTTGCCGAAAAGCTATCGTCAATTTTACAAATACCCGTAGAGTATGTAGATGAGCGGTTGACCTCTTTTCAGGCAGAGCAAATGTTGCAAGCCGAAGGGGTGACCCTGTCTCGTCGTAACAAAGGACTGATCGACCAAAAAGCGGCCGCGATTATCTTGCAGCAATGGCTCGATCAGCGCGATCGCCCGCCTACAGTCCCGCCCACGCCCTCACCTACGCAGCCCGCCGCAGGAGACCCGGAATGACTTTTTCGGATTCAGATTTCGTTCAAGACCGTCCCACCATTGCCGTTAGAGACGAGGCAGGTCGGGTCCTGATGTGCCAAATCGAGCAGACCTTTGACATTGGTCAGCGGCAGTATGCGCTGTTGTTGCCGCTAGATACACCGATCGAAATTTTTGCCTGGGAGCCAGATGAAGACGACGATGATACGGACACGCTGGTCGATATCGAAGAAAGCGACATTGAAGTCCTGTTGCCTACGGCCCGAGCCGTCTTAGCGGAACACGATCTGGTGTTGCAGCGGAGTGCTGTAACCCTGAGTGTCTCGGGCGAGCTCCCCAGCCCCCAAGAGGAAGATTGTTTCACGCTAGATATTGGGGACATTGACGAAGATGGTGAAACTGACACCGAAGAATTTCAGACCCTGGCAACGTTTTTCCATGAAGATATGGAATACACCATCTGCACGCCGCTAGATCCCCTCTTAATCTTTGCCGAGATCGCGGCGCAAGGGGATGCCCGCATGATTCCGCCCGAGGAATTTGAACGGCTGCGACCGGAAATTGAGTCCAGCATTTTTGATGTGTTGGAGTAGATTCTGGCGGTGCCGGACCTCAACGATCGCTCTACTCACGGTGAGCGGCCACTGACCGCCTGCGTCGCGAGGGGGCACTCCGGGTCCGACCAGCGACGGGCAGGCATTCTGTTGGACTTGCCCGCGATCGCTCTTTCCCCCTTCGTCTCAGCCTCCCATCAACGGAGTTGCCTTGATTAGCCGCGATAACGGGCTAAAATAGCCGACGTTGGCATGCAGCATTCATCCGCTAACGGCAAAAGCAATGGCTTCTCGTCTTCCCAAGCTTCTATTTTTCTTTTTACTGCTCCCCGTTGCCTTAGGCTTGGCGGGGTGGCAGGGCTGGGCTTGGTGGAGCTGGGCCACCGCTCCCATCGATCCAGTCGAGGACACTGACGAAGCCAGTGCTGCCGCTACTGATCCCGTGCAAATTCAGATTAGTCAAGGCACCTCTGGTCAACAAATTGGCCGCGATTTAGAGGCGGCTGGCCTGATTCGCTCCCACGTCGCATGGGACATGTGGAGCCGCTGGCAAGATTTGCAGCAAGATGTCACCTACCAAGCGGGGACTTACGCCCTATCACCGGCCCAATCGCTGCCAGAAATCGCCCGCCAAATTCGCTCCGGTGAGGTGCTGCAAACCGCCTTCACTATTCCCGAAGGATGGACTCGCGAGCAAATGGCGGCGGCCTTTGAAGAGCGCGGCGCATTCTCTGCTCAAGCCTTTCTAACCGCCACGCAGGAGGTGCCCCGCGATCGCTTTCCCTGGCTGCCCCAGGAACTGCCTCACCTAGAAGGTTTCCTCTATCCAGACACTTATTTGCTGCCCGCTGAAGCCGTCACGGCTGAAGGAATGCGTGATTTAATGTTGCAGCGGTTTGAGGCGATCGCGTTGCCGGTTTATCAACAAGGTAACTCTGAGTTTTCGTTGCTGGAGTGGGTCACCCTGGCCAGCATTGTCGAGCGCGAAGCCGTCATTCCGGAAGAGCGATCAGAAATTGCGGCGGTCTTTAATCGGCGTCTCGCGGAAGACATGCCGCTAGGGGCTGATCCAACAGTAGAATATGGTTTGGGAGTGACGCAAACGCCTGAGCAACCGCTAACCCTGGCTCAAGTCAACACGCCTTCGCCTTACAACACCTATATCAACGTCGGGTTGCCGCCGACCCCGATCGCCAATCCTGGGTTACCGAGCTTGGAAGCCAGCCTCGCTCCGCCCCCGACGGAGTATTTGTATTTTGTCGCGCGTTATGACGGCACCCATGTGTTTAGTCGGACTTTGGCGGAACACGAAGCGGCTCAGGCCCGCATTCGCGATGCGATCGACGGCATCAATCCGTAGATTCAGCCAGGCGGTGGGTCGATATGCTGGGGACACGACCTTTCGACTACAACGTTTTCGTTTTCGCTTAGGATGGGAGCCCTAGTTTGATGTGCAGTCATAAGTTGCAGCCTGATCTTGTATTGGGTCAGCCTGTTCTGGGCATTAGCCTGGATTTGGTGGAGCGGCATCGCTTAAAGGGGCTCGTACTTGACGTGGACGAAACCCTGGTGCCCATCCGCGAATCTGAAACCACGGCTGAAGTACAAACCTGGTTTGCCACGCTTCAGGCTCAGGTGCCCATTTGGTTAGTGAGCAATAACCTCAATGAACCGCGAATCCGGCGCATTGCCGAAAGTCTATCAGCGCCCTACATCACGGGCGCGGGCAAACCCTCACGCCGTAAGCTGAGACGCGCCGCCGAGGCCATGCAGCTCCCCATTGAGCAAATTGCGATGGTCGGCGATCGCCTATTTACTGACGTTTTAGCGGGCAACCGCCTAGGCATGTTTACCATCCTGGTTGAACCGATGGTGACCCCAATGAGCCAACCCGGCAAATATCTGGTGCGATCGACGGAAGTTTGGCTCTCGCAAATTCTGGGAGTGTCTTTGCATTCTGAGCCTTGATCAGGAATCTTAAGTGCCTTTACAGTGAGCGATTTATCTTCACAAACCTTTGCACAGGCAAAATATAAAAACAAAATTACAAACCATTCGCCACTTGTTCAGCATCGGCGAATATAAAATCAATGACATGGAGTCACGCAGAATAAAGACTCTAGCCTATAAGAAAAATTGATGGGGACGCTGTCTAGTTTCGGCAGTGTCCCCATTGTCTTTCTGCTGGATTTGCTGGATTTAACTACTAGACCCACTGCCCATCGGCGTCATGCTCTCCAGACCTGATTTTCGTCTGGAAGCAGCCCTCGCAATCGGTGCAAGCAGAGAGGTAAATGACACGTTATGATGCAAAATCGATAACGCTATTGGTTCGCTCGGGGCAGCTATTGTGGGCGGCTGATCACCCACCTTAGCGATCGCCACCATCGACCGCCGATGATTTTGGTCAGGAGCGATTATGGCGGGTCAAGCACCCACCGAAACTGCTGCCACACTGGTGAGATTTGGCTTTCTAGGGGTTTATGAATCATTCTTGGCATTGGTCTGAAGACACTGAACACGCCTACTTGACCACATCACTGCTGAGTCGCTGGCCCCACGGTTTTTTTACCCGTCAGTCTTGGCCCAGCCTGCCAAACACCTTGCGTCAGCGATTGGGGGGTGATGGTCCGGCCTATCGGGCTAAACAGGTGCACGGCAATCACGTGGTGACGCCTCAAGACCTCCCCGCTGATCATGCCGCGACCGATCAGTTGCCGCCAGCGGATGCCGTGATGAGTGTGGCCCCCCAACAAGCGGTTTGGGTCTGTACCGCCGACTGTACTCCAGTTTTGATTGCCGATACGCAGACGGGTCAGGTGGCGGCGATTCATGCCGGTTGGCGCGGCACGGCGCTCAACATTGTGCCGACTACGATCGCGAAAATGCAGGCCCAGGGCAGTGAGTTAGCGCATTTAAGGGTGGCGATGGGGCCGGCGATCGCGGGGACGGTGTACCAAGTCACGACCCATGTAGCGGCAGAAGTGGGGCGATCGCTGACGGCCATGGATGCGGCGATCGCCGCGCTAGATGACCACGATCTCGTCGCTCATTTACAAGCATTGGCCGAGCCCCCCGTGCTGCCCGATCCGCAGTCTGGACGCGTACGGCTCGATGTGCGACGGATCAATGCATTGCAAATTTCCGGTCTGGGCATTCCCGATGAACACGTCGAGATCGCACCCCACTGCACCTTTCAAGAACCTGAGCGGTTCTTCTCTTACCGCCGCACCCGCGAAAAAAAGGTGCAGTGGTCTGGCATTGTCAGTTGCTAAGATCTGAAGTCGTTTCTGACTCTGACGATGAGGCGTCAGTCGCCTGATTGGGCGATTGTCCATTCTTGTCCACGTTGCTGACGCTGCTATCACCGTTGTTGGCCGCACCCGCAGTTTCCGGCCTCGCCCCCTTAGCGGGTTTGGTTTCTGTCCCAGCCCTTTCAAGGTGCTTTCTTCTCAGCTTTAGCTTTGGCAAGCAATCGAGCGGTTGAGACATGAGGTTTCTTT
>NZ_JACSWC010000427.1 GCF_016888165.1 Halomicronema sp. CCY15110 | reverse complement strand
AGCCCTTTAAATGGAACTATTCGGGCAAGCCTTTGACCTCATAATGGCTATGGTTATTTATGCCGTCGAGTACTAGGTAATTTCAGAGTTTATTCTGGGAGCACCGTGATGTAGTATCGCTGACAGCATTCGGGAACGTCTGATGAAAAAATACAAACCAGACGCCACTCATCGTGCCCATTGTCAAACATGGAGGCTGTATGACATGAGTTGCCACTTCTGAGGCATCAATTACTCTGCCTGCTTTAGCATCTATCCGAAAAATATTTTGATATGGTAACGACCCTACCTGCTTTCGTAACTCAGCCTGAAATTATTACAAAGGTGATTGATTATGATCGTGGCAAAGCGCTGATTCATCAGGTGAGGACAGCAGTCTTTGTGCATGAACAGAATGTCCCTGCTGATTTGGAAATTGATCACTTAGACGGTATTTCGCAGCATGTGCTGGCCACCTATGAGGGGCATCCGGTGGGAACTGGTAGGCTGACGCCGCAAGGCCGAATTGGCCGAGTTGCGGTTGCCCGGCCACTGCGGCGACAAGGCGTGGGGCAACAGATTATGGAACAGTTGCTGGTGCTAGCCCAACGCCATCACCATCGTGAAGTTGTGCTGTCCGCTCAGCGTCATGCGATCGCATTTTACGAAAAGCTTGGCTTTAAGTGCGAAGGCGAGGCCTATTTAGAGGTCGGCATTTGGCATGTCACCATGCGCAAGCAAATATTTTTTGGGTAAGAGCACGTCTTGATGAAGAGGCATTTTCGTTGGTCGCGCTGGGCAGATGGATCGCCGGCCCTGGATTTGCAATGCCGCTGCTCGACATCTAGCAAGGGGGGCCAGTAGCGGCAATTTATTGACGGGATGAGTAACGCGATCGCGCAATTCGGACCTTAGCGGCGACGTAAAGGGGGATCTGGTAATACTCACCGATGAGCCACAGCACAACGCTGAGATGAGCGGTAAAGGTGATAATTGCCCAAATGCTGGAAAAAGATAACCCCGTAGTAGGCGTTAAAGGCGGGAACAGAACTCCTGACAGCCAGACTAAACCCGCAGGTATGATCATCAGCACGACAGCCGTCAAATACACCAGCATTGAGAGTTCTTGGGCATGGTCACCGCGCACCAATCGCCAGCGCTGACCATTCCAGCCCCAAGTCAAAGGCTGACTGCTATCCACGACTTGAACTTGTTGTTGCGCCAGATTGGCGGACAAAATATGGCGACAGAACTCACAAGCAAACGCCTCGGTCAGCACGATCGCTTCAATCGTGCCTTGCCGACAAATCGGACAAGGAAAAGCGCTATCGAGGCTTAAGGGCCGTTCGGTGGATGAAGCCATGACCGGTGGATGGGACTGCTCTTGAGCAGCTCAATTTTAGGGAATGTATTTATGCTGCCACAGTTCACTGAGGAATGCTGAGCCACCCAACCCCGCCACAATCGTGATCTGCGCTGGTTATGCATGAAGCTCAGATCATCACCGCGATCGTCATCCCACAACGCGGGTATATTCTTCGCCTTGGTATTCCAAAATCACCAACGGTTGCTGAGAAGATAAATCCACTGACTTGAGGCGGATCTGACCACCTGCAAGCAAATCACCGGCAAAGACATGGCGACTTGATTGGCCGTTGCCTTCGCGGACGATGACCCCCACGCGATCGCCGACTTGCACGACTCCCGTTAACTCGACCGCCTCAATCGGACTTTGCGGTCTGGCATTAGCTCCTGGAATGCTGCTGGGCAAGTTGGGGATGGGTAAAGGGTTTGCGGCCATTGGGATGGCGGGTAAGGGCGGCGGAGTAAAGTTTGCCGTTGGTACGGGTGGCAAATCCGGGACTTGCGAAATAGAAGTGGTGGGCAAGTTGGGCGACACCGGTGCCCGCTCAGCACTGACGGTGATTTGCGGGGCAACCGTTTCCGTTGCTTCACGATTGGGAGAGGTGTTGGCCCCAATTGACTGCGTGATGGGCGCAAAGGGATCGGCGCGGCCCGTCATGACGACGGATAAGCGGTCGTCACTGGCGGTGGAGCGGACAAGCTCGCTGGGGGTGGCGGCTTTTCGCAGTTCAGCCGATAGCGAAATCATCGGCGACTCAAAAATTTGGGGGGTTTCTTCCGCCTCAGTGGCGGTGATGGTGGGTGTCGTTGTGGTCGCCGATGAAGGGACAGTTTGCGGCCATAAAACTCGTAACCCCCCCCCGACGAGGGCAGCGCTCACGATAATGCCAATGAGTAGCCATTGCGGTCGTTGACGGATTGCAGTCATGTTCATAGTCTTTCTTGCCACCAAAGCAAGCTCCCACAAGTGCGTTAAGGATAACGAATCTTTTGAAAAGTGAGACATTTGTGTGGCCGTATTGCGATCGCCCCACGCTTCCCTGTTCACAGCTGCTGCAATGGAAAGGCTAGCAGCGTAAGCGGCGGGTCTTCCCAAGCTGTTTTGTGCGCCAGGCACCCCCGCGCCCAGACGGGACTAATCAGGAGAGGAGCGATCGCTGGGGGGCCGGGGCCAGACCGTTCTGGCGATGAACAGGCCCAAGACTAAACACCCTAAGCCCAACAACGGACTGCCCAGCCCGTAGCTGAGATCGGGGAGCCAACTGGGGCGATCAGCTAAATTTGCCAGGTCTAATGCGTAGGTAGAAAAGGTCGTGTATGAGCCCAGAAAACCCGTGGTGAGCATGAGCACAACCTCCGGTTTGTCAGGCCCCCGTTGTGCCAACCAGACCACGACCCCACCCATCAAGAAGCAACCACTGAGATTGACGCCCAAAGTTCCCCACGGAAAGGCGCTCCCAAAGCTGTGAGTGAGTAACTGGCCCATGTAATGTCGGCAAAGTGCGCCCGCGATCGCCCCTAAACTAACGGCGATCGCCGCTCGTACATGGGCCTGGTCAAACATGATGCAAACGCCTCAAACCTCATGAATCACGTAGCGTTGACAGTGCGTAACGTTGACAGTAGAAGAGGGCGATCGCCAAGACAAACTTTGAGCCGTATCACCATGTCTGGGTCATTCCAAGTAGCGGCATGATGAATGCCGGGAGTCACATTCGGCCAGGGCTAGGATCGTCAGTATGGCGAGACGTCATCTTTAGATTTATTGAGTGAGCGCTCGGATAAATTGATTGAGTTCGGCAAAGATGCCACCTTTTTTGGGGCGCGGCGGGGCAGTTGTGGAATTGCCGTCGTCTGACTCGCTGTCATCGGCAAAGAGATTGGCGATCGCTTCCTCAGAGGGCTTGGTGGGAAACTCGCCCAACAGCTCGTAGTCATCATCCGCAGTTTCGCCCCACACCTGCCAGGGGCCGGGATACAGGCGCAGCAGCGTTGCCCCGGTTAACGGCTGCAAATAATAGGCGGTTTCTAAGGTGCTGAGGAAGCGATCGCGCAATTGACGCGCGGCATAGCCAATTCCCACCACGGCAATATCTTCTAGCTTGGGATTGACCATGACGACATACTTACCCGTAGCTTCGTTGCAGAGGGCTTCGACATTATTCACCTCAACGGCGGAGGGTTCGATGATGAGGCAGGCTTCGTCGTCCGGTTCCAGCCGCCCTTTGACTTCGTTGATGCCCCGAATGCTGAAGTCAGGATTGTCCCAGTCGCGGCGTGCCAGGGCCGCCGCGCCCGCATCGGGAAAGTACATTTTGAACGGCAACTCAAGCTCTGCCAACAAGGGGTAAAACTGCTGGGCAATGGGCATGACCTTGAGTTCGGGAATGTTGAGATTGACCACAATGCGAGGCAAACCGGCCTGAATGGCGGCGCGGGTGGCCTCTCGGGCTTGGTCAACAGCGGCTTCGATACTGCGGGGAACTCCAGTCATGGCGGTGGGTGATCACACGTTGGCAGGGGTCAAACGAGGCAGGGTGCGGTCTAACACTTGGCGCAGGGCGATCGCCGTCCAGTCAATATCAGCCAGGGTCGTGTGCCGACCCAAGGTGAGGCGGATGCCGCAGAGGGCAGCGCGATCGCTGTAGCCCATGGCCTGCAAAATTGGGCTGGGATTCAGCTTACCACTGTGACAAGCCGACCCGGCACTAATCCCAATGCCCGCCAGATCCATTTGGCGGACTAGCGTTTTGCCACTGACCGTGTCGCCGTCTGCCGCAGTGAGACAAAAGCTGGCATGGTGCGGCAGGCGATCGCGGGGGTCGCCCGTGATTTCCAGCCCTGGCACATCGGCGAGTTGATGAAAGAGGCGATCGCGCAGTTGAATCAGTCGCACCGTTTCGGAGGGCATTTCGGCTGCCGCCAACTCAGCCGCCACGCCAAAGCCGGCAAGGTTTGGAACCGCTTGAGTGCCCGAGCGGAGTCCGGCTTCCTGACCGCCGCCGCCGAGCAACGGCTGCAACTCAACGCCCGCCCGGACGTAAAGTGCTCCGGCCCCTTGCGGGCCATAGATTTTATGACTCGACAGCGAGAGTAAATCCACCGGGAGGGACTGCACATCGAGCGGCAAGCGTCCGGCTACTTGCACCGCGTCAGTGTGAAACAACACTCCCCTAGCCCGCGCGATCGCCCCCAGTTCCTCAATTGGCTGTAGCGTCCCAATTTCGCTCTGACCGTAAATCACGGAGATCAGCACCGTGTCAGGGCGAATCGCCTGCGCCAAATCCATTGGGTTTACGCGCCCGGTGCGCTCGACGGGGAGCCAGGTCACTTGCCAACCGATTGCTTCCAGGCAGCGGGCAGGTTCCGCGATCGCGGAATGCTCGACACTCGACACGATCAAATGCTGCGGTGTGGCGTAACGACGAGCAATGCCCAGGATGGCGAGGTTGTCGGCTTCGGTGCCCCCAGCGGTGAAAATAATCCGCTCTGGCCTCGCGTTAATTAGACTGGCCACTTGCACCCGCGCCAATTCCAATGCGGTGGCCGAGCGACTGCCCCATTCATGCAAACTGGATGGATTACCCCATTGCTCCGCCATCACGGCCTGCATAGCCGCGATCGCTTCCGGCCGCGTGGGGGTAGTGGCGCTGTAATCCAGATAAATTTGCATCATGCTGCTGCGAAACTTCGGTGGCGATCCCGGCTTAACAGTCTCGATCCTAGCAGGGGGGGCTCGCCTTTCGGGAACTTAGCGTCGTCGGGACGCATCATGGGACGCTAGGCGATGGCTGCTGAAAAATTCAGTTGTGCACTAGAATTGTGGGCGTCGCTTCGTCGTCATTTAGGAATTCGCCCATGAAAACCTTGATACCGGGACTTTTACTCAGCGGCTCGCTACTGGCGAGTAGTGCCCCGGCGGCCTTGGCCCATGCAGCCCAAACCGATTACTTCGTCGATTTGTTTGCCGAAGAGTTGCAGTTGGAGTTCACCGCCAGCTTTAGCACGGGCGAACCCATGGCCGACGCCGAGGTAATTGTCTATGCGCCCGGCGATCGCGAAACTCCATGGGAAGAAGCCACGACCGACGAAGCCGGACAATTCACCTTCAAGCCCGACGAGACACTGGTGGGCGACTGGCGTATCGAATTTGAGCGAGACGGCCACCAGGATATCCGCATCGTCCCCATTGATGCTCGGGGCATCGACTATCAAAACATTAGCGATGTGGGCGACACCGAGATGCATGAATTGGCTCACCTGCGCATGGGGCTCGCGGCACTTTCCGTCACGAGCTTGGCGATCGGCGTGATCGTGCTGCAACGACGGAGCAGCCAGCAACCATAAAAAGGGCTTAGCCTCAGTGGCGGTGTCGCCAAAGATCTACCAACGCCGCGTCAAGACCTAACATTAAGGCTGCTAGGGTACGAGCGCCTTATAAAGCTTTAAATTGCCCCCCTCAGCAGTAAGGATTCCATGAATCCTTGATTGCGAGTGATTGTTTTCACTCTGCTAAGAGCACGTTAAAGATCAGTCGGAGCGGCGATCGGCGGCAAACCGGCTTATCGGGTGTTCTACCGCAGGTGAATAAAATGGCTCAGGCTGTCGACTCCGATGCGGGTTCAGGCTATTTCAATGTGATGGAAGGCTTGGTCTCTCAGGAAATGTGGCGACAAATCAAAAACATGCCCAGTTGGTTTCGGAAATCTCGGCGGTGGTCAGAGATGATGCCGTATGCCCTCAACCGATTGCCAACCCTATACGCTTCCAGTCAACAAGGATTTCAGCGTCAAGTACGTTACGCGCAGCAAGAACTCCAAACCACAATCAGCCAGGTTGTCAAAGATGCTTTATTGGTAACGCGGCCTGACCCGCTAGAGCATCGTGGTCACCTGAAAGTAAATCATCTCAAAGCCTCGGAAGCGGTTTTACAGGCGCTAGGCCGGGTCTTTGAAGATACCAACTTGGATTGGGAAGCGGCCTTAATCCAACTCCAAACCCTCAAACAAGACACTGCCGCCTTTGCCGATCTTTGTGCGACTGCAACGCCAGTGTGGTCAGCGACCGACCAGCAGCTACCAACCCAGTGGTCGCGTCGTCACCCGCAGCCCGAAGATGCTGAGCGATCGCCAACCGCGCCCCTGACTGACTCAGGGTGGGAAAACCAAATGTATCGCCACTAACTCTTGGAATCTGCTGAGTTTGCTGCATCCAGGTACGTTAGCAAGCTATCAGCATCGTCACCTTGGGCCACGTCGCCCCCGGTGTACCCGTCGCCCCCGTAGCTCACCCGCCAATGCTGCCAGGTGAGCTCGCTGGTCTGAGCCAGTTTAATCAGTAAGGGCGTCTCGCCGTAGTCGCCGCCACCGAGTAAGTTGCTGACGCAGAGAGAGTGATCACACACTTCAATGGTGGCGGCTAACCAAACACGGATATCTTCGCCCTTTGCTTGGGCTTGTAATTTCTCATGGGTGCGGCGATCAACATATTGCGCATAGCGAGTAGTTTGATGCGGGGGGCGGGCCGCCAAGTGATGCAGAAAATCCGGGGGGCGGTGCTGGGCCACCAAAGCGGCTAGTGGGTCTGCTTCATCCGGCCGGAAAGTTGCCCAAAAGTAATAGTCTGGCCCTTGACCAAGGGCGCGAATTTGCCAATGCCAGGGGTGGGCGATCGCCATAATCAGGGACACCAGATTCAGGATTACGAGCCCAGGAACTCTCAGGAACCAGGATGACTGGCGCTGGGGTGGGATCCCTGCTGCTCGCTGACAACCAGGGACACAGCTCAAACGCGGTACCCGTTTCAGCCAATCACCTTCATTGCGGATGGGCCGGGTACGACGTAATGACCAACTCTGAAATCTTGCCCCGGCGCTGGGCGTTGGAGTTAATGGCGCGGGAGGCTTGAATTTCTTGAATGTGAAACCCGGCATAGAGATCGCGGATAAACTCGCAATCGGAGTTGGACAGCATGACCTGGATGCCGCGCTCGGCCAAGGTCGCAAAGGTCTGCTGTAGCCGCTGCTGGTCTTCGGCGCGAAAGCCGTAGCGGTTATATCCCGTAAAGCTGCTAGTGGCGCTGATGGGATGATACGGCGGATCAAAATAGACAAAATCTTGGGCGGTGGTGGCCTGGTCTAAGACCTGTGTGAATCTGTCACAAACGATTTCCGTATTTTGCAAGGCGATCGCGGCCTGACGCAGCGTGACCGCATCGCAGATTTTAGGATTTTTGTAGCGCCCCATCGGCACATTGAAATGGCCTTGGCGATTTTCGCGATAGAGACCGTTAAAGCAGGTTTTGTTCAAATAGATTAAGCGGGCGGCGCGGGGGAGAGGCGATCGCAGTTGATTTTGCGATCGCATGGCGTAGTAATACTCTCGACAGTGCGCCGCTTGGTGGCGTTGCAAGAGGTCGATTAAAGCTTCGACATCCGCCTGCACACAGCGATAGACATTCACCAACTCCTCATTCAAATCGGCCAAGACCGCCTGATCGCAAAACTGCTGAAGATGGAAAAAGATGGCCCCGCCGCCCAAAAAGGGCTCGTGATAACGGCGAAACTGGGCCGGAAAGTAGCGCCGGTACTGCTCTAATAGCCGCCCTTTGCCACCCGCCCATTTGAGAAAGGGCCGAGGCTGACACCGAGTTTGCAGGGCTGCCGTCATGAAACAATGTCGGGAGCGATCGCCCAACCCTGGCAGTCAACAGTCTCTACCAGCGGCCAGCGACTCCGCCTTCTCCTAATACAGATGCACTTATTGTAAACGCTGTCGGTCATGGGCCAAATCAATGATTCACTCCTGAACTGCGATAGGATAAAACCGAAGTTATATCGCAGCAATGTTCGCGCTGCGGTTCAACGCACAGTGGCGCTGGGTTGAATTATGCAAGAGTTTTTTAAAAATGTTTCACGTTACCCCAGATATTTGATTTCTTTTAGTTTGGGGATCTTCTTTAACGCGATTGAACCCCTAATGCCGCTGCTCAAGCGTCCGACGACGGCGATCGCCCTCGTGGGGATAGTTATTTCCATTTTTGTCTTTCTGACCTTTACCCTGAAGGCGATGCTGGGGCTATCAGCGGCTTAATCGTTTCGAGTGGCTAGGCCCAGCAACTAGACCAGTGGACTCGTCCAAACCGACTGGCCAATTGTGGACGGTCAGGTTCTGAATTATTTGGGAGAAATATTGTCATGGCTAACGATCGGCGAGTCGCCCGCGTGGCTTCCCTCATCAAGCGGGAGGTCAGCCAAATGTTGATGTCTGACATCAAGGACGATCGCGTGGGGGCGGGCATGGTCAGCGTCACCGACGTGGAAGTATCCGGCGATCTGCAACATGCCAAAGTGTTTGTCAGCATTTATGGCACCGAGGAAGCGCGAGCGGAGACCATGGAGGGACTGGCAGCGGCGACCAAATTTGTGCGGCGCGAGCTGGGTCAGCGCATTCGACTGCGGCGCACCCCGGAAGTTTTGTTTCGCGAAGATTTGGGCGTCGAACGGGGCACCCGCGTGTTGTCGCTGATCAATCAGCTCAGTGCCGAGCGCGATCCGGAAGAGGCGGAGGGCAGCCAGGGGCACGATGAGGCCGCTGACGTTGAGAACGACACTGATGTGCCGCCGGCGACTGAGGAGTCGGTGTGACCCGCCTCGGCTTACCTGATGTCGAGTCGTTGTCCCTAGAAGCCCAGATTGCTCAACTTGTGGTGGTGCGGGCGTCGGGACAGGTGTTTGACCATCAGCGCCGCTATCCCCAGTGGGAGCTGGCTCAGGCGAGTCTGCGACATTGCGTGGAGACGCTGGGCGTCGGCGGCGTGATTTTGCTGGGCGGCAGCGCCGTCGAAGTGGGGGTGCGATCGCAACAGCTGCAAACCTGGGCAGACATTCCCCTGCTGCTCGCCGCCGACATTGAAGAAGGGGTAGGGCAGCGCTTTGCCGGAGCCACCCACTTGCCGCCACCGATGGCGCTGTCGGCGATCGCCGATCACGATCTGGCGCTCGCCTGCGAATATGCTGGGCAAATGGGCCGCATCACCGCCCAGGAGGCGATCGCCATTGGCCTGAACTGGTTATTGGCCCCAGTGGTGGATGTGAACAATAATGCTGATAATCCCGTGATTAATGTGCGGGCGTTTGGCGCGACGCCGGAGCGGGTGAGCCAGCTCAGTGGGGCCTTTATCCAAGGGGCGCAGGAGTGGCCGGTATTGACCACGGCGAAGCACTTTCCGGGGCATGGCGACACCGCAGTCGATTCGCACCTGCATTTGCCGGAAATTCCCCATGATGTGACGCGGCTAGAGCAAGTGGAGTTAGCGCCCTTTCGGGCGGCGATCGCTCAGTCGGTGGATGCGGTGATGACGGCCCATCTGCGGCTGCCTGCCTACGACGACAAACTGCCCGCGACGTTATCTCCGGCGATTCTGACGGGGCTGCTGCGGCGTGATTTGGGGTTTCAGGGGCTGATTGTCACGGATGCGCTGATTATGGGGGCGATCTCGGATCGCTATGGCCCTTATGAAGCGGCGGTGATGGCCCTCGAAGCCGGAGCCGACGTGCTGCTCATGCCCGCCGATCCTGCTGGCACCATTGAGGCCGTGGCCGAAGCGGTTCGCATTGGGCGGCTGGCTCCTGGGGTGATTTCAGCGGCCGTGGCCCGGATTTGGCAGGCGAAGCAAAAAGTCAGCCACAGCCTGACCATTCCGCCCGAAACCTGCCACGCTTGGGAACACATTCCGCCGCCGCCAGTGCAGTTAGCACAGTTGGCCACCCCAGAGGCGAGGACTACCCTGCATAACGTGTTGACGGCATCCACCACGGTGCGTGGACAGCTCCCGACGACGGCTCCACCAGGGGCACAAGCTTGGGTGATGGTCGATAATGTCTTGAGTACCGATTGGCTCAGTCCCCAAGCCGCCGCGATCGCCCTTCCCCAGGCCCACGGTTATGCAACTCGGTTAGTCGATGGGCGATCGTGCCCCTTGTCGCCCCTGGAACTCGACTCACCGCCACCGACGCTGTTGCAAATTTTTAGTCGGGGCAATCCCTTTCGCGGGCGGGCGGGGCTGAGCGAGTTTGCGGCGCAGTGTTTTACCCGGCTGAATGCCCAAAACTGTCTGATCGGACTGGTGATCTACGGCAGTCCCTACGTGCTAGCGGCGCTGCTGAGTGAGTTAGCCCCCACCGTCCCTTACGGCTTTACCTACAGTCAGGCGGTCGAAGGACAGACGGTGCTGCTGACAAAACTCTTCGCCACCAAGGTCAGCACTGCTGACAGTCGCGCGTTTACCGACTGAGAATGTGGTCTAGCTGGAGGCTTGCGATCGCCGTCGCCGACACCGTTCTGAGCAATATTTCACGTCGTCCCAGCAGTCCGCCCATTTTTTGCGCCAGGCAAAGGGCCGCTGACACACTGGACAAACCTTGGTAGGTAAATCAGATTTTGATCGCTGTCGCCCCATCACCGCTCTGCATGCTTCAACCATTATGATGACGTGAACTGCGCCACCTTGCCGCCCCATGGTGAGGTCTCGCAGTGCCATCACGACCCGCCGCCTTTCTTTAAGTTCCATCGCGAAGCGCGATCGCCAGCTTGCCGGTTTGGCAGGATGAATGAGTCCTGTTGCTCTAATCAATCAGATCTGATGATTAACTCACTAAAAATCCGCTTTGCCACGTTGACCTTATCAGTCGTTTTAGGGGGTGGAACGCTAGCGATCGCGGCTTGTACGGCTCCCGATCCCGCCGCCGAGATGACACCCGATGTAGAAATTGTGACCCTGTATGTGGGGCCAGAGACCGTTGATTGCGTCGGTGTCGGCCCCCAAACTTGCCTCCAGGTGCGGTACGAACCGGACGGCGACTACGAACTGTTTTACAGCCGGATCGAGGGCTTTGAGTACGCCCCTGGCTATGCATACGAGCTACTGGTGCAAAAGACGCCGGTCGAAAATCCGCCTGCTGATGGGTCTTCAATCGAGTGGATGCTGGTGGAAGTAATCTCACAAACGCCGGTCACGTCTGCACCTGAAGGTTGAACGAGATTCGCGATCGCCCGTGATCACTCATCGACCCGAATCACTTGCTGGCATCACATATTGCCCATAAATGTTGACGGCATAAGGTACCCCATCGGTGAGCAGGGCGGAAAACCAGCGAACTTTCGTCATTTTGCCTTGGGTCAAGGCCGCGCCGTGATTGATGGCAAACAAAATGGTGCCCACCACGAGGGCGACTCGCAACGCCATGGGGCGATCGCCCGATCGGTGAGAAGCAGCTAAATACCGCGAATAAAGGATCGCTTCATCGGCAAGAGGGCGCGACCAGGGGCAGAAACAGCGTTGCTTACAATTCAGCCACGGTCTTGGTGTCGGCTCGTGGGGGCAGCACCGCAGGGTGGACGCAGCCGATCGCCGAGCTTGATAGGCTAGGAATGTGTCAGTTTGGCATTGCCGCTGCCTGATGCGGTCCCGCTGCCTCAGCGTTATTGGTGTTTAGGGATCGGCAACTCAATAAAGTACCCGTGCAATCCGGTGTCGACTTCGCTCAACCTACCAGGATCGAGAGTTGAGCGGAGTCGAAACTCGGTTCATGGGGAGCTTTTTTGCGCGCAAGTCCCTTATCCGTTTGAGCGATCGCCCTATGGCCCCCCTTTGGCCCTATGCTACCCCTGGCATTCCGGATCATCTGTTCGAGCAACTGCCCGGCATTCCCATTAGCAAGCGGGAGGTGCGGCTGCTGATTGTGGGGGCGCTGCGCCTCAAACCGGCAGCGCAACTGTGGGATTTGGGCGCGGGCACGGGCACGGTGGTGGTGGAAGCAGCGCTGCTCTGTCCCCACGGCAAAGTGGTGGCGGTGGAGCGCGACCCGGACGTGGCCAATCTGATTCGACAGAACTGCGATCGCTTTCAACTCGCCAACGTCGAGGTGGTGGAAGGGGTAGCTCCCGACTGTTTGGACGCGCTGCCCCCCCAGCCCGACTGCGTGATTATCGAAGGGGGCAAGTCGATACGCGCCGTGGTCGAAGCGGCTTGGCAGCATTTACCCACGGGGGGACGGCTCGTAGTCACCACCGGCACCCTGGAAACCCTCTACAGCATTTCTGAAGCCTTCGCCAACCTCTGTGTCCGCAATGTTGAGATTGTGCAACCGGCGATCAATCGGCTAGAAACGCGCGGCCAGCAGCAGGTGTTTAAAGCGATCGATCCGATCTTTTTGCTCAGCGGTGAAAAGCTAGAATGAGCGTCACAGGCCTGCCCCGAAGCCACAGGTGTCAAGGGAGCGGGAGCGCCGCCACGGTGATGCTCACCATCTGGACTTTGAGGCCCGAAAACTGGCTAAGTAGGTAAGTGGGCAGGCACAATTATTTCACAGACGGGTTTCGACTCCGCTCAACCCTCAACTTCTGACTTCTCAAGCAATATTGCTGATTGAGCGGAGTCGAAATCAGCCACCAGGTTATCGTTTGTTTCATTAGGCCAGCTACTTACTAGCCTTGACCGAGGGAGACACAGGAGCTCCCTCGGTCAAACGATAGATAGACATCGCCAAATCATGCAAAGCACTCTAAGATAACCAAAATTCCTGATTCAGCAAATTACCCTCCAGGTACAGCAATCCGTCGTTAGGTTCGCGCCCCTTAAAATGCCAAGAGCCTTGTTCTCAAAGGGGCTCACTTGTAAATTTTGAACTTTGCCCTTTGAATTTTGCCACATCGAATCAATGACATTGACTGCCCCTAAACCCTCGACCTGATTTTCAGTGATGGCTACTAAACCGCCTGCCCAAACCCATCAAACCTTTGAAAAAGCGTATCGACGACTGACTGAAGTGCAGCGGACGATCGCCCAGGTGTTTGCCATCTTTTATGAGCCGGTCAGCCGCGCGAATGCGGGCAAAGTTTGGAACATTGTGATGCCCAATTGGGCGGAAAATCATCGCCTCAAGCCGCTCAATCCGCCCCAATTCAGTGCGCAAGTCACCAAAGTGATTCAAGCTGGCGTGTTGGAGCAAGAACGGGGCATGGGGCCGTGCTGTCCAGAGATGCTCGTGGATATTGTGGTGCGCGACGCGATCGCCCTGGGCACCTTTGAGCGCATTGTGGCGGGCATTCACGCAGCCTTTCCCCTCAAGCGCCGATACAACAGCCACGGCCCCCGCACCTTCGTGAATGAAGACGCCTGGCTGCGGGAACTCCGGATTGCCATTTATCGCCAAGACCCGACTGAAATTGATGAACTGTTGGCGGATGCGGATCAAGCCTATTGGCAACGAACGCGATCGTTTCCCGACATCCTGCAACACATCATCAACAACCCCTTTGATGCCGACTGGTTTGACTCCTTATCGCTGGAGTTTCGGCAATATGGCTTGCGGCTGACCCTGGCCGCGAGCGCTCGGGCCGCGACGCCAGCGGATGAGTCATTTGAGATCATCGAAGCGCTGTATCGGGACGACCAACTCGATGCCGAAACGCGCCTGACCTATATCGAGCAGCTCTGGTTGCGGGGCCATTTGCGGGAAGCCAGCGGCGTGCTGTCGGAGACTGCCCCTGAGGAAAATTCCGGCAAGTATCTGGCCTTGCAGGGGGCGATCGCCTTTCTAACGGGCGATGCGGCAGAAGCGATCGCCTATTTCAACCACAGTTTGAAACAAGTCGGGAAGTCAAAAGGGGCGCAAGCGGCCTGGTTTGACTCCCCCGCAACCGCCATGTTCTTGCTCGCGTTGCTCCAACGCGGTCAACCCGAAGATTACCAACAAGCCTACGCTTATTGTCAGCTGTTGCAGCAATACAAGGGCCATTGGCTCCACGACAGCATGTCCCTGCTGGAAAAGGTCATCCAGATTCAAGGGGGCATGATCAGCCACGTGCCTGATCGGCTACGGCGCAACGAAGATTACTTTCTTGACATCCCCGGCATCCCGGCACTGCTCGAAACCCACTGTATTTACTGGTTACATACGGGCAACTTTCGGGCGTGGCTGCCCCCCTCTCTAGAGCGGCTATATCATGACGCCTCACGGGCCGACTACGGCTGGTTTGCGATGGAATTTGCAGCGCTGCTGGCTCGACTGGGGGCCGGCGTGGAGCAGTCCGACATCTATGGCGAGTTGGCCGAAGCTCTGCGGGAAGAGTGCGGCAGTCAACCGCTGATCGATATCGTCAAAATTCAAGAACCCTGGGAGTTATCGCTGAAGGCGCTAAGTCAACTCACCCAGACCAATACCCCAGACAGTCCCACAGCGAAGCCCGTCTTTCGCCTCGCTTGGCGGCTCCAGTTCACCGGCATGAACTTTTGGAATCTGATTCCCGTGGAGCAAAAGCTGAGTGTCAAAGGCAACTGGACTAAGGGCAAGCAAATCTCCCTCAAGCGGTTTACGTCGCCCCGCGACATGCCTGATTACCTGACCGACCACGATCGCCAGATCGCCGCCAATTTAGAGGTCGAGCATTCCCAGTATTACTACTACGGGTCGCCGACCTACAGCTTTAGTGAGGGGGCATTGCGGGCCTTGGTGGGGCATCCCCTCGTGTTTTGGGCCGATCTGCCCGACATTCGCATCGATGTGGTGAAAGGGGAGCCCGAACTGCTGGTGAAACAGCTGAGCGGCGATCGCCTGCGAATTTCCCTCATGCCCCAAATCAACTCCTATGATGCGGTACTGGCCTTCAAGGAAACCCCAACTCGGCTGAAGGTGCTGGACATCAATCCCGACCATCGTCGCATTGCTCAATTACTCGCCCCCAACAATTGCCTGGAGGTGCCCGCCCACGCCCAAGACCAAGTGCTCAAGACCATTACGGGTATGTCAACGCTGATTACCATTCAATCCGATATTGGCGGTGGCATGGCGGCGGATTCAGTGCCCGCCGATTCCACTCCCCGCGTCCACCTATTGCCCGCTGGGGACGGCCTGAAAGTGTCGCTCCTGACCCATCCGTTTCCCGAAGGGGGCTCCTACTATCGGCCTGGTGAAGGTGGCAAAACCGTGATTGCAGAAGTGGACGGCCAGCGACTGCAAACCGAGCGGGATCTCAAAGCCGAAAAGCAGCGGGCAAAGGCAGTCAAAACCACCTGTCCGGTCTTGCAAACCTATAAACCCAGCAAGGGCGAATGGGTGATTGAGGAACCCGAGGACTGCCTGAATCTGCTGGTGCAGTTGCAGGAGATGGGCGATCGCGTCCGCATTGAATGGCCCGAGGGCGAAAAATTCCGCGTCTCGCCGCAGTTGGGGCTGTCAAACTTCAAGTTCAACATTCGGCAAAAACAGGACTGGTTTGCCGCCAGCGGCGAAATTCAGATCAGCGACACCCAGGTGATGGATCTGCAACAGCTCATGGCCCTGATGGCGCAGTCCTCGGGCAACTTTATTGAACTGTCGGACGGGCAATTTCTATCGCTGACGGCAGAATTTCGGAAGCGACTGAACACCTTACAGCGACTCTCGGACGGCAAAGGCAAAGACCTGCGCATTCACGGACTGGCGGCCCTGGCCCTGGATGACATGGTGGAAGATGTCGCCCAGCTGAAGGTGGATAAAGCGTGGCAGCAACATCTGAAGCGCATCAAAACGGCTCAGTCCATTGAGCCCCAGGTGCCCAACACCCTGCAAGCCACCCTGCGAGATTATCAGCATGAAGGGTTTACCTGGCTGTCGCGGTTGGCCCACTGGGGCGTCGGGGCTTGTCTGGCGGATGATATGGGCTTGGGCAAGACTTTGCAGGCGATCGCCCTCATCCTCACCCGCTGCGACACCGGGCCGACCCTGGTCATCGCCCCGACTTCCGTGTGTATGAACTGGGTCAGCGAGGCGGAACGGTTTGCCCCCAGCCTGACGGTGAAACAGTTTGGCCCCGGCGATCGCCAGCAAATGCTCGACACCCTCCAGCCCGGCGACCTGATGGTGTGCAGTTACGGTCTGCTGCAACAGGACAATGAGGCCGCCATGCTCGCGAAAGTGCAGTGGCAAAATATTGTGCTGGACGAAGCCCAGGCGATCAAAAATCAGGACACGAAGCGATCGCAGGCGGCGATGGCCCTGCAAGGCGATTTCAAAATCCTCACCACCGGCACCCCAATTGAAAACCATCTGGGGGAACTGTGGAACCTGTTTCGGTTCATCAATCCCGGACTGTTGGGCTCCCTGGACAGCTTTAACCAGCGGTTTGCCAACCCGATTGAGCGCGATCGCGACGAATCCGCCCAAGAAGCCCTGCGGCGACTGATTCAGCCCTTCATCCTGCGGCGCACCAAAGATCAGGTGCTCAAAGAGTTGCCCTCCCGCACCGAAGTCACCTTGCAAGTGGAACTCAGTGAGCCCGAACTCGCCTTTTACGAAGCCCTGCGCCGAGAAGCGGTAGAAAAACTCGCCGACAGCGACGCCAATGCGGGTCAGAAGCACCTGCAAGTCCTCGCGGAAATCATGCGCCTGCGCCGCGCCTGCTGCAATCCGCAACTGGTGCGCCCCGAATTGGGTCTGCCCAGTGCCAAGCTCGATCAGTTCGGCGAAGTGCTGACGGAAATTTTGGACAACGACCATAAGGCCCTGGTGTTCAGCCAGTTTGTCGATCATCTGAGTATCCTGCGGGAGTATTTGGAGCGGCAACAGATTGCCTATCAATACCTCGACGGCAGCACTCCAGCCAAACAACGCAAAAAGCGGGTCGATGCTTTTCAAAATGGCGAGGGCGATGTCTTTCTCATCAGCCTCAAAGCGGGCGGCACCGGGCTGAACCTGACCGCTGCCGACTTCGTCATCCACATGGATCCCTGGTGGAACCCGGCGGTGGAAGACCAGGCCAGCGATCGCGCCCACCGCATCGGCCAACAGCGCCCCGTCACCATTTACCGCCTCGTCGCCCAGGGCACCATCGAAGACAAAATCGTCGCCCTCCACAAAACCAAACGCGACCTCGCCGACAGCCTACTCTCCGGCACCGATGTCAGCAGCAAGGTTTCCACCAACGAACTACTCGCCCTGATTCAGGGCTGATGTGGATGGGTGGGGGCGACTCGCTTCTCACAAGAACCTGGGTGCCTTTCCCTTCAAAGGAAACTTTAGTCACGAGGTTATGCGTCACTGAATCGGCAGACCGATGGCGCAACGCCAGCGATCGCTCCAGCCAGGGCATGTCCAGCACCCCTTCAACCGTGTCATAGTACGAATTATTTTGAATGCCAGGAGGCGGGCTTGAACCGCCGACACGAGGATTTTCAGTCCGCGGGTCACATCTCAGAAATTCTTTGAGAGCAGCAGTTTCGGAGGTATGCAAATTAGTCGTTACTAAAGTCTTACTAAAAACAACCTATTTTTGGGGTGGTTCGCTGACGACTATCAGGAGGTGAGTTGTGGATGAGTATGGGTAATGGCCTAAACCTGAATCATAAATTTGGTCAGCTAGGGTGACTTACCCATCGGCCGATACAAGACAGACTCCGAGCAAAGCCAGCCTACCTTAATCTATTATCCTTATTTTTTGAGAACAAGGGAACTGAGGAAAGGTAATAGGTTGTTGCCCTTGACCTTACTGATTTCTAGTTGTTCCCCGTGCAGAGAACAAGCCGACAACAGACCGAACAAACGAGCCTACTGGCTGCTGTCGAGACTGCTGGCGGCCTTAGACGTGTGTGTATTCTGAAATTACAGGTATGAAGGTCGTGGCAGGGGCCGATCGCAAAAACTTCGAGTGGTTGTCGAGTACTTGAAATCATGGCCTTTCAGTAGGAGCAACTGGTAAAGACAACTACTTCTCTTGCCATGATGTATTTATTGGGTGCCTGGTAAAGCTGGATGCGGAGCTGATGGCTAAGAAATCTATGTGTGCAGTCGAGTGACGGCAGAAACGGTTCCGCGAGCCAGCTCGACTGCACGATGTCGCTAGACGCTGTAGAAGATGTCGCTTGTTAGGACATCGGTTTGGACATTCACCAACGAGGCAAGGACTTCGCCTGTCGGCTGGAATTGAACGAGGGCATTATTCATAGCATCTCCAATGCCTTGGCTGAAGAACAGCTGAGCAAAGTCGATTCCAGCTAAGCCAAAGCGATCTTCGCGGAAGTTGAAGTCTTGGATAATATCTGCACCTTGGTTGACCGACAAGACAAAGGTATCTCGACCAGTACCACCAGCAAGGAGGTCTCGCCCAGATCCTCCGTCGAGCAAGTCATCACCATGACCGCCATGCAAGGTATCGTCACCGCGATCGCCTAAGAGAACGTCAGCATGGTCGCCGCCAAACAGTTCATCATTGCCGCTACCGCCACTGAGCGTATCGCGATCGCGGCCACCATGAAGCACATCATCGCCGGTGCCACCCTGTAAGTCGTCGTCGCCATCGTCCCCGTGGAGCACGTCGCGCCCGGAACCACCTGACAAGACATCGTCATTCAGCCCGCCGAACAGAGTGTCGTCACCGGAACTGCCGTCGAGGAGGTCGTTACCGCGATCGCCCTTGAGGATATCATCGCCCGCCTCACCGTAGAGGCTGTCGTTGCCGGTGCCACCATTCAGGCTATCGTCGCCCATGCCGCCTTCCAGCCAGTCATAGCCATCCTCACCGTAGAGGCTGTCGTGGCCCATGCCGCCGATGAGCGTATCCTCTTCGGTACCGCCCGTTAGGCGATCGTTACCCGAACCGCCCTCTAGGTAATCGGCTTCTGAGCCCCCTTCGAGTACATCATCGCCGGAGCCACCCAACAAGATATCGCTACCGGAGCCAGCTTTTAGCACGTCATCCCCCGAGCCACCGTCTAACTCGTCGCTGCCGCTGCCGCCTCGCAAAGAGTCATCACCGGCACCGCCGTCAAGGATGTCGTTGCTAGTACCGCCATCCAGCGTATCGTCTCCAGCGCCGCCTAACAGGGTATCTTGGCCGCTATCTCCTTCTATGGAATCGTTACCCGCCCCGCCGTCAAGGTAGTCGTAGCCATAACTGCCGCTGAGAAAGTCGTTGCCCGATTGGCCGTAGAGGCGATCGTCGCCATCTTCACCCCGCAGGGAGTCATCATGGCGGCCGCCATCGAGCCAGTCGTCGCCAGTGCCACCATAGAGCGAGTCATTCCCCGCATCGCCATAGAGGAAGTCTTCATCGGCTTCCCCTCGGAGAGAATCATGGCCGTAACCGCCCTGGAGGGTATCGCTGCCATAGCCACCATAGAGGCTGTCGTCGCCGAGGCCGCCGTCAGCAAGATCGTCGCCATCGTCACCCCATAGCGAGTCCTCGCCATCGTCGCCCTGCAACGTATCGTCATCGTTGCCCCCGTAGAGCCGGTCATTGTCGTCACCGCCACAGAGGGTATCGGCCCCCTCGCCGCCGTTGACGATATCGTGCCCCTCGCCCCCCGAGAGCTGGTCGTTATCGCGACCTCCGTCGAGGGTGTCGTTGCCCGCACCGCCCGAGATTTGGTCGTCACCGTCGCGACCTTCGAGGTAGTCGTTACCACCATTGCCGATCAAGATGTTGGCAATAGCGCTCCCTTGCAGCACATCGTTATACTCCGACCCGATCGCATTTTCGATGCTAACCAGCAGGTCATAGTCGTGGTATCCGCCAGAGGCTTTCCCCCGTTCGAGATCGGCCCAAACCTTACCCGGATCCCACCCGTAGCTCACAGTATCGTTACCGTCACCCCCGTCTAGCGTGTCGTTCCCGTCATGTCCGGCAATTACATCATCGCCGCCCAGGGTGCGAATCCAGTTGTCCGCGTGGCTACCCATGATAACGTCGTCATGATTGGAGCCGATGAGGTGCTCAATGTTAAGCAGGATGTCGCTGTTGCCTAACTCGTCGTAGACTTCTCCCGGAGCCAGGGAGAACAGGGGGACGGGATCGGCGATCGCGGCCTCGCAATCATCACACTCAGCGTCGGGCTCATGCTCAAACGAGCGATGATTGTCTAGGTTGATCCGCACACCGACCGATGACGCTTCAAAGCTCACTTCATCAACGCCATCACCCCCGTCAATAATGTCGTGACCATCTCCCCCATCGAGGAAGTCATCCCCATCACCGCCGAACAGCTCATCATCCCCCGTGCCACCGAGGACAATATCCTCACCGTCGCCTGCATCGAGGACATCGTCGCCCGCGCCGCCATCCAGCACGTCATCCCCCGCCTCGCCAGTGATCACATCATCACCATCATTGCCGTTGAGGATATCGTTGCCGCTGCCCCCTGAGACCACATCATCTCCGGTGCCTGCATTAATCAGGTCTTGACCCGCACCCCCCGCGAGCACATCATCGCCATCGCCCCCGTCGATCTGGTCATTGCCACTGCCGCCACTGGCTTCATCGTCGCCGGTGCCAGCGTCGAGGACATCATCCCCCGCGCCGCCTTCGAGGTAGTCATCCCCCGCTGCTGCGTTGAGGATGTCGTCGCCGTCCCCACCATCGAGATAGTCATTACCGATGCCACTGTTCAGGACATCATTCCCGGCCTGACCATAGAGTTCGTCATCGCCCTCAGCCGCCTCAAGCTGGTCATCGCCCTGGCCACCGAGTAGGGTATCGTCGCCCGTGCGGCCAAACAGTTGGTCATTGTCATCGCCACCATCAAGATAGTCACTGCCGATATCACCATCCAGGTAATCTTCGTCGGCTGAGCCAAAGAGTGAATCGTCACCGGCTTCACCATAAACCAGGTCATTCCCAGCCCCGCCGTCGAGTGTATCTTCACCATCCCGACCGTAGATTAGGTCAGCATCATCGCCACCATCGGCGAAGTCATTGCCTGCACCTGCGTCAAGATAGTCTTCGCCAGCGGAGCCGAACAGGTTGTCGTGGCCGATTTCGCCGTAGATTTCATCGTTACCAGCACCACCATCGAGAGTGTCATCACCGACTCGACCGTAGATGAGATCAGCATCGTCACCCCCATCTGCTATGTCGTTACCAATGCCTCCATCAATGAAATCTTCGCCACCAGAACCGAACAGACTGTCGTCGTCCGCTTCACCGTAAATGAAATCATTGCCCGCACCCCCGTCGAGGGTATCGTCACCTTCGCGACCGTAGATGAGGTCAGCATCGTCGCCCCCGTCGGCAAAGTCGTTACCGATGCCTGCGTCAATGAAGTCTTCACCAGTGGCTCCCAGGATGACATCATCGTCTTCTTCACCATAGATAAAGTCACCCTCTGAGCCACCATCTAGCGTGTCATTACCAGTGCGGCCATATAGGTAGTCGATACCTTCATTACCGTAGAGTTGATCGTTTTCGGTGCCGCCATCTAATGTGTCTTGCCCTAGGCCACCATGTAGTTTATCGTCGCCTTCCTGGCCGAAAAGCTGATCGCTATCGGCTCCGCCGTCGATAAAGTCGTCGCCGATGTTGCCTTCGATGAAATCTTCACCGGCCTCGCCATAGAGGGCATCGTTTTCACCCTGGCCATAGATTTCGTCGTTGCCATTACCACCCCAAATGCTGTCCTCACCGGCTCCGCCTTCGAGCAGATCGTTGCCATCGTCGCCCCAAATCTGGTCATTGCCGTAGCCGCTGTCACCTTGGACCCAGTCGTCGCCGCCACCCGCGTGGATTTCATCATCGCCATCGCCACCACGGATGATGTCGCCATCGCCAACATCGGCAATGCCCACGAGGTCGCCCCAGATGACATCTTCACCCTGGTTACCAAACAGCCTGTCAAGGCCATAGCCACCGATGATGGTGTCATCACCAAGTTCGCCATAGAGGTGGTCATCCTGTTCACGTCCATCAATGACATCTGCTCCACTGCCACCCGTTATGATGTTGGCTTGGTCATTACCAATCAGGACATCTTGGCTAGCAGAACCAACGACATGCTGGAAGTCAAAGACTTGATCCACAAATCCCCAACCATCACGCGCCCAGTTTTGCGATAGATCAACTTCAATACCGTCAATCGGGCGATCAAAGTTAGGAATGCCAAGCTGATCTTCATTGGGGTCACGTCGGAAGCTCAGCGTATTGATGCCTAGTCCACCATAGAAATGGTCAGCACCAGCAGTGTTGATCACTAAGTCGTTGCCTGCTTCTGCCCAGATGAAGTTGACTTTGGCATTGCCAATTAGGATGTCATCAAAGTTAGAGCCTTTGATATTTTCTAGATTGACCAGCGTATCGAAGGTGCCAAAGCCATCCGCAGCGGTGCCCGACGTTATGCCAAAGTCTGGCTCCAGGTCGGCGTAATATTCCGATGGGTTGATATCGCTCACCGAGGCGTCGTAGCGGGTTTGGCGATCGTGGCCATAGTTCTGGGTCTCATCAATGTTGACGATGACTGCGCCTGGAGAATAGCTGTAATCAACCGTATCAGCGTCACTGCCACCATCAATGAAGTCATTTCCAGACCAACCTTCAAACCAGTCGAAACCGCTGTTGCCATAAAGGGTATCGTTGCCAATGCCTCCACCAAAGGTGTCGTTATCGGCCCCGCCACTCATCCAGTCGTTGCCAATGCCACCGTAGAGGTAGTCGTTGCCGCCATCACCCCAAAGCTCATCATTACCTTGCTGCCCGTAGAGATAATCTGTGTTATCACCACCGTGCAGAGTGTCTTGATTAATTCCACCTTCTAACGTATCGACACCCGCATCGCCCCAGAGCTCGTCATTGCCATCATCGCCATAGAGCAGATCGTTGTCTGAACCGCCGTGGAGTTCGTCATTGTCTGAACCACCATGAAGGGTGTCATTTCCCTCGTCACCCCAGAGAGTGTCTTGATTTTCATCACCCCAGATTTGGTCGTTGTCTAAACCACCGTGGAGTTCGTCGTTGCCAGTACCACCATGAAGTTCGTCAGTTCCTTCGTCACCCCACAAGATGTCGTTATCAGCATCACCAAAGAGATAATCTTGACCGTCACCACCATGCAGCGTATCTTCGCCAGTACCCCCGTGTAGTTTATCGGTACCATCGTCGCCCCAGAGTTCGTCATTGTCGGCATCGCCGTAGAGGGTATCGTCGTTGTTCCCCCCAGAGAGCAGATCATCCCCACCGCCACCGTGTAAGGTATCGTTGCCATCTTCACCCATGAAATTGTCTGCACCATCTCCGCCATACATCTGGTCTGCGCCAGGTGAACCAAAGATGGTTTCTACATTCATGACGGTATCAACGTGACCATAACCATCTTGAATTTTGTAGACATCAACACCGGCATAGTTGACAGCATCGACTCTAATCGCAGCCTTACTAGAGGAATAATCCGCTATGTCGTCATCTGGTCCACCATCGAGAAGGTCATATCCCGACTCACCATACAAATGGTCATCACCGTCTCCACCCTGAATAACATCATTCCTCTTGCCGCCATAAAGTCTATCCTCTTCACCAGTTCCAAGGATCCAGTCATCATCATCGTCACCGACAAACAAATTGAATTGACCGAGCAAAGAAGGATCTGCTGGAGAAGCATTGGGGCTATCGAGTGGAGAGTCAGGAAAATAAAATCCACGAGGATGTAGATCATAAAAAGTTGTTTTCAAAAATGATTTGACTTCTGGTGTCTCAAAATAGTTCTCAATAGAATGGTCTCCAATACTAGGGATATTGGCCACTAATTGAAAAATGTTATAGACTTTGTCCCAAACATTAGGTGCCGCTCCAAACTGAAGCTTAGTGACTGGGTCGTTCCCGAAAATAATGCTGTTGTCAACAGTATTTTTGGTTTTATATGAATCAATTCCTCCAGCAAACAAATAGCTTGTTGGAGATGCTAAAGACAATACACCTACAGAAGATGGATCTTGCTCCATTTCAATCAATCCGTCTTCAAGAAAGAAGTTCCCCTGTGAGTGTCCCAAAAGAATCACGGAGTTAGCGTCGTTTTCAGCAAGCCATTTCTCTGCTGGTTGAACCCAACTATTGATTTCTGAAAACTTAGGATCTTGGTACCAGTATTGTTCGAGTGCTTCTTTTAAGTCATCGGGTGCAGCTTCAATAGCTGCATCAATAATGGATGATATTTCACCAAAACCTGGGATAAAACTAGAAACTTCCTTTAAAAAGAAAAAAGCTTTAGCTGTAAAATCGTCATCTGTGGCCCATTCATCAGGTGGTGTTTGAACAAGACTTGAAACAAACTCCCAGCTCACTTGCACAGTTTCAAAGAAATCAGCCAAATCCTTGATAGAATCTAATACCCCAACAGTCGAACTGATCTGATCTTGTATTTTCTTGATATCTCCTGGATCTGCATTATCATTAATTAGTTTGTTGAGCTTTTCTGTAAGATCATTGATTTTATTCTTCAGTATTTTACTTTTATTGGCTGCGTTTAAAATTCCAGCAAATGAGAATTTATCAAGTGCGTAGTTAAACAGGGATTTAAGAGCAAAAACACCCAAGTCTTTAAAGCCATTCCCTGTACTATCTGTTGTATTTCGATACTCTATATCTAAGTTTATCGAGCCATAAGATACAGGCTTTTCATCTTCTGATATGCCCAGGAAGCTAAAAACAGATGAATCTGCTTGATTTAGATTTCCACGAAAGTTATAAATTTCATCGAATCCGATCATGTTGTCTCTGTATTGAGACTCAACTGTGCGAATACCATTCATATATACAATGAAACTTTTACCCGCATCTTCGATAAGTTCATCGAACACTACTTGATAGTCAGGATTGTCCTCTTCTGATTGTTCTATCTCAACATAGGAGCCATTAATTGGCAGTAAAATAGAATCATTCTCGCCTTTTATTGATTGAAAATCTTGATCACCCAATTCAATTTTATTGACTAGATGGGCAAAAAGACGTCCTTCATCTCCTAAACTGTCAACATCATTGATTCGAGCATCTATAAAATGTCCAAGTTCCTCCAGAAATATAGAAGTGCTCTCTTCCAAGGATTTACTATGGGCTTGTAAAAACTGAATCGAAAAATAGATTGTGTTGGTTTCTGCAGCATAGGCCCCATTAGCTCCCTGTAAAGTTTCCCCATCTAAAATCTCAACTTTTGGAAAGTCTACAAAATTTCCTGTTGCAAAAGCTGTTTGCCATTTGCTGTAGTCATTCCCCTCTCCAAATACAGACGCCATCTTGCTGCCAAACTCTGGATCAGCCGCAAAACCCTGCAAACTACTTGCAGCATCTGCCAAGATGGCCTCAGCAATCCCCACATCGCCAAAAAAGCTCCTGAAAGCCTCTAACAAATCATGAAAAGATTCGTTATTTAGAAGTTCGTCGAAAACAGGATTTTGAGCTTGGTTGTTGAGTACAGACATGGTAAATCTCCCTAATTGAAATTAGAAAATGGAAAAAAGAAGCAAAATTGTCGAACTAATCGTTAAGCGCTGAGGTGCGCAAGTTGCGCAGTTAGGCATTGAGCCAAATCAAATCGGGCCAGAACGGTTTCTCTGGCTTGAGCGCGCATGGATGCTGCCTGGTCAGGACAATCCAAAATCGTCTCGACCTGGGCAGCGATGTCTTCCGGGGAAAAGAAATCTGCGAGTAACCCGTGAGTGCCATCGGTGATGACCTCCTCAACAGGGGCGGTGCTAGAGGCCACAACCGCACACCCCGTTGCCATTGCCTCTAGCAGCGACCAAGACAATACAAACGGACGGGTGAGATAAACATGCACCGACGATGCCTGCAATACCTGGCGGTATTGGGCATAGGGCAGCAGCCCAGTGAAATGGATGCGGGAAAGGTCTAAATCCAGTTCCTCCAGGGCTTTTTGTTTATAAGTGCGGCCATTGGGCAGTGACTTGCCGTAAGCCACTCGGTCTTCCCCAACGATGACGACATGGCAATTTGGCCGCCGCTGCTGCAACTGCATCACCGTTTCCATAAACTGCGGAAACCCGCGATAGGGTTCCATGCCCCTTGCCACATAAGTGATTACCTCATCAACATGGGACAGATCCAATCCCAGGGTGGGCAGCACCAGTTTGGCTCCCGGTTGGGGCTGAAAGTATTCCGTATCAACGCCGTCATGAATCACCGTCAGCTTTGACTGCAACTCTGGCGGAAACTGTTGATGCTGCCAGTGCGTCGGCGTAATGCCCGCATCACAAGCAGCCAGGTCTAACAAAATGGGGGCATTCTTCACCCGAATTCGCGCCTCGTCATCCGCCGCCAACGGATCAGCCGGGTCAAAATCGGCATCACTGCCGTGGGCGTGATAAAACCACTCGAAGTAACCGACATACCTAGCTTTAGGAAAAATATCTTTGACGAACAACCCCGGTCCCCAGCCCGAATGGGCATACACCACATGGGGATAAAATCCATCGGCTTTGAGCTCTTGAGCCATGCGGTAAACTGCTTGACCCTGCAAAATGGCATTTTCCAGAGGGCGCACGTAGCGGTGAGTGTCTGTCCCAGCTTGGCGAGTGGGCTGGTAATAAGCCTTTTTGACCCCAGGCAGTGCCCCTTCTGGGCGCATCGTGCCAAATACCACCTCATGGCTGGGGTTTTTCGCCAGTACCGTTGCCAAGTGGCGAAACTGGGCGGGAAAATTAGGATGCAGAAACAGAATCTTCATAGCGTTGAAGACCAAACTCAATATTTTTGAAATGCGGTAAAAAAGGTTCGGTATTTTTGAGGCTCAAAGCTCTGTTTTGCTAGTGAGCATCAGCCTCTTGGGAATGGCAACAGAAAAAATAGCTGGTCGGGATAAAGAGCTAACCAAAGCTGATTGCATTACGTTACGGCGGTGACATGATGATGAATCGGGATTTATCCTGACTCTGCACTCACCGCCCGAAGTAACGTACGAAATAACACTAGCACCGTCTTCATCGAATACTTATAATTTTCGTCAGCAAAAAAGTCAGCAAAAAAGTCAGACAGACTCTAGCTCAATATACACAGTAGTTTCAGGTGAATCGTACTTCTTTGCTGTCTGTTAAGTTGCTGTAAAGTTAGAGTGTAATCACTGACGCATGATCATCCGTAACACTGAGAACAACTTGGCTAAAGCGAGGCGACCATCGGCACTGCGCCACCAGCCCAAATAGAAAATTCCGAATCCGGCTAACCCTAAGCTTTTAATCCAATGGCGCTGCTGCCATTGGGCATAGGCGATAGCTAAATAAAACATGCCCCAGATGTAGCCGCTTGCAGTTTGGTAGGCCAAGCGGCGAATTTGGGTGGCACAGCGTAAAGCTTGAAAGGGCTGATGCAGTTCGCTGAAGCAATAGCTGAGATTAAACCAACAGATTGCTTCTGCTACTGGGTCTTTAGCCTGCTGAATGCCCGGAATAGCGGATTTGGTGCAGGCGATCGCTTGCGGCCAGGCGTTCATCCTCGCGTAGCAGGCCCCTTGAGCAGCCATGCTAATGCTGTAGTTACGCGAATTCTGAGACTCTTTAGCGGCTGCGATCGCAACCTCAAAGGATGCCAAGGCTGCTTCATATTGCTGAGTTTGAGCGTCCGCTGATGCCAGGTTGTGGGCCGCTTCCCAAATTTGTAGCGGGTTCCCCGCTGATTGCGCTATTTCCAGCTGGTGCTGAAAAGGACGACGATGCTTCTTCACCGATGACCAGCGTAAGCAGCTGCCCTCTAACCGCAGGAATAGTGATTGCTGCATTTCTGGCTCATCCAAAGTTTGGATTAGCTGCCACGCTTGTCGATAAAACTGGGTTGACTGCCGCCACTGACCGCACAAAAAACCGACTCGCCCCAGACCATCCAAGGCTAGAGATTCTTCCAAGTCATCCTGACAATGCCGCGCCAGCTGTAACTGTTGCTGATAATAGTGCCGTGCCTTGGGAACCTGCGCTTGGTAATAGCTATATAGACGCCCTAACCCGCCATAGCCTTTAACCAATGCCCGGGGCAATTGCAGCGTTTGCGCTAAGGCGATTTGTTGTTGAAAAGCCTGATGTGCTGCCTCATGATTACCCAACACGGTTTGTACCTGACCGATTTCATAGAGCAAAAAGCATTGCCATGACTCGCCGACTTGAGAGAGCAACGGCGACAGAAGTTCTAACGCTTCGTGATGATGTCCCCAAAACCAGAGTTGGCGATGGAGGGGATAACGCCCGAGCGGCATCCAGAGAATTTGCTGCGCGATTGGCCACTCCTGCAATTCAACCAAGTGATAATGCGCTTCTCGATAGCGCTGAGCCAGATCCCGATGATCCGCTTCCGGGGAGACATGACTAAACCAATAGCTGGCTGCCCGTAAATGAGCTTTCTTGCGCCAGGTCAGCCCAGCAGTCAGCGATCGCAGCTGTAACTGCTCCCCCAAAACCTGCGGGGACAACTGCTCGATCACGATATTTTGAATGCCCCAAATTTCCGCTAAGTCCCGACTCCATCGAGGCGGGCTGGGAGTAAGCTGAGGCGATCGCTGAGTTAGCCGCATGGTTCTAACCGAGCTAAGCGATCGAGAGCGGTGCATCGCACTAAATTATGGAGGCGATACTGCACTTGGTTGGGGTGGGGACGTTCTGGTTCCAAGAGAAAGCGGCGCTGGAGCGATTGGAAAGCATCAATTAAATTACCCCGCTGCACCTCAGGCATCATCAACATGAACCAGGCCTCGCGCTCCATGGCCGGTCGATAAATGGCCCCCATGCACAATAAACGATGCGCCAAAGAATCAGTCTGTTCTAAGCGATCTAAGGTGCGGGCCAGGCGCGATCGTACTAACGCTGTCAGGTCACAACTGTAGCTCTCCAGTCGGGGCGATGCCGAGGTCTGCTCATCCACCATCCACTGCCGAAACTGCTCCAACTCCACCCGATAATCTTGCCAATAGGCCATCAGGTTCCCGTTGTATGGCTCGCACCGCACCTCGCCCGCAATCACCTTGAGCGCCAGGGGATGACCTTCATACACGTCACTGTATTCCTGCAAGATCAGTTGCTGATCAGGGCCAATGGGAACCTGCCAAGCGGCGAACAACTGCGTAACTTCCGCCGATGGCAACCCCGTGAGACGATGCTCTGCCGTCCGAGTGGGATAACGACCTTCGAGCAGCGGGGAGAGCTGGAGTTGGGAGGTGAAAATGAGCGCACTCGCCATCGAGTCCGTCGCCAAAAAGGCTTCCAAAAATCGCTGTAAGGTGCGATCGCGAAACTGAGTCTGCCCTAGAGGATTGGTCTGAATCGCGACCTCTGCCATATCCAAAACCAGCAAATGTGCCTGGTCTTGCAGCGTTTGAATAACGTGAGGAATGGCTGCATTGAGATCCCGCTCATTACTCGTCGCTGCATCGCCAAGAATTGCCTGAGCGATCATGGCAAAATCAGCAGGGCTTTTTTCAGCAGGGCTTTCTTCGGCAAAGCGAATGATATGAAACCAGGAAAACTGTTGTTTCAACTGAGGACAATAGGTTAAGCGAGCAGCCAGAGAGGTTTTACCGATCCCCGAAATGCCGACCAACGAAACGATCCGAACATCCCTAAGTAATTCATCTAAAATTTGTTGAACCAAAGCCTGACGGCCTACCCAAAGAATGCGATCGCCTAAGACTTCAACTGTTATGGATTTGGGAGCCGTCCGCGATCGCTCTAGAATTTCGCGGGCATTCTTTAAGCCAATAGTTTCATCTGGAGCTAGTAAATCTAAATCATCGTTTCGCAAGGCTACCGTCAGTTGCTTCCAAAATTGAAACGCCCGCGATCGCTGAAATGCATTTCGCTTTAGATCAGTTGCATCTTTTTCAACTTCTGGAAGATCTCGATAGATTTCCTTATACCTATGCCCCGTCAAAGCCCCTCTGAGGAGATGTTTCTCTAAAGGGGTGAGAGATCTGCTGTAGGCTGCTGCAAAAGCTTCATTTGCAACGGCAATCAAAATTTCGAGCTGATTCTGCATGGAGTGCAACCCTGAAAGCTGCTATGCCTTAAGGGTTCCCAGGTACAGCACAGGACTGTAACGTTGATGTAGAAAAGCATTGATGTGTCCGCATTGCTGATTACCAGCCTTTGCGGAGTTGCTGCTGGCGATCGCGGCTATCCAGCACTTGCGAACAGGACTCCCAAGAGACAGCCTGAATCTGGTTATACTTCAGCTCGAAGGGATGTTGGGTGGGAACGGCGTTGATGGTTTGCTGGGCTTTCTCGATTTCCCCGAGGGCGACATCGACCCAGACATCTTCGAGGACATCGGGAATTTGGCCGAAGAGTTGGTAGGTGGTTTGGAGGCGATCGCTGAGCAGTTCGTGAACCCGATCTTCTACGGACCCTCGGTAACGCATGTTGTAGACCTTGACCACATCTCGAATTTGACCAATGCGCTGGATGCGGCCTTTGCGCTGCTCTAGTCGAGTGGGATTCCAGGGAAGGTCGAGGTTGATGAGGGTGCCCAGTGTTTGTAGGTTGAGCCCCTCGCTGGCTGACTCCGTGCCGAGTAAGAGACGGAGATCGCCATAGCGCACTCGGTCTTTCAGGTCGTTACGGTCTTTGCGCTCGAAGATACCGTTGACGATAACCCCTGACTTTTGCCCTCCGGCATAGAGTCCAATGGGTTCGCCTTCGGGTAAGTCTCTGGAGAGCCTCTCCCCAAGCCAATGAATGGAATCGAAGTACTGGGAGAAGATAATGCAGCCTTCCTCCAACCAGCCTTGGTTGACCAGCAAATCGAGGACAACCTGGTACTTCGGGTCGTCCTCTTTGTTGGCTTCCAGCTTATCCAGAAACTGTTGAAGGATATCTCGTTCTTTAGGCGTTAAGGATCTTGGCTTTTCCTGTCGATCTTCCTCGTCCTCTTCTTCTTCAATATCTTCCCAGGCACCCAGCATTTTTTCGGCGGTCTTAGCGCCGGCGTGGATAGTGCTGCCCACGCGGCGGAGTAGCAGGGTCTTGAGGAACCCTGAGCCTTGCATGCCCCGACCAATTAACTCGCAGAATTCTTCGGCCAATTCGTAGGCATCCTTGAGGTAAGGGGGCAGGCGAATAGCATCTTCGTCGCGATCGCCCAGCAGCTCGACCTTGACTGGCTTGAGGTAAGGCTCGTTGGTTTCAGGGTCGATTTCGTTTTCAAGGAAGTCGCGGGTGCGGCGGACAATGTGGCGAATGAAGGGGTTGTGGTGCTGAGTAAAGTCACGGGACAGTTTGCGGATGCGGGCTTTATCGGGAGCGTTGAGCTTTTCCCAGGCATCACCAGGGGCGATTGCAGTGTCGTCGCTCAGGTTTAGGGATCGGCGGATATTACGGAAGTCGATGCCCTCTGAGGCGGGCGGTAGCGGATTCCGGACCCAGCGCCAGCGCTCATCGTCTTCATCGGGCAAGGTGGATTCGCCCATGGTCATGGACAAAGCGCGATCGGCTTTGCGCCAGTAGCTCCAGGTATTACCAAGAACCGATTCATCGTTCTGAGCTAGTACGTCCAGTAAATCCCAGGCTTCCACGGGATAAAGCTGGACTGGGGTGGCCGTAGCGAGCAAGATGCTCTTAGTGCGATAAGCGATTTCGTAGAGAAAGGCCAGCAGGTTGTTGGGAGCTGGGGTTTCGGCTTCGCGATCGGGGCCAAGGTTGCTGCGTCGGGCGCGATGGGATTCATCGACAATGACGCACTCGTATTGGAGCTGTTTGAGATGGTTGGCGGCTTCGGATTTGCTGGTAATCAGCCCCTGAGAAACAATGCCCACGCGCCGGGGACATTTCCGAATGCCCGCCGGGCCAGAGGCCAGATATTCTAAGCCGTTTTCGTCTATCCACTGGCGACCGTTCCAAACAGCACTGGGCATTTCAAGTAGGCTATTGAGTTCCCCTTGCCATTGAGTCAGGAGGGGTTTGGGAGCCAGCACAAGGATAGGCTTGTCGCCATAAAGAGCCATAAGCATCGCCGAGAGCGCTAGCTGCATGGTTTTGCCTAAGCCCACCATGTCGGCCAGCACGAAGCGGGCACCGTGGGGGCTTTTGTGGGCATCAAAGGCGAGTTTGACGAAGTACTTTTGGTGGGCCCAAAGGCCAAATTCTTTACGGAAAACAGGGGTCTCAATGATTGGGGAAGCCGGATCGGCCTCTTCGCGCCAGACCTCGACGCTGGGGTAGACTTTGCGGTGGGCAATGCGGCCAATGTCTTCGACGACAAAATCGGCGAGGTCGTAGGCGAGGTGGTGATGCCAGAGGGCATCGAACTCTTCTTGCACCCATTGGACGACTTCAGGAGAATCGTCTTCCCAGACCAGTTCGTAGTGGAGTTTCCAGGCTTCGCGGGTTTCGTTGGTGCTGCCCATGAAGGCGGTTTGGCGACCGTCAGCCAGGGTGATGACGCCAGCTTTGCCGTGAACTAGACCAAATTTTTCGCGGGGTAGGACGCGGATGTGGAGCTTTTGGGAGCTGAGCAGATTGTAAAGACGCTGGAATCGAGGCTTGGCTTTTTCGCCATACTTTTCGGGTTCGGCAGCGCACCATTCGCGACGTTGCGCAATTTTGGCGGCTTTAGCAGTCTGCACGTCCTGAAGGTTGAGGTCAGAGTTACAGATGACGCGGATGGTGCCCTGGATGGTGTCTAGGGCTTCGCCTGCCACTTCGAGAATGGAGGAACGAAAGTAGCCAGCGATGAGATCGTAGGATTGGGCGTTTACCAATCGCTGGTTGAGGAAGGTTTGGTCGAGGCGATCGCGGCGGGAGGAGTAGCGCAACATGAGGACGCAGATGAACGGGGATGGACGCAGATGGAGGACAACTGATTAGCTGAACGGGTTGACGATCGCGAGTTGGTCGAAGACGACCAGGCCGTTTTGCATGTCTTCTGAGTAGAGGGTGCCCACGTTGGCGGTGAGAGCAGCGGCGATGATGAGGCCGTCCCAGAAGGAGAGGCTGTAGCGATCGCGCACCTGGCTGGCCTGGATCAGCAGGGATTGGCTGGGAGCAATGACCTGGCAACCGTCGTAGAAGCTCTGAATCAGGCTTTGGATTTGGGATTCGGTGAAGCGGGCTTTTTTGATCAGGTTGACGCTGACCTCGTTGATGACCTGGGTGCTGACGGCGACGTTGGGAGAATCAATGAGGCGGTTTGAAACTTGGGCTTTAGTGAGGTCGTCTGGGGTGAGCTGGACTTTTTTGAGGAGGGCGTATAGCCAGATGTTGGAATCTAGGAAGTAGAGATCAGAGGCTACGGTCATGGGCTTCCTCTCGGGTGAGGGGCGTGAAGTCTGCAACTTCGACGGGGTTGTCGATCAACTCGGCGATGAAGCCGGTTTTGGCGGTTTTACGGGGGGTGAGGATGGTGACTTCGACCTGATCGGTATCCGTCAGGGCTTGCTTATATTCGTCGGGAATTTCGATGATGCCGTTTTTGATGGGGGCTTTGAAGGAAATGACTGACATGGTGTGACCTCAGCGGGAAGAATCGGTTTGAGTGGGATCGGTTTGAGTGGCGCGATAGGCAGCAATTTCGCTTGAGATGTCACCTTCGGCGAGGGTTTGCGCCTGGGGCAGGGCTTGGGTCTCTTTAAAGAGTGCTTTTAGGGCTTGTATCTGTCTGGCTTGTGGCGTTTCATCCATCGGGCGATTCTCCTTTTATCTTAATTAGCTCGCTTAAAGTTGCTCTCTCATCTGCGTCCATCCGTGTTCATCGGCGTTACCTACACGCTGTCGTTTTCGACGGCTCCGGCGAGGAGTTCTGCGGAATGGGCGTCGGTGGCCCAGTGATCGATCGCGTAACGGAGATTGGCGAGGTAGTTGCAGATTTCGATGAGGTTTTTGCGGTGACTCCAGTAGTCGGGGACTTCGGCGCGGAGCCAGCTTTTGCCTTGTTGGGCGTCTTCGGTGCGGGTGACTTCGCGGATGGCGAAGAGGGCGTGACGGACGAGGAAGAGGCCGAAGCCTGCGTCACCGAGGTTTTTGGTGGCGAATTCGGTGGGGGTTTTGAGGCGGGTTTGGTTGGCTTTGCTGCTGTGGAGAAAGGGCTTGTAGTCTTTGAGGCCAAAGCCGCGAGCGAGTTCTTGGTAAGCGCCATCGCGATATTCGCCGTGGCTCTCAATGTCTAACCCTTTGAGGTAGAAGCGCTCTTCGGGGGTGAGCATTTTCCAGACGAAGGAGTCGAAGCCTTTGGGAACGAGGTAGTCGCAGGCGGTTTTGACGGCTTCGTCGATGAGGCGTTCGATGGGGGATTTTTCACTTTTTTTGCGGGGGCGGGATAGCTCGTGGGCAACGTCGATGTCTTCGATTTGTTTGTATTGAGTGAGCACGCGCAGGGCGGCGGCATAGGCCGCGAGCTGGTAGTCGGTGTCGCCAAAGTTGGGGTCTTCGTCGTCATCGAGTTGCAGCATGGAGTCGAGCTGCTTTTGCACTTCGATCTGGACGAGGGGGGTGATTTCGTCGAGGAAGACGACTTGGTCGGAGGTTTGCTTACGCAGTACGAGTAAGACAGTGCCCTGAACGTAGTTGCCGACTTTGAGGGCGGAGCTGGTTTCGGTGGCGATGCACCAGGCGGCGCTGACTTGCAGGCCAGAGGCCCAAAGGATTAGGGCGAGGTCAGCCCAAACGGCGGCGTCTTGGTGGGTGAACATGACGACTTGATAGCCGTTATCTGGCATGTGCTTAGCAAGATTGGCGTAGCAATCCGCCATACTGATGCGGAAGTTTTCGTCTCGTCCGGTAATGGCGAGGGCGCGTTTGCTGTCGGAGTACCAGTCAGGGAACAGGCGAGTCAGTTGCTTGTCGTACCAGGCCAGGAAAAACTCAGAAAGCTCATGGTAATTGATGGCATCAGCGTAAGGAGGATCAGTAATCCATGCATCGAGTGTGTGGTTACAAGTTCTCGCATCCTGAGCTAGAGCAACCGCTGCAGGCAGGTCAAAATTACCCAACTCTAAGCAATAATCATGAAATCCTGAAGCGCCCTGGACTCCATACTGAATGTTGGTATTCAAAGCTTGATTCGCAAAGGTGTTTCGGATGCCATCGCGAGAAGCATCAACTCCACAAAGTTTTGAGTTGCGCTCTATATATCTCCCGATAGAAAGTAAACAAGCTACAGATTCATGAATAGTCTTTACCTTTGACAGTTCCTCAAAACAAAGACCGATGATTAATAGACTTGTTGTGAAATAATGCTCAGCAGATTGTTCCAAAGACGGCCTCCCTCCTCCCTCGGCTAAGCCGCCTTTCGCTGCCCTTTAAGCGTGCATTAGCTTCCTTGATGTACTAATCAATCGATTTCTTAGGCATCGGTATCTCTTACTAAAGTCTTACTAAAAACACCCAGAAACTAAGTAGATCTAGTACAGACTTTCTACAACTCGTAGTTGCACAGAGTAGCCCCGAAACCCTTGAGGCCAGGTAATCTGAGCGAAAATTTAAGATGCCAGGAGGCGGGCTTGAACCGCCGACACGAGGATTTTCAGTCCTCTGCTCTACCAGCTGAGCTATCCCGGCTTAAGCGCAAAACCTAAGCGCTTGATTAAGATAACAGACCCGTTGAACCAACAGCAAGCATTTTTCTGAAAATTGGCGAATTTGCTGGGGTGAGGGCGATCGCCCCGCCCATCCCACTGCATATCACGCCTGCTTGGGTTTCCCATTGCCCAGCTGTAGTTAATCCACCGGACGCAGGCGGGCCACCTTGAGCAAAAATTCGCCCGACCCTTGGCCCGCGTAAGAGCGCACCCGTACTGTATAGGTGCCGGATTCGGTGATGCGGGCAAACAGTAGGGAATTGGTGGTGCCGTCGGGGCCGTCATCATTCTCACCCACGGTGGTGCCGTCAGGGCCGAGCAGAGTGATCAAGGTATCAAACTCTTCAGAAATCAGGTCGATCGCGACTTGGTCACCATCTTCGAACTGAACGGTGTAGTCTCGGGCAAAACCGCCGACCCCCGTGGGAATGTCGTTGTCAGACAGGGTATCGGTGATTTCTCGATTGCTAGGCAAGGGAATGGGACTATAAACCGAGCTTTGAGCCTGGACTTTGACGGCAGTGAGGCCAAGGGTGCAAGCTACGGCGAGTGGCATCCATGCCCATGAACCAGCGGAACGAGATAACTTCATAGATTTCTATTAAAAGAAGATTTCCTGTGACATTATGGCTCAGCTGAATGAAAATGCAGCCCTAAAGCTACCAGCTGATCACATTTGCAACACTTTATCTGGGTATATCAGGCTTGTAGTAATCGTCTTTGGTCGGCGTTTGAGCGCCCCCGTCGGGGTTAATACAGCCAGGTTTATTGACATATTTGCAAACCCGCGCCCACAGTCGGGCTCGGTTGCCTGGCGGCCCCGCCGAAAACTGGACACGATCGCCCCCGACTATACCAACTAGAATTTTGACGCCACAGACCGGGCAGGTTTGAGTTTCCATGAGGTCATTGCAAGAACTCGACTGCACTTATCATCTCAAGAATTGTGAGTTTTCGGTTAACGGGGGTGGGGCAACTAGCTCGATTCCCTGCCCACCAGGCCGGTGGGGATTGCTAGGGTCAGCGCAGCAGGCGATCAACCATGCTCTGCGCTTGGGAGCCGTAGCCGCCGCCAAACAGGTTGAAATGGTTAATGATGTGATACAGGTTATAGAGAATTTTGCGGGTTTCGTACCCGGGCGCTAGCGGATAGGCGTCGTTGTAACCCTCGTAAAAGGGTTGGGGAAAGCGGCCAAAGAGTTCCGACATGGCGATATCCACCTCGCGATCGCCATAATAGGTCGCCGGATCTAAAATCACGGGGGTACCATCCGCCGTCACCGATGCATTGCCCGACCACAAATCCCCATGTACGAGCGATGGTTCTGGGGTATGCCCCGCCAGCAATGAAGGAACTGCCGCCATTAGCTCTGCTTGTCGTCGAAAGTTGCCCCGCCGATTGGCCAGTTGAAACTGGTAGCGCAGACGATGCTCGACGTAAAACTCGACCCAGTTTGCCGTCCAGGGATTTTTTTGAGGCGTATCACCGATAGTGTTATCGCGCTGCCAGCCAAAGCCGAGATCGCTCGTCACTCGGTGCATGGCGGCCAAATCTTGCCCCATTTGATACCACGAGTCGCGACTGCTGTTGCCCAGGGGCAGATACTCCATCACGATGTAGCAAGAACCGTTAGCCGTGCCCCAGCAAATCGGCTTTGGCACCCGAATGGTACGGGTCTCGGCCATTTCCCGCAGGCCCAACGCTTCGGCCTCAAACATGGCGTACTGGCTCGCTTGGTTGAGCTTCAGGAAATAGTCGCGATCGCCATCCGAAATTCTGAAAGCCTGATTAATGCTACCGCCGCCGATGCTCCGGCGATCTTGCAGATCAAATGGCTGCCCCGTCGCACGGGTAATGTCTTGGGCAATGGTGTTCCACATAGGCAAAATCGGCAAATCGAGTGACCGTGGGGCGAACCCCAAAAGTTTTGTATCCTGCTCTCATGCAACATCGACACGGGCCTTGAGTCAAACCCCAGTCATGCCCACTGCTGGCGATGTGTCACCCGCAAATCTTCCTGCATCCTTTTTATGACCCCTTCTTCGCCGACATCTGCCTTATCTGCCGCGTGGTTGGGACGACCGTCTCCAGTGGTTGCGCCAGATTTGGTGGGCTGCACTCTGGTGCGCGAGTTTGCCGATGGCAGTCAATATCGCGGCCTGATTGTGGAAACCGAAGCATACGCCCCGGATGACCCAGCTTGTCATGCCTATCGCCGCCGCACCGCCCGTAATGAAGTGATGTTTGGGCCACCGGGGAGCTGCTACGTTTATCTCATCTACGGCATATATCACTGCATCAATGTGGTGACCGACGCCGACACGGTGCCAAGTGCCGTCCTTATTCGCGCCCTCGACCTCGATCGCTTGCCCCCGTGGGTCGATGAAAAGCAACGCCAAAAGCCCGCTCGTGTGGCCGCTGGGCCGGGCAAGCTGTGCCGCGTGCTGCAAATCGATCGCACCCTCAACGGTATTCACCTGACGGGGGGCGAGCCGCTCTGGCTGGAGCCGCGATCGCCCCAGTGGACGCAGCAGTTCGCCACAGGTCACCCTCAACTGGTGCAAACTACCCGCATCGGCTTGACTCAGGGAATCGACTTTCCCTGGCGCTGGTATCTGGCCGATTGTCCCGCCGTCTCGAAAAAGGGGTAGCCCTGGCCTTGCAGGATAAGATAATAGCCGCCAACTTGTGAGTGAGCGCAGCGGTCATCAAGTAACCAAAGGGCTTGCGCATAAAAAAGATCCCCATGAACCGAGTTTCGACTCCGCTCAACTCTCGATACTGGTAGGTTGAGCAAAGTCGAAACCGGATTGAACGGGTACTTTTTTAGTTGCAGATCCCCAACGACTTACTTTACGGGCGCTGCACTCGCCCGGTAGGTTAGCAATAATCCTCACGACAGTCTGAATTCATGACTCAGTTTTCCGCCGCCGTGCCCGCAGGGTTGTGGCCGCTAGTGCAGCAGACGACCACTCAGGCTTTGGCCAGTGGGGCATTAATGCCGATCGCCACCCACACCCACACCCTGGCAGATGGCGGCATTCCGTTTGTGGTGCGACTGGTGGATAGTCTGGCCCGCAAAGCCCACCATGAAAAGGCCCAGCGCGATCGCCCGTCCCGCCAACCCGCTAATCCATTTCTGCCGTATGAACCCGCTTTATTTGTGGCGGATTTATCGCCCACCCATGTCTGTTTGCTTAACAAATTCAACGTCGTTGAGCATCACCTGCTCGTCATTACTCGCGACTACGTGGCCCAAGAATCATGGCTCACGCTAGAGGATTTTGCGGCCTGGGCGCGCTGCATCCAAGCGATTGATGGCCTGGGATTCTACAACAGTGGGCCGATTTCCGGGGCGAGCCAACACCATAAGCATCTACAACTGGTGCCCTTTGCCGATGATGACGGGACCGCGACGTTGCCCATGGCCCAAATCCTTCCGCCCCCGTCCACCGCGAGCACGCCAGCATTCCTAAGTTCCCTTCCCTTCCAGCACCGCTGGCAGCCTCTCCATCTCGACTGGCGACAAGATCACCACAGTCTGGGAGCACAGTTGCGCTTGACCTATCGCCATTTACTCGCTGCCCTTGGCTTGACGCTGACCACGCCCCACCCTGAGCAGCCCTACAATTTATTGCTGACCCGTGACTGGATGATGGTGGTGGCGCGATCGCGACCCGGTTATGCTGATATTGGCGTCAATAGTCTAGGCTACGCCGGCTGGTTACTCGTCAAGACCCCGGCAGAACTCGAAAAGCTCCGCCAGATTGGCCCCCTCAACCTGTTAACCAAGGTGGGCATCCCTGTACCCGAGTCTTAGCGGTGCCCCCATCTGGGCCGCCAATCAAAGAACAAACTTTTTTGACGGTTCTGTATGAACGGTTTTTTGAGTCGCCGGGGCTGACAATGAACGAGGTTCGCCAATAAAAAGCCGACTTCGTTAAAAGTCGGCCTAAAAAAAATAGTTGCTCTCTCAAGTGGGAGGAAACGACGTCTCTCCAAACGTCCATGAAGCGGTGTTTCCCGATTCATCTCTCTCACCAAAAAGCATTGTATCAAGCCACACAGTTTTTTTGTCATAAAACTTCAGGGTTTTTGTAAGATTGTCTTAGGGGCTTTTGGGACAATCATGGCTTTTTGGTAGTTTTATCTGATATATGCTCATGAAACCCTGACAGCGATCGCGTCAGGTGGCGACTAAAGTTGGCTCTGACGCGGCTGAATTTTCCAAAAGTTGAGCGTTGAGCTTGGTCGGCTGTCCCCACAGCACGGTTTCATGGGTGTAGGTCACCATGCCCGGCAGTGCGCCCTTGGGTTTATACACATGCCTCGGCTGAGTAAAGACGACGGGCACTTGGTCAGCCTGCTGGGCGCGACTGTAATAAGCCGCCACGTCAGCGGTGAACTGGAGATCCTCATCCGTGGGTACTTGTCCCGCATCCAAGCGCAGCAGCACGTGGCTACCGGGAATTTCTTGGGTATGAAACCAGAGATCATAATCAGTGGCCGCTTTCGAAATCAGCAAATCATTTTGGCGGTTGTTGCGACCCACCCAGACCTCCAAGTTGCCGGGGGTCTGAAACTTGCGAACGTTGAGCGTGTCCTTGCTCGTTGGCGAACCCGGTCGATAGGTCGGGTCTTCTAGATAGGCTTGCTGAATGAGTTCATCGCGAATTTCTTGCAGGGCGCTTAAATCAGGGGCGGCCTCGTATTGCTCCAGGCGTTGCACCGCTGCGTCTACCTGATCGAGATAAGCAATTTCGGCCCGCACTGCCTGCAATAGTGGGGTGATCGCCTGGCGCGATCGCTTCAATTTTTGATGTTTTTTATAAATTGTCTGGGCATTTTGGATGGCATTTTTCTCCGGGTTGAGGGCGATCGTCACCGTTTCCCCGGTTTCAAAGTCGGCCAACGCCATCGATCGCATCCCCGGCTGCCACTGGTAGTTGTAAGCCATCAGTAGATCCGCCTGTTGTCGATAGTCATCCGCTTGATCCGCCTGGGCTAACCGCTGTGCAAAGGTCGCCTCCTTTTGACGCAGCTTCTTCAACAGGTTCTTGAGCCGCTGGGTGAGTTGATTCTTCAGCCGATTAAATTCCTGACGGTTCAACTCATCGTGGTAATAGTCCCGCAGTAGCGTCTGCACATTCGCCTGGGCTGTGCCCGCTGTGGTTAACACCGAGTAGCCCGCGTCTAATACATGCGGTGAAAAATTGCCGCCCTCTAACCGCTGGAGCCACCCTTGCCACTGGGCAAACAGCCGTTCCCACTCAAGCGGGGTCAACGCCTCTACCGGCTGCTCTAGTGACAAGTCGGCTTGGGCTGCTAAATCGCGCACCAGGGAAGAACTTAAGCCGCTGTAGGCTTTGAACAAGGCTTGTTTTAGAGTGGTTGGCAGCAGGGCCACCCGTTCTTGCCACCGCGATTGGGGTTCATCCAACCTGGGGAAAGGGCCGGGAATCGCCGGGGGGGGAGTATATTGCGCTCCGGTGGCAATGGGTCGCACGCTGGACTGCTGCTCAGACACCTGGTGCGCTGCCGTGACAATTTGATTGCGGGCATTCACCAAAATCACGTTGCTATACTTGCCCATGATTTCAACGTACAAGTGCCACTCGACTGGATCGCCCGGTCGCTGGGCAAACGCCAGATCCAGCGCCCGTTCCCACGGGGCGACGGGGGTAATGCTGACCAGGGCATAGCCCCCCAACTGATGCTTGATCTGTTGGCTAAAGGTGAAGGTGTCGGGGACTCGGGGGGGCGGTGTGTCGATATGGAGTCGGGCCGCCTGCGGATGCCAAGAAATCGTTAACCAACCCCGTTGCTTGAGGGTGCGGAGAGCGATCGCTAACGTCATCGCATCCCGCTGAATTACCTGCTCACACCGCGCGGGCAGCCACTCATCCCGCAGCTCAGCACAGGCGGCCATCAAAGTTGTGAAATCCACTGGTTGCATGGCTGACTCTCCTGCTGACTGACGCGATGCCGCGAGCTCGACACGCTCCAGGCGGTGGCTCACGGTCGATTTATCCTGAGGGGTGGCCCCTTCTCCCAACGCTAATAAGACCACAATGAGTCGGGCATAGTGCTGAAGCAAGCTTGTGCGTGGGTGGTGGCGGTGCCCTTTGTCGCTTCCTCTCGGTCAGCGCTCCCCAATAATTATGGTACAAATCGCCAGCGATATTTGCCGGTGGCGATTTGTCGTCACCGCCGCAACCACTTCTGTGCTTGCTGCTTGCTGGCTTTGTCGTTAGGATGAGGCGACAAAGCTTCAGCAAAATTTGATTGATTATCAGCCGTTGGTGCTTGAGAGTTTTGACGGGGTGAACGGCCAAATTATCTATCGCGATTAGGGTTGGATAGTCGAATGGCGACTCTTGAGAGACTGCTAGCAATTGACTGATACTCAGTGAATGATTCGGCTTGTCGGTGCTCGCCAGGATGATGTATGGATATCAAGCTGATCAATATTGGATTTGGCAATATTGCCTCGGCCAATCGGGTGGTGGCGATCGTGAGTCCGGAGTCAGCACCGATTAAGCGAGTCATTGCGGAGGCCCGCGATCGCGGGCAGCTGGTGGATGCCACCTATGGTCGCCGCACCCGCGCCGTCCTGATTATGGACTCCGGCCACGTCATTCTGTCGGCTATTCAACCGGAAACCGTCGCCCAGCGATTTCTCGCCCCCAAAGACCCGGCAACCTAAGAGACTTGCGCGAAAAAAAGATCCCCATGAACCGAGTTTCGACTGCGCTCAACTCTCGATACTGGCAGGTTGAGCGAAGTCGAAACCGGATTGAACGGGTACTTTATTTAGTTGCAGTTCCC
>NZ_JACSWC010000426.1 GCF_016888165.1 Halomicronema sp. CCY15110 | reverse complement strand
GGACCAGGCATTCGACGTCAGCCTCTAAAACTCACTCCTTAAGGGTATATGCATTTCCGCTATGCGGTACTAGACTAGCTAAGCCATCGTCATTTCAGAATCAATAGATCAACGATTGTTGATTGTGTCGCAATCGAAAGAGTTGATTAATGCATGGCCGTCAGAAAGGCTCATCAATACAGCTCTGACTGCTTTAAAGGCCAGCTGTTTGAGCCCGGCTAATTAAAACATGACGGTTAAAAAGTGATCCCTTACACCTATGAAAGTGAATCTTAGTAGCGCCTTTCAAGGTTCAGCTAAGGGCACGAGACAATGTGTCTGATTTGGGATATCCCAGGCATGCCAATGCCTCCATGCTTCAGGGTGGACAGCTTGCCTGCCAGTGATTTTTCAAACATGACCTTGGGATGAGCTTATGGATTTGCATATTTTCCACTTCTGAACTTTGGCATCTATATCAGGTTCGATTTATTTGGACACATTCTTACCGAAACCAGAAACTCCTCTTCCTCAAATCTATTTGGAAGTTGACTAGATTCCCCCCCAATAAGACAGGCCACCTCCGCCAATATTGGCGCTCCTACTGATCGAAAACCACAACGTAAAGTTGTAGTGATCCGTGCTTTGTTTCCCAATTTTTACGTGAGATCACGGAAATGGTTGGGAAAGCTGATCGCAGGCCCAGTCGTAGCAGTCCTTACTTTCTCTGGGTTAGGGCTGAATTTCTCAACGGAATATACCCTCATGGCTCGTCTGCTTTACAGCGGTTCCCGCTCCCGTGAGGTACAGCGTTAGCCCTGAAATCCTTGTCACGCTTAAGTCTCAGATCTAAATTTGTACCTTATCCAGCAGGGGAACGCTGTATATTTGTCCAAATTTTTTCCCAAAGGCAGCCCAGTTATCGGGATCTGCTGATCAGCAAGTCATCACTGCATCGAGACTGGCCGCCCGTGCTCTCAATGCTCCCCATCAATTGCTCACTCATGGGGCGACCAAGACGTTAGCATGCGCAGGCTGGGCGATCGCCTCTACCCTCAAGGCCCAAGCTATTTTTCGCCAGGTCTTGCAAGACACCCTGCAACCCGTCGATCGGTGGGGTACTGCTAATGCTTGGTTGCCAATGGTGCGATCGCTCCTGCAAAGCAGCCCTGACCTGAGCCATCTTCCCGGTAATTTTCCGCACGAACCAACCGACTTTTGCCGGTGGCGCAAACGTTTCAGCAAGCGTTGCATGGGGAAAGGCTGATTGACCTGAGCGAGTTGTATTGGCGAGCGATCGAGCAGTCGCCTGCCCCCCAAAAGGTGCTGGTTTATGGCTACTTCCAGCCTCGGCGAGATGAATTGGCGTGGCTGAATGCGATCGCGGCTCCCGACAGCGTTCTGTTGCTTCCTGTGCCCGATGCCCCCCTGTTTCAAGACGTGCGGCGATCGGTCGAGGGGCTGGTCGAGCAAGGCTGTCAGGTGGTGACGGCAACGAGTGAGGCCGGGGCGATCGGGGCACACCTCAGCCAGGTCTTTAGCGGCGGCAGGGGAGGACGAGATCGCGTGAGCACCGCCCACCTGACCAATCAGACTAACCCAAGTCGATCGCCACCTCATCCAGCTTGCCGGTAAAGGCAAAGGGCAGCTCGTAGGCTTCCATCACCGGAGTCCCCGTATCGAAGCCGATGTCCATCGTCTCGTCCAGGGTGACGCGGTTGGGAATGCTCTTCTCCACCCGACCCTGGCCAATTTTTTTGTTGTTGGCGTACAGCGTTACCGTCCCCCCGGCATAGGGCTGGTTGGCATCAGTCTTATACTCCGCCTTGAGCACCACTTTGCCCGTGGGGATACGCTGATCAGACTCAATGTTGTACCGCTCGACCCCGGCCAGGTTGTAGTGGTAGACGAGTTTGCCGTCCTTCACAAACAGGCCGTATCCGGCGAACCGTCCCCCCAGGGTCATCAACATGCCTTCCGCCCCCTGGGAGGGAATTTCCACATGGGCGGTAATGGTGTGGTTGACGTGTTTCAGGTCAGGGGATGAACCTTCTGGGACACGAATGCCCCGTGGGTAGGCAAAGTGGGTGCGACCTGCCGTCAGGCTGGGACGGTTGGCGACATTCAATCTGGCGATTTTGCGACCATCCAAGGGCAGCACATTGTACTTAGCCGCTTCGGCGTAGAACAGGTCTTTCATCTCCTGGAGCTTTTCGGGCATCTGGTCGGCCAGATCCACCGCCTGGGTGAAGTCTTCGTCAATGTGGTACAGCTCCCAATCCAGGTTCAGGATGTTTTTATCCGCTGGCGGTTCCGGTACCCAGGGTTCGCTCCACAGGGCACTAGCCATCCAACCGTCGCTGTAAATGCCCTGATTGCCCGCCATCTCAAAATACTGAGTCGTGTGGCGAGTGGGGACCTTCGCATCCTCGAAGGTGTAGGTCAGGCTGGTGCCTTCAATGGGCTTCTGGGTGATGCCGTTCACCTGCACGGGCTGGTCGATGCCGATCGCCGCCAAAATCGTCGGCGCAATGTCGATCACATGACTGAACTGGAAGCGTTTGCTGCCCTGATCTTTGATGCCGTTGGGCCAGGACATCGCCATACCGTTGCGGGTGCCGCCAAAGTGGGAGGCAATTTGCTTGGTCCACTGGAAGGGGGAATCCATGGCCCAGGCCCAGGCGGCGGGGAAGTGGTTGTAGTACAGGGGACCGCCCAGGTCGTTGATCGCCGCCACCTTTGCTTCCAGCTTTTCGGACAGGCCGTTGAAGAAGGTCATTTCGTTCAACAGACCGTTGAAGCCGCCTTCTGCGCTGGAGCCGTTGTCGCCCGCGATGTAGATCACCAGCGTGTTGTCGAGTTCGCCAATCTGGTCGATCGCATCCACCACACGACCCACCTCATGGTCCACATGGGCGGTGAATCCGGCAAACACTTCCATCATGCGAGCATAGACCCGCTGCTCCTCGGGGGAGAGGGAAGCCCAGGCGGCGAGGGCGGCGGGACGGGGGGTGAGCTTGGCGTCAGCGGGAATTACACCGAGCTTCTTCTGCCGCTCGAAAGTGTCGATGCGGTACTGGTCCCAGCCCCTGTCGAACTGGCCTTTGAATTGGTCGATCCACTCTTGGGGAGCCTGGTGGGGGGCATGGGTGGCACCGGGTGAGAGGTAGACGAAGAAAGGTTTTTCAGGAGAAACCGCGTTCACCTGACGAATGTAGTTGATGGCGTGATCGGCCAGGTCGGTGCTGAGGTGATAGGGAGAGCCATCAGCGTTGATTTCAGGCGGTTCAATGCGGGTCGTATTTTCCACCAGGGCAGGGTGGAACTGGTCGGTGTCGCCGCCGACAAAGCCGTAGAAGTAGTCAAAGCCCAAGCCGCGCGGCCAGCGATCGAAGGGGCCAGCCATGCTGCTTTCCCAGTCGGGCACGTTGTGGTTTTTGCCAAACCAGGCGGTGGCGTAGCCGTAGGCCTGCAAAACTTGAGCAAACGTCGCGGCGTTGTCAGGAATTACTCCGGAATAACCAGGGAAGCCCGTGCCTGCTTCGGTAATCACGCCGTTACCGATGGAGTGGTGGTTGCGCCCGGTGAGCAGCGCCGCGCGGGTGGGGGAACAGAGGGCGGTGGTGTGGAACTGGGTGAACTGCAACCCGTTTTTCACCACCCGATCCATGGTGGGGGTGGGGATGCTGCCGCCAAAGCTGCTGAACTGGCCGAAGCCCACGTCGTCAATCAGCACCAGCAGTACGTTGGGAGCGTTTTCGATGCCGTAGGTGCTGGGTAGTTTGAGCTGTGATTTAACGGGTTCGGATGTTTTATAGGTCAGCCCAATTTTGCCAGCAAAGGGCTTGTCCGGGTGGGGCAAAATTTCCTGAGCCAGGGCGGGGGGCACGGCGGATTGGAGCACGAAGGCGGCGATCGCCACCCAGGCCAGAGCAAATTTCCAGATGCGATTGAACATACTTTTCCTCTAGATCTAGAACTCCGAGGTCTCAAAGACCTCGGAGTTCTAGGACAACGTTTACTTCAGCGCAAAGGCCACCTGCTCGATCTGGCCGGTGAACTCGAACTTGCCCTGATTCTGGTACTCGGGAGCGATCGCGGTAATCGAGTCGCGCCCCACTTCAAAGGGCTCTAGACCGTGGCGGAAGAGGGTGCGGGTCAGCTTCCCTTCTCCCGCTGGCTGGTCGTTGACGTACAGCTTCACCGTGCCAGCCCCTTCGGGAACGCCATCGGGGATGAACTCGGTTTTGAGGGTGACCTCGCCCTCCGGCAGCTTCACCGTGCCGGGGATGGTGACATCACCGACTTCAAACACCGTATAGCGGAAGTTGGGCTTACCATCCTGCACGAACAGCGACCAGCCTGCTGAAAAGCCTCCGGCACAGGCGATCACGCCATCCGCGCCGCCCTGGGGAATATCCACCTGAGCGGTGATGGTGTGCCCTCGGGGAAACAGCTGGGGGCCGACGGGTTCGGGGAGCCAGACGTTGTTGCCATAGTAGGTCCAGTGGGTGGCTGGTTCGCCCCCCACCCGTAGTGTGGGGTCAAGGCGCTCGGCAAAGCGGGGGTCGAGGGGGAGGACGTTGTACTTTTTCGCTTCCCGAATGAACTTGGCTTGTAGCTGCTTCAGCTTGGCCGGATTCTCTGCTGCCAGGTCATTGGCCTGGCTGAAGTCTTCCTCGACGTGGTACAGCTCCCAGGGCGACTCCTCAAAATTGCCGGTGCGGCTGTTGGTGTCCCAGGGCAGGCCAAAGCGGCTCACCGCCGTCCAGCCATGATCGTAGATGGCTCGGTTGGTGAACATCTCAAAGTACTGATTGGTGCGGCGATCGGGCGCAGCGGCAGCGTCAAAGGAGTAGGCCATGCTGACCCCTTCGATGGGTTTCTGGGTAATGCCGTTGACCTCCTGCGGGGCCGCAATGTGGGCGGCTTCCAGAATGGTCGGCACCACGTCGATCACATGGTGGAACTAGGTGCGGACCTCGCCTTTGGCCTGAATGCCGTTGGGCCAGTGCACCACCATCGGGTTGCGGGTGCCGCCAAAGTGGCTGGCCACCTGCTTCGTCCACTGGAAGGGCGCATCCATCGCCCAGGCCCAACCCACGGGAACGTGAGGTTCGCTAGTGGGGCCGCCGATTTCATCCAGACGGTTGATGGTACTTTCCAGACCGAGCTGAATCCCTAGTAGACTGGCCAGCTCGCTGAAGGTGCCTTCCAGTCCGCCTTCGGCACTCGCGCCGTTGTCGCCAATGATGTAGAAGATCAGGGTGTTGTCCAGTTCACCAGAGGCTGCCAGGGAATCAACCAGGCGACCCACATGGTAATCGGTGTGGGCCATGTACCCGGCGTAGTTTTCCATCAAGGTGGTGTAGACGGTCTTCTCGTCGTCGGTGAGGCTATCCCAGGCGGGGATTTCCGCTGGACGAGGGGTGAGCTGCGTCCCGGCGGGGATGACGCCCAGCTCTAGTTGTTTGGCGTGGGTGAGTTGCCGCTGCTTATCCCAGCCGGAGTCGAACTGGCCTTTGAACTTGGCGCGCCATTCCGGCGGGACATGGTGCGGGGCATGAACCGCTCCGGTGCTGAAGTAGACAAACCAGGGCTTGTCGGGGTTGGCAGCACGGACGTTGCGAGTCCAGGCGATCGCCTCATCGGTCATATCGGTCGTGAAGTGGTAGCCCTCTGCCGGGGTGGCCGGGGGATCGACGTGGACGGTGTTGCGGTACAGGGTGGGGTAATACTGGTGGGCCTCCCCCTGGTTAAAACCGTAGAAATAGTCGAAGCCGAGGCCGGTGGGCCAGCGATCGAAGGGACCAGCGGGGCTGATGTCCTGTTCCGGGGTGTTGTGCCATTTGCCGAACATGGCGGTGGCGTAGCCGTTGTCCTTCAGGGTTTCCGACACCAAGGCGGTGCTTTTGGGGATGATGCCTGTGTAGCCGGGGTAGCCCGTGCCCAATTCGGTAATCACCCCGGTGCCGATGCTGTGGTGATTGCGTCCGGTCAGCAGGGCTCCCCGGGTGGGGCTGCACAGGGCGGTGGTGTGGAAGCGGGTGTAGGAAAGGCCGTTTTGGGCCAGCTTATCCAGGTTGGGGGTGGGCACGGGACCACCAAAGGGGGAGGTCATGCCAAAGCCGACGTCATCTAGCAAAATCAGCAGCACGTTGGGGGCGTCCGCCGGGGCTTTAATCGGCTGGGGATAGCTGGGGACCGAATCTTGGTAGGTGTTGCCGACTTTCCCCGTAAATTTGGGGTCGGGCTGGGGCAGTTGGGTGGCGGTAGCCAGGGTTGCCTGGGCCGCAGGATAGGGAGCGGCCTGGGTGGGGACGGCAGCCGATTGCAGGGCGATCGCCACCATTACCACCCAGGTCAGGGCGAATTTCCAGATGCGTTTAAGCATAAGTGCCTCAAAAAGATTGAATACCGCCAGTTGCACAACTCATCGTTAGACCTTGATGGCTCGAACCTCCTGCGTGTGGGCATCTTTAGTCAGCTGCGAAATGCCGTCTGGGGTCTTGTTGGGTAAGCTGACAAAGTAATCCATAATGGCCTGCCACTCTTTGATTTCTCGATTGGCGACATCGACGGCAGCCACAGATGCATCCAGATCGGAATGGGTAGACAACACATAGGGGCTGGTTGATTCGCGCGGGTCAACCAAAGCCTCCAGGCGATTTGTCAGTGGCGTACCGTCGGCCTTTTTGGCCTGTAGCGGTAACGCTCCCTTCGTCAGTTGAGGAATCGCCACAACGATTTTGCCGCCAAATAAACTGGTCGCGACGCTGTAAAGGGTCGGATCGGCCCAGTCCAGGCGGCGATAGCCCTCATCCAGGTTGCCGAGCTCCACCGCCATAACCTGATCAAAGCGAGGACGACTAGGGTCGTAGTAAAACCGCAGCCCCGATACCCGAGGGAAAAACTCACCGGGATGATGGGGATCATCGATCAGACAAAACTCCAGAATGTTCTTCAATTCGGCTACGGTAAAGTAGCCTTTGACGAGAGCACTGCCTGCCGTTGGGTCGATGATGCCGCCGCCCAGGGGGGCGATCGCAAATACGTCATACACGGTTTGCACGCCACCGCGATTGCCCTTCACTAACCCCGCCCGAATCAGGCCATTTGCCGTAAATCCCACTTGGCTGCCCGTCGCCAGACGGAACGCATCGGAGACCACATTGGCCAGGGGCGTGCTGGCCTCAATATCGGCATAATCCATCGGCCAATCTTCGGAAATTACGACCAGGGGCTGGCTGGTTGCGTAGCCGCGAGAGGCAAAGGCCGCCGGGCCTGATCGTTGCAAAAACGAGTCCACCTGGGCCTGGAGCTTCCGATCGCCCAGAATCTGATCATCCACCGGAATCAGCCGATAAGATTCAACCTGAATCTGGCCGTTTTCCAGACTGAGCACCAGTTCCCCCAGGTTTTCGCCATACTTGCCAGTTTGGACGACGGGACGATTCCCCACCTTTAGCGGCTCCGTCAGTTCAGAGTGCGTGTGGCCACCAATCACCACATCCAGCTCCGGCACGGCGGTCAGTAAAGTCAGGTCTTCACCGCTGGTAAATTGCCCATCAGGGCCTTGCACGACGCCCCCGTGGCTGAGGGCAATGACCACATCCACCTGGTCTTCCTGCTTGAGTTTTGTCACGCAGGTTCGAGCCGTTTCGATGGGGTCGCTAAACACCACCTCCCCCGGATCAAGGGCATATTTAAAGGCATCGTTCCCAATCAAACCCACCAGGCCAAACCGCAAGCCGCCCCGTTCAATCACGGTGTAGGGCTGAATGGCTCCCGCCTCGACTAGCGTTTGCAGCTCCTTCAGCCGGTCTGAAGGGGCACTCACATCACTATTGGTCGCCAGTATGGTCGGCATGTCTCCCGCTGCTTGGGCCTGTTGGATCGCCTGCCCCAAGCCGTCAGGCCCCAGGTCAAATTCATGGTTGCCAAATGTAGTAGCGTCGTAGCCCATTTGCCCCATGAGCTGGAGTTCGGCCCCCAATTCCCGACAGGCGGCAGCCACTGCCGTGCCCATGCTGAAGTCCCCCGCATCCAGGACGAGCACTGGGCCAAGCTGCTCCAGTTCGGCTTTGCGCTGGGCAATCAGTGCCCCCAGGCGAGCGTAGCCACCCCGCGTCTGGTCGTCGTTGCGGCTCAGGGGGGTATAGTCGCGCAGCGGCCCCACACCAACGACATTAGAGTGCATGTCGTTGGTGTGGAGAATGGAGAAGACTTGCTTGCCGGGAGTAGCGGCCAGGGCTTCTAAGGCATTGACAGAAAACATGGCAGTGGGGGCTGCAATCAAAGAAGTTATTAAAAATGCCCGACGATTGAGTGGAATATTGTTCATGGCAATTGGACTCGATTCCAGACGGGATAGCCTTCTCTCGAAGGCCATCTCAACCTTGTGGGAAAAACCGGAAAGGAACTGCGATCGTCGCAAGGCATCAACTACACAGGTCGGTGGCCCATTCCTGGGAGCCCCGGTTGGGTTGGCAGCGCACCTGGCGTCCGGCCCACATCATCTCCCATTGATTGTCGGCGGCGGTAAATTCTAGTCGGTATCGCATGCCCTCTACCGAGTCATCCAGTAGCCCCGTCTGGGTCAGGGTGACGACGGCATCCGTGGCAGTCTGCTCGTCCACCGTGACCTCCTGGGCGAAATTGCCTTCCCCCGGATCGGCCATACCAAAAGCAGCCAGGGCGATTGCTTCAGGGTCAGTGCCCACCAGTTGCTCTGCTGGGGGTAAGGGTACCTCGCTGTAAGCCGCCCGCCCCTCTGCAGTTTCCAAGTCTGGGGCAACAGATTCGGCACCGGTGTCGGATTCCGGGTCGGGGGTCGGGGACTGTGGGGTACAGGCTGTCGCCATGGCGATGAGGGCGATCGCCCCCAACAAGCCAAATAGTTTGATTTTCAACATTGCTTCAACTCCTGGGATCAAATTCATGGAAGGCGATCGTCAACCTGCCGTCAACGGTCTACACGCTTTCGTCGTGGCCAAAAGTGGTAGGGGCGTCAGCCCCCAAGGACTGACTAGTCCTTGGGGGCTGGCTTGACTGACTCGCTGCTGGCAGATTTCCCCAGTCTCTCCAGAGCTTTCGTCAACGGTGAAACTGACCGCCTTTGATAGGGCGGCTCATGCTTCCTCGGTCTAACAAGCTTTAGTTATTCATTGTTGAACTCATCTAAAGCCTGCCGCAGGGTGGTTTGCTGCTCTTCCGTCGGCCCTGTGCCATCTTCTATGCTTTCGTAATATTGCCCTCGAAATCCGTCTGTTGTGAAGAAATCATCCTCCTCGGCAAGCGTCCACGGCGAGGTGTGAAAAACAGGATTGCCACAGATGGGATCTCCATTATTTACACATTGAAAAGAACCTTCCTCCAGATCAGCACGGTCATTCAGCTCCAGGGCCAAGAGCTGCGGAGCCGCTTGACTGGGAGGCTGGATGCTTTCAATTGCTTGAGCAGAAAAGCTGCCCAAAACAGCAATCGTCAAAGTGCTCCCTAAAAGCAGTACAGCCTGGCCGATAGAGTCAATTTGATTAGGCTTATGCATGGTTTTATCCCATTACTATTTGGTAAAAAACAACCTCTTACACCACAAGTAAATGCTAGATAGTGTTTTGCCACCCTTTGAGAGTCCTGATCTCTCTCACGACAGCATCAGGCTTTGACCAAGTTTCAAACCACGCTCTAGCAATCCTTCGGGGTAGCCTCTCGATCCAGATCAAGGGAAGAGAGGCTGCCATCGTTAATCGGGTACTCGACACCCGATTGACTAGCTGCTGGCAGACTTTTGCAGCATTTCCAGGGCTTCATCCACGGTAAAACTGGCCGCCTTCTGCCGAGGCGGATAGTCCTTAAAGGTCGCCAGGAACTGGCCCACATACGATTGGGCCGGAACCAGCAGGAAGGCATGGTCAAGCAACCAATCCCAATAGGTATTGGACGTAATCGAGACCCGTTCGTAAGGATCCGTGCGCAAGTTGTAGATGAACGGTACGCGAGTTTTGACGAACGGCTCCGCCCAAATATCCAGGGTGCCCGGTGTCCGCTGCTGGGCAAAATGCAGCTTCCAGTTGTCATAGCGCATCGCCAGCAGGTCGCCGTCATCGGAGAAATAGAAGTAAGACTCACGGGGGGATGCCTGCGTTTCGCCGGTCAAATACGGCAGGAAGTTATAGCCATCGAGATGGACTTTAAAGCGCTTGCCGTTGGCTTTGTAGCTCGTGAGCAGCTTGTCTGTAATATCCGGAGCCCCAGCTGCCGCCAGCAACGTCGGCAACCAATCCAGGTGAGACATGATGTTATTGGACACGCTACCAGCGGGAATGTGCCCCGGCCAGCGCACCAGGAAGGGAATGCGGAAGGCTCCTTCCCAACCTTGCTGGTAAGAACCATAGGACGAATAAGCCGCGGCTAAAGCTGCCCCGTGCAGGGGCGAAAAGGCCATCCCAAAGGCCAGCAGGATCGCCACACAGCAACCCAAGAATCGGAGGTGAAAATGCTGAGCAACTCCCACGGAAAACTCCTCAGATCTCAGCTTTCTCATAGAGAAAATCTCCATTAGCGAAGAAATACAGTAAGGGCAAGGTTGGCAATCTTAAAGGAGGTAGCCGGCAAGGAAATTATTATTTCTGAAAGCCGTCTCTGTCGCTTCATGTTATTTTTTGAAAAACAGATAAAACTGTTGAATTCCTCTCAGCTCAAAACCTGATTTCATCAAGACTACTTTCTCAAGATGCGAAGCCCATAGGACACCATGGCTTGGGATCAGTAACAATCGGATAATGTCGGTCTCGAACCAGGCTAAGTGCCTGAAGAGCACACCAGGTTCATACATTCTGAGAATATTGCTAATTCAGTGCAAGAATAGAATAAGCAAACATTGTTTATATTTTTAATTAATCCCCTTCGTCACCTACCAAAAGCCTTGAAAACCATGACAGAATAGCTCCTGACCGCACTATTCAAAAAGTGCAAATCTGTTTACTTTGGCGATTTTAATTGCCGAAGAAGGCATTTATATTTTGTCTAAGAAAAGATAAAGAACATGAATCTTAATCAATTAACGACCGCTAGCCCACCTTTTTTGGATGGAATGCCTCGGCTCATAAGTGCTTGTTTTAATGATGTTGACTGCATGAGCGAGAGCCTCAAGGGTTGGGAAGTCAACTGTACTCAACTGACCCAAGGGCCGTTTCAGGGGGGACTGACATTTCTTGATCAGGGAAATTTGCAAATTTACCAACTCCAGCTGCAGCATGCCGTGCAAGTCATGGGCGCTAAACCGACAAACAGCTTGGTATTTACCCTTCCTCTCGACTCTTTTCGTCAAACTGCCTATGCCTACGATATTGCTCTAACAACAGACTGTATTTTTGGGTTTGATGCGCATCGCGAAGTCAATCACATCACCCATTCCCAGGGGGCCAACCTGGGCTGCATCACCGTGTCAAAGGCACTCTTTCAAACCTATGTCACCCAATCAGGACGCGATGATCTTGATGAAGTCTTTATGCGGCGCAATGTGGTGGTGCCCGAGGGCAGCCGGTTCGCGCCCCTGGTCTGCTATCTACAGCAACTCTTTTGGATCAGTCAGCAGCAGCCGGACCTGGTGAGAACGGCCCTGGCTACGCATCTGATTGAGCAAGACTTGCTGCCCCTGCTGATCAATGCGTTAAAACCCGCAGAGGATGGGGCATTCCTGCGTCCTTATCCTCGTGCTGACATCGTTAAGGATGCCCAAGAATTTATGGAGGTGAACCTGCAACGCCCTCTAACCCTGGCCAATATTTGCCAGGCGGTGCATGCCAGTAAGCGATCGCTCCACTATGGGTTTCAAGACATGTTTGGTATGGGGCCGATGGCATTTCTTAAGGTGTTGCGGCTCCACGCGATTCGCCGCCTGTTGCTGAGTGCGGAACCGCAAAGTCTGCAGGTAAAAGAGGTGGCCTGCGCTTGGGGATTTTGCAGTATGGGGCACTTTGCTCGGGACTATAAGCAGTTATTTGGTGAATCGCCTTCGCAGACGTTGGCTAGATAAGTTATTCGACTAAAGGATTTGACGATGTTTTTGACTCGCCATCGGTCTAAAATTGTCTCGTTATGGGCTGGGCTTCGGCGTCTGACTTCATCGATGCGATCGCACCTCAATGGGTGATCGTGAACCTATTGGAACTTCCATGGGACGAAACCCTTACGAAATATTAGATGGCTGGGTTGATCGGCATATCAGTGTCAAGCCATACCGGTCGAATTCTCTTGAGTGCTATAGATGCAATGGAAAACAGGTTTGCACTTTTTGAATAGCGACTCTGAAAGGTTTGCTATCAGTGAATTTCAATACTATCCAAGTGGTTCACTAGCCTTATAAAGCTGTGCCTGCCCCGCTAAAAGCCCATTTTATATTGTATTCTTGCTACTAATTCTTCAGCGAGGAGAGCACAAAATATTTTAAGGATGAGACTTTTATTTTATGGACAATCCGTATTCTAAAAAGAAACTTTTTAGAATACGGATTGTCTGCTACTGCTTTAGTTTGATCGGTGTCCTGCATCACCAATTGCTTGACCTTCCAGAGCAACAGCGATCGCTTTTTCCACCATAGAGGCTTCATATTTTCTTGTTCTAGAGTGATTTGTTGGGCAACTCCTTAAACTCGATTTTCCTTAAAGTAGCTTAATTCAACTCCAGGGAGAATTATGTATCGCGTTCTTTTTGGCACTGCTCTAGTACTTATTTCAGGAACACTCATCTTGGATCACAGCGACCCAGCGATCGCTGATCCCTTAGTCACTAGCAAAACAGCCTCCTTAGTGGCCCAAGAGCCAAATCAAGACAGTTTGCAAATGACTTGCAACGGCTCAATTGGGGTGAATGACGTTGACTATTCCGCATTTTTTACCCGCGAAGCCGGATTTTCTCGGATTGAATTTCGACGGCGCTCTGGTGGATCATTAATTTCAGAAACCTTCCTCAGTTTCGATCAAAAAAATGACAAAGGACAGGCCATTTGGCGTGGTTCTGTAAACGATGCGGCCAGTGTGACTCTTGTTCATCTTGCGAATCGTCCAGCCCAGCCCGGAGATCAAATCTCAGTTGGCTATGACGGTCAATGGGGACGGAGTACTTGCCGTCAAAGCAATTAAAGTTTACTCGTGTTCGATTCCCTTTGAGTCCCCGACAGGACGGCACCAGCGGTAGTGAACGTTCGCAGAGGCGAGATTAACGGCCACTTTTACACCATTTCAGTAGCCGCCTGCGAGTACCCTTTTAATTCACCTTGATTTTTCGCGTGTGGAGCCAATTTTCAATGCTGTCTGCCCCTAACGTCTTTCTCCATCGCCCAGTCTCAGTGTCCTCCCAGGCCTCCAGGGCAGCTATTGGGAGACCACATCTAGCCCGTGGCACTACCGCCCACTCTGGGATGCGATTGAGTTACAGATTGGTAGCTCTGGCTCTGGGGTTGAGCAGTTTTTTAGTGACGAATGCCGCCGCTGCAGCGAGTGAAAATCGGCTCGGAAGCAACCTCCAAAGTTTGACAAAGACCGAGGCGGATCCGGTCTTGAAGACTGGTAATTTGCCGGTGCTAACTTTTGGGAGGGGAGAGGACTTCCAGGTTCACCCCACCGCCACCAACTCAAGGCCTGAACTGACAACTGAGTCCCCTGCAGCCCCTCCCTTCCCAACTGTAAGTCTTGTCACAAATGCAGATGCAGATGATTCGCCGTTTGCAACCTCGGCGGTTGCAGATGCTGATCCCGCAGCCAGCCTTGACCTACCGCTACCGGTCGAATCTCCCATGGCCGCCGTGGCGTTTGATTTCCCTAGCGTTGCTCCATTGGCCGGGGCGGTGGCCGCTGACCTGACGACGCTATCCTCAGGAAATAGCGCCGTTGCGGAAGGGGCTGGCACCGTTGCTGAGCCTGCCGTCGAGTGGACTTTTGCAGGGGAACCCGCGATCGCTCAGATTGCCGATTCCACGGCTGACATCCCCTGGCGGTTTAACTTCGAGCCCTTCTTTTACGTACCCTTTGGAGCCAATGGCGACATCACCGTGAGGGGAATCAGCGCCCCGATTGATGCGGGTATCGGTGACATTTTTGATGCGATCGTGAACGACCTTAACTTTGCCGCTTTTGGTCGGGTGGAAGGCTGGAAAGGCCCCTGGGGCATCTTCTTCAGCGGAGCCTACATGAATCTGGGCACGGGTCGCGCGGCGGATATCCCGGTGCCCCCAGTTTTGCAACAGGTCGGTTTACCGTCTCAGCTTCCGGTTGAGGCGGCAGTGGGCACGGCTTTCACCCAACTTGACCTGGGCGGTGCCTACCGCTTTGGCGATGGTGACTTGCCAACGGCCCTCAGAACCGCCAACACGGAATTTGATCTGGGGCCATTTGTCTTTGACGCGATGGCTGGTTTACGGCTCTACAGCTTCAACAATGACCTGGTGTTGACTGGTCCTCGAGGCAATCAGTTTGAGTTTGACCAGTCGCGCACGGTGCTCGAACCAATGATTGGGGGGCGTGCCCGTTGGAACCTCTCCTCTAACCTGGCAGCGGTGGCCGGAGGTACCATGTCTGGCTTCGGTTTGGGGGACCTAACCTTTTCCGTCGCGGGCTATGGCGGTATCGACTGGTTATTTTCTGGCAACACCTCGCTAATGGCGTCCTATGGGTTCACCTATCTCGATTACAGCAGCGGCAACTCGGGTCTTGACCTGTTTACCCACGGGCCGAATGTCGGGGTTAAGTTTCGGTTTTAGTGAACTTTGTTGCATGGATGGAGATTGTGAGTATGAAGGTCAGGTTGTTAGCCTGTTCGGCTTTGTTTTGGGGATTGACGACAACCGTCCTGCCTCTGGTGGCCAAGGCAGTGCCCCTTGCCTCGCCAATAGAAATGGCGCAGGCGGATGGGCGGCTGACCGCCGAAAATGTGCAGGCGGTTGTTGATCAGTTGCAACTTGCCCGGAACAATCAGGATGTCGCAGGCACCCTGGAACTGATCGCCCCATTTGCGGTCACAGTCGTCACGGTGAAAAACGGCGACGGCTCCGCCAGTACCACGAGTCGGATAGCCGGGGTGGATGCCCATCGTCAAATGCTAGAGCAATCCTTTGGCCAGGTTCAAAGTCGGGACAGCCTGGAAAACTACGTGACGATCCGCATTGTCGATGATGGGTTGGGCATCGCCGAAATTTATCAGATGGAAACCGTGGAAACGTTAGCGGGGGAAGCCTGGATAGCGGCTAGTCAAACGGTGCTGTATTTCGGTCGAGTCGATGGTCAGGTGCGGGTGACATCGGCAACGGTGGATGGCTGGATGGCGGCTCGGCCGGCCCCAGATTAATTCGGACACAACACTACAAAAACAACGCTGCATGCAGCTTTTGTATCTGAAATGACGAGGTTGACATTATGAAACGATCCAGCGCTACCGGCTTATCTGTCTTGATCGCGATCGCGTCCCTGGCTCCGACGGCCAAGGTGGCCCAAGCTAGCTTTGGGGATTTTATGTGGGGGGTTGGGGTCGCAGCAGGCACGAGTGCCGTTATCAACTCCAACCGCCGAGCGAACGATGCCGAACGACGCGCGATCGAGGCTGAGCGCCAACAAGCTGTATCCCCGGACGAGGAATTCTTTCGCGGGCTGCAAGATGCCCTGAATGGGTTGCCCTACGACAATTTTCGGGCCACCACGGCATATGACGAGGGCTTCCAAGAAGGGATCCGACGCCTGCAAGCCCTCTAAAAATCTGTTTCTTATGCCCCGGCGAATGTGCCATTACCGAAGACTTTTGCCAATCATTTCTGATCAGCCATCATCGGGAAGAATAGCATTCATAGACCACCGAAAGCCTGGTTCGACCCTAGGGTGGGCAGTGCCAACCAGCCTTGATTCAATGAAATTTATCATCGGGCCGAAATTTCTTTCTTTTTCCGATAGTTATCAATCAAAATATAAATGCTGACCAGAAGTACCCATAGGGGAAAGGATAGAAATACCCAACCCAATCGATTAATATAGCCAATTCTTAAAATCATAATTGCCGCTAAGCCAAGTCCTAACCAGGCTAACCAGCGGGGAATAACCTGGGTACGAATAAAGAGGGATGAAGTGGAAATCATAAATACCCCGGCCATACGAATGCCATAATTGGTTATAGTTTCTCGAGCAACGACAAGACTAAAGTTATAATAGCCAGGATTCATCAGCTGACCAGCCTCAATCTCTGACAGCAAAAAGAAACTTCCAGCGACCGATGAACTCACAAACAGCATGGCAATAAATAACAGTCCGCTACCTAGAAATATCGTGCTAAAAAACTGATCTTCCTGATCGCCAAATCGGTCACGAACGACTCCCATAAACCATAGAAAGGCAATACTCGCGAAGGGTATCAGATTCAGGGCTAGCATAATCCGCTGCTTGTCAGCAGCAAACTCTACCCTACTAATATCAGCACCAGCAGAGAGTGCATTTAACAGCAATGCCAAACTGATGAAAAGGAGGACGGAAAACAAAATTCCGGCTATGGCTGCCGCTTTCGGTGCTGTAGCTCGTATCCGAAAAGCTGATGATCTTTCGTGAACCATTTTTTATGCTCCCAAATATCCAGTCTAATAAATCACCACTCCCCCAAAAACACCATTTCAACCAATCTAGAAACTAAAACTACCGTAAATATTTGCAAAAGCTTGCAAACGCAAGTAAATACATAGTGGGGAAATAAAATCACTCGGGATATTTCAAATGGCGAGTTATTGTGATTTTAATTATAGGTTATCGTCGATGCATGTGACTTGCGCTTTGCAAGGACTATTTCACCCAGAGTAGTGTCCTGAATAGAACATGTTTTGAATTATTTTTTAGGGCATAATTTGAACCTGGTCAGTTCGCATATCTTTTCGCCGCTGGGCAGAGCAGGATCTGACGATGAATCGAGGGGCCGTCTTGATCGTGGGCCATGAGACAAACAGCGGCGGCCAATCCGATCAAGTTTCATAGCAGTCGAGGTGACACTCAGCCGCAATTTAACCAATTTAGAAGACCCCAGTCGGTGGTGATTGGTTAATGGCGTCGCTGGGGGCGATCGCGATTGGCGGTTCCGAAGAACTGGCCCAGGAGTGCTCAGAATCGAGGGGATGATAGTGTTCTCCAGCGATCATTCGCGGTGTCGCTGGTAGGGCGATCCTGCTCAGGGCGAGTAGCGGTCTGACCCAGTAGGCGTATCGCAACTGCATCTGCCGCTGTTCGACTTGATCTACTGTTAGTTACGCCAGGTAAAAATATTGAAATTGCGACTTTAGATGCAGGTTTTATCGTGAGTCAAAACAATTTTGAAAGTCACTTTTTTGTGCATTTATTAAGGAATGAAGCCCTGATTTCATAATGGTTATTGATTGTTCTAAAGTCATAAAAGTATTCTGGTTGGGCTGAAATATTCAGCTCTGCACCCTTGGCGCGATCGCGCCACTGTTTTTCATTCTGCGCGTCGATCTTCCTCAAAAGAGACGCGATTTATCGGGTCGGATTGACTCCCCAAGCATTCGTTGACTGGGGGCAGAAGATGCTGGCTTGATAGCAGTACAGCGACTCCACTGAATGCTAATGACCTTAAATAAGTCCAAAAGGAGCGAATTTATGAATCTGGCCATGCGCCTGCGGGAAGGGACTAAACATGCGCACACCGCAGCAGAAAATACCGCCTTTATGAAGTGTTTTTTGAAGGGGATTGTCGAGCGTGAGCCCTTTCGCAAACTGACGGCTGACTTATATTTTGTCTATCAGGCGTTAGAAGACGCCATGGATGAATATGCCCACCATCCGGAAGTGAGCAAGGTTTACTTTCCGGCCCTGCGGCGAGTGCCCAAGCTGGCAGCCGACTTGGCCTACTACTACGGCGATGACTGGCGTCACCAAATTCAAGCCTCTCCCAAGGGCGTCGCCTATGTCGATCGCATTCAAACCGTCGCCGAGGAAAACCCAGCATTGCTAATTGCCCATGCCTACGTGCGCTACATGGGCGACCTGTCCGGCGGCCAAAGCCTGCGCCACATTGCCCGCTCTGCCATGAGCCTACCCCCCGATCGCGGCACCGGACTCCATGAGTTCGACGCCTTTCCCACGGTCGAGTCGCGGCGAGCCTTCAAAATGACCTACCGCGATGCGCTGAATGCGGTTGAAGTGGATGAGGCCACGGCCCAGGCCATTGTGGATGAAGCTAACCTGGCGTTCCAAATGAATCGTGATGTCTTCCACGAAATGGAAGATGACGTGCGCGCGGCGATCGGGGATCACGTTTTTGACCTGATCACCCGTCAAGACAAACCGGGCAGCACCGATCGCGCTCCGGGACGGTCTGCCGTTGAACTGATCGCGGCTGAAGCGTAGTTCCCGGCTGTGCTGAGTTAGCTCAGACCTGACAGCCCTCGATGTCCCTCCGAACCTTGGCCGAGGCGATCCGGGTTGATGCCTCGGCCTTTCTTCGCGCCCCCGCTGCCCGCTGCCCGTTCCCGCCCTTTTTCACCGCCCCGACACTGCTCTAAATACGCTGAATCCCAATACTCTGCATATGTTCACCGACGTTTCCGCAGTGGAATTTAATGCCGACCTGCTGCATAAATACAATCAACCGCTGTCCCGCTACACCAGCTATCCGCCCGCGACCGAGCTATCCGCCGACTTTCACGAAGTGGACTTTCGCGCCGCGATCGCCACCGGCAACTATAAGCAAACGCCGCTTTCCCTCTATTGCCACATTCCCTTTTGCGAAAGCGCCTGCTACTTCTGCGGCTGCAACACCGTTATTACCCAGCTCAAAAGCGTTGCCGATCCGTATTTGGATGCCTTAATTCGCAATATCGAACAGATGGCCGCTTTGACCAGCGATCGCCGCCCGGTCAACCAACTGCACTGGGGCGGCGGCACTCCCAACTATCTATCCCTCGCGCAAATTGAACGGTTGTGGACGGCCCTGAACCAGCACTTTACCCTGGCCGACAACGCCGAAGTTTCCATCGAGGTGAACCCGGCTTATCTCAGTCGTGAACAGGTGATGTTGCTGCGGCAGTTGGGGTTCAACCGCATCAGCTTTGGCATTCAAGATTTTGACCCGCAGGTGCAAGTCGCCGTTAACCGCATTCAGCCCGAAGCGCTGTTATTTGAGGTGATGGGATGGATTCGCGAAGCTGGGTTCGAAAGCGTCAACGTTGATTTGATTTACGGCCTGCCCTATCAGACCCGCCAGACTTTTCGCGAAACCCTGACGAAAACCCGCGCCCTCGACCCCGATCGCATTGCCGTGTTCAATTTTGCCTATGTGCCCTGGATGAAACCCACCCAGAAAAAGCACATCGATCCGGCGACGCTGCCTGACCCCGAAGCAAAGCTCGAAATTTTTCACATGACCATTGATGAGCTGACCACCCACGGCTACCAGTTCATCGGCATGGATCATTTTGCGAAGCCGCAGGATGAGTTGGCGATCGCTCAGCGTCAGGGCGAGCTGCACCGCAACTTTCAGGGCTACACCACCCAGCCCGAGTCGGATCTGCTGGCCTTTGGCATGACCGCTATCAGCATGACCCACGATGTGTATGTGCAAAACCACAAGTCGTTAAAGGACTTTTATCAGGCGATCGAGCGCGATCGCCTGCCCATTGCCAAGGGGGTCAATCTGAACCGCGACGACGTGATTCGGCGCACCATCATCATGGAGTTGATGTGTCAGTTTCAGCTCGACAAGGCCGCTCTGGAGGCGAAGTATCACCTCAGCTTTGACACCGATTTTGATGAATACTTTGCCCCAGAGCAGGCCGAACTACAGGCCCTCGCCGCCGATGGACTTGTGCGCTTATCGCCCAACCATATTGAGGTCACGCCAGCGGGGCGGTTGCTGATTCGCAATATTGCGGCAGTGTTCGACACGTTCTTGCATCGTCAGCTAGCCCGGCAATTTTCGCAGTCGGTGTAACCGTTTACGGCGGGATGCACCATCATCGCGATCGCCGAGAGTAGGGGGCAACTTCCAGCTTCGGGAACCCCAAAAAGCTTGGGATCAGGATCCGAAGTCAGCCAGATGATCCCGTTCCCGTTCCCCACATCAGCGAGGGAGCCCGGTTGGGGCGGGTCTCCTCGCTGGCCCCGCTCAAACCAGTCAGACGGGGCGGCGGCGAGGCTGGTTGTCCCGAGTCGCCTTCAAGTAACCCGCCCCAAACCGTTTCTCTATCAGATTCCCAACAGATTCCCAATAATCCTGAAGCGATGCCCTTGCCAGTGTTCCATACCGGAAAAGCCTTGTTATACTTCGGTGCCATAGCTAGTGCTATTTCTCTGTTGTGGATAGCTGCTGGCCCAGGTTTTTAGGGGTTCTTCAGGTCATGACTTCCTCGTTTTCTTTCGCCGCCCTCGATCGCTTTGTGGCCGCCCTGGAGCAAAGCATTCAACAGGCGATCGCTGAAACCGTACCAGACATAACGCCCACCATTCGCTGTCGGTTTCAGCAGGGGCGCTTGTTGGTGCTGTCAGAAGACAAGGTGGCGGCCATCACGGCGGTCGATCGCGATGAGCGGTTTACAGCGCTAGCCGTGGCGTTGGATCAAAGCCTTCAAACCACTGAACTGCCCGACGATATTTTGGCGGACGATGGCGAGTTGTCGGTGCGGCTGTATTTGCGGGAACTGGGCACCGCGAGTCCCTATGCGGCCCGCACATGGCATTGGCAAGCGAGTTTGGCGATCACTGAGCTGCCGGATGCGGAGGCTGGGGAAGCGGCTGAGCCCAAGGCCGAAGTGCCGACGCCTGAGGTGACTTCTAGTTCTCTGGTATTGGTGCCGCAGCCGCATGATGATAAGGCCGCTGCACCGGCAACTGGGGCGTTGGCAACGCCCACAAGTCTGTGGCAGACGTTGAAAGGATGGACTGAACCGGGCGGTCTGCGCCAGGACTGGCAAACCTGGTCAGAAAACTGGCAAGCATTACCGTGGCGATCGGTGTTGGGGCTGGCGCTGGCGGGGGTGACCGTGGGGGCGATCGCCTATGGCACCACGCGGCCTTGCACCTTTGGCAGTTGTGAAGAGCGGCAAACGGCGAGTGATCTCAGCCAAGAAACCCTCGACAGCCTTGCGGGCAACCCCACACCGGACGAGGTGCAAGTGGCGCGGCAAGACTTGCAAACCGCGATTCGCTTAGTGGCGGCCATTCCGCCCTGGTCGTCCCATTACGATGCGGCCCAAGCCGAGTTATTGCGCTATCGTACCCAGCTATCCGATTTGGAGTGGGTGCTGGCCGCTCAAAAGAGCGCCACGCAAGCCTCGGAAACTAGCCAAAATCCTCCCCACCCGGTGTCTCTCTGGGTGGAGGTGCATCTGCTGTGGCAGAAGGCGATCAACCATCTCGAACGAGTACCGGAGGAGAGCTATTTGGCGAGCTTTGCGAATCGCAAGCTGCGGGAATATGAGGCGAATTATGAGACGATTGGCGAACGGCTCGTGATTGAAGAAGCCGCCGAAGCGTCTTTGAATGAGGCGATCGAGGCGGGTGATCTGGCGACGGTTCAAACCGAGACCGCCACCACCTTGAACGACTGGCGGGTGGCTCAGCGCGAATGGAATCGCGCCATGCAAGCCATTAGCAACATTCCCCAGGGCACGTTGGCCTACGCAGAGGCGCGATCGCTGCTGACGGACTATCGCCGCCAATCCATCCAAACCCGCACCCGAGTCACCTTTGAGCAGTCTGGCGAACGGGCTTATCAAGAAGCGCTGGCTGGGGCGGCCCAGGCCCAAGCTGCGGAGCGCAACAATCAGTGGACCCAAGCGGCGAATGCTTGGCGTGAGGCCTACGCGCAAATGCGCCAGGTGCCGAAAAATACCCTGCGCTACGCCGATGCCCAGGCGCTGCTCAGCAGTTATCAAGCCTCGTTGAAGCAGGCCCAAACGCAGCTCAAGCAAGCCGTGGCCTTGCAATCCATTGACGAAGATTTAGCCACGCTTTGTCCCCTGGCCGATGGCATCTGCACCTATACCTACAGCCCCCAAGAGGTGGCGTTAACCCTGCGCGAGCCTTACGACAGCGCGATTCGCCAGTCCATCTCGCCGCCTTCTACGCAGGGGCAGTTGAACCGGAATAATGCCGTCATGGCGGAGACCCATCAACTGGTGCAAAACATCATGCAGTTGGGCAATCAGGTGCAGTTGCCCATCGTTGTTTACGACGATAATCGTCAGTTGATTGCTCGCTACAAGCCCGAGTACGGCGGCTTTGTGAAAGAGTAAGCGATCGCCGAAGTCGTCTGTCTCCAGTGTTTTACCTGCCCCCATTGGGGATGATGCCCCGCTGCTCTCATTGCGTCCATGCCCCAACCGCCCCAGTTCATCCTCTACATTGCGACCACACTAGACGGCTACATCGCCAGCGTGGATGGTGGCATTGATTGGCTGACTGAGCTGGATGTGGGGAGCGCAGACGTGGGCTACGAAGCCTTTTACCACACGATTGAGGCGCTGGTGATGGGGGCGACGACCTATGAGCAGGTCCTGACCTTTGGCGACTGGCCCTATGCCCAAAAACCGTCTTATGTCATGACGCGGCGATCATTGACGAGCGATCGCGCTGACGTCACCTTTGTCCCGGATGTCGAGACCCTGTTGGCCGAGGTGGAGCACTCGGGATGCCAGCGGGTGTGGCTAGTCGGGGGCGGACAAGTCGCCGCCGAATTTATGCGTCGCGGCCTGGTTCACGAGTGGATTGTCGCGATCGCCCCGGTTATCCTCGGCGACGGCGTTTCGCTCTATCAAAACGTTCCGTTCCAGCCGTTACGGCTGATCAATAGTCGGCAATTTCAATCCGGTCTGGTGGAGCTGCACTACCAACAGCCCTGAATGTTCGCTGGTTGGCGCGCCAACTCGGCGGCCCCGACACTCGTCCTGAACCGTTGAGGTTTCACCAGAATTATGGCAGCACTAATTGCTCGGCTTCGTTGAAGAACAGTCTTTGAATGCCCGCCGTCACTAGAATCGCCGCCAGCAAATCCGCAAACGCCAACATAAACATAATCAGTATTTGATACAGCGCCGCATTGAGCGGATCGGCCCCGCTCAGCAGTTGCCCCGTAATGATGCCGGGTAGTTTCACAATTCCCACGATCATCATGGCGTTCAGCGTGGGGATGAGTCCGGCTTTGATCGCCTCCTGGCGGTAAGCCGCGATCGCCTGTTGGGGCGAGGCCCCCAAACTCAAATGGGTTTCAATCACCGTGGGATTTCTTTTCATCGTGGTGACGAGGCGATCGCCGGCAATGGTCGCCGCCGTCATCGCATTGCCCAACACAATGCCCGCCAGGGGAATCAGGTAACGCGGCTCGTACCAAACCTCGGGGCGAATGACGACGCCCAGGGTGTAGACCAGCGTCAACACCAGCGTGGTGAGTAATGAACCCGCCAAAATGGGCAGTAGGCGTGACAGCCGCTTGTCGATGCGGTTGCGGGCGACGACAGTGGCGATCGCCAGCATCACCAAAATCACCGCAATCACACTGTAGGGATTGCGCCAGGTAAAGACGATCGCCAGCACATACCCCACCGTCAGCAGTTGCACCCCCGTCCGCGCCGTCGCATTCAGTAGAGACAGCTCCAACCCCAGTTTTTGCCACCGCACGAGGGCGATCGCCGCCACCATGAACCCCAGCGCCAGCGCAATTTGCACCAATCCCAGTTCAATCATCGACCACTCCATCGGGACAACCGCCGCGGCCACCCATTATCCGATCATCCCCAGGCCGCCGGATGGCTGCGGCTCGGCTCGACCCCAACAGGGGGCATCGGTCAGAGGCTACAGCGCCATCAACACCACACAGGAGCGGGGTGAGACCCGATAGCGATTACTTTTTACCGCTTCGGTGGTGCCATCCACAATGTCTCTGGGCGCGGGGCGAGCCGTATTCACAATGCGATACCAGTGACTGTGGGCATGGGGTTGCGGCAGGGCAAAATCGAGCGGTTCCCAATAGGCATTGAGGATGACATGCATTTCCTCTTCTACCTGGGGATCATGGAGGGTAAACGCCAGGGTATGGGAATGCTCCGTCCAGTCGGGCTCAAATAACTCCACCCCATGCCAGACAATATGGGGCGCATCAACACATTTTTCTGTGACCTGTAGCCAGTGGGTCTGCTGAAAGAGCTGCAAGTTTTGCACCAAATCCACCATCCGTTGCGTAAATCGAAACACCTCGCTGTGGGTGTTGAGATGATTCCAGTCAAACCAACTGAGGGGATTGTTTTGACAGTAGGCATTGTTGTTGCCGTTTTGGGTGCGGGCCACTTCATCGCCCATCAGCAGCATGGGCGTGCCCTGGGCAATCAGCAAAATGGTGACCATATTTTTGAGCTGCTGAATGCGGAGCCGTTGAATCTCGGCGTCCGTGGTCGGGCCTTCGACGCCGCAATTCCAGCTAAAGTTGGCGTCGGTACCGTCACGGTTTTTTTCACCATTCGCAGTGTTGTGCTTCTCGTTGTAGGCCGCCACGTCGTACAGCGTGAAGCCGTCATGGCAGGTGACAAAGTTAATGCTGCGATTGGTTTCCCGCTGGGGATCATCGACAAAAATATCAGGGCTGCCAAGAATCCGCGACGCCAGGGTGCCGACGGTATTTTCATCGCCTTTGACAAACTGGCGCACATCGTCCCGAAAGGGGCCATTCCACTCGGCAAAGCGATCGCCGATAAACGACCCCACTTGATAAAGCCCCGCTGCATCCCACGCTTCGGCAATGAGCTTGGTCCGCGCCAGCACCGGATCTGACTCGATCGCCCACAAAATCGGCGGATCATCCGACGGCTCCCCCGCTTTATCCCGCGACATCACCGACGCCAGATCAAAGCGAAAACCATCGACGTGCATTTCGGAAACCCAGTATCGCAGGCTATCCAAAATGAAGCGACTGACGACGGTGTGGTCCGCTTTGACGGTATTGCCGCAGCCGCTGTAGTTGGCGTATCGAGCGGCATCTTTGTTTTCCAAAATGTAGTAGGTCTGATTGTCTAACCCCCGAAACGAGAGGGTCGGGCCACGATGATCGCCCTCTGCCGTGTGGTTAAACACGACATCTAAGATGACCTCGATATTGGCCTTGTGCAGCGCCTTGACCATATCCCGAAATTCATTCACTGGCCCCATCGGGTCACGGTTGGAGCTGTAGCCGTGATGCGGCGCAAAAAAGCTGATGGTGCTGTAGCCCCAATAATTGCTCAGCCCCAACGGCCCATCCCGCTCGTCAAATTGATGTACGGGCAGCAATTCCAGCGCTGTCACGCCCAGGGATTTGAGATAGGGGATTTTTTCAATCACGCCGGCAAAGGTGCCGCGCTTTTCGGGGGCGATCCCGGAGCTGGGGTGTTTGGTAAAGCCGCCCACATGCATTTCATAAATCACCGTGCGGGAATAAGGAATATCGAGGGGCGTATCGCCTTCCCAGTCGTAAGCGGCCAGATCCAGCACTACATTCCGCAGGGCCTGGGGCGAATTTTCGCCCGGATAGCAGGCCGCTTGGCGATCGTAGCGGTCTTGCCCGACCACGGCCAGGCCGTAGGGGTCAAGCAAGACTTTGCCGGGATCAAAGCGGTGGCCTCTTTCGGGGGCGTAGGGGCCAGTGGCACGGTAGGCATACACTTGACCCGCTCCGATGCCTTTGACAAAGGCGTGCCAGTAGTTGAACGACCGATGATTTTGGGGCGTCAGGTGAATCGTATGCTCGGGGAACGGCGCGTCTGGGGAGGCGTAAAGCAGCAGGTCGATGCCCGTGGCATGTTGGGAGTAAATGCAAAAGTTGACGCCGGTCGGTTCGACGGTCGCCCCAAGCGGGAAGCTATTGCCAGGGGTAATTCTCAAGGACATGGCTGGTTCCTATTCAAACTCTAAATGTCCATCGCCGAGGTGCTTTTTCATCACGGTGCGAATCAGCTCCATCTCGTCGGGGGTGACTTGGCCGTCGGCAATTAAGGCGGCACGGAGTTCAGTCGCTTCGGCGGCGGAGATTTTGCCGTCGGCCATGACCCGCTCAATCAGCGATCGCAGCCGTGAGAGATGCTGGGGATCGTCAGAAGGCGAAGCGGCAGAACTGGAATCGGGAACATTCATGTCAGGTTTCTAGGTAGATGGCTATGGGGTCAGCGGATCGAGCGGCGATCGCCCGTAGGGCCGAGATTGCAGTAAACGCAAATCACTGAACAACTGGCTGAAGTCGTTAACCGGGGCAAACACTTGACCACTGACTAATGTCAGACCGAGCATCGAGCAGCGATGACAGTTCCCCTCGGTAGGTCACCAGCCGACTCCGTTCTAATGAGTTGGACGGCACCAGCGTAATCATTTCATCCACGGTGGCGGCGGCACAGGCCCAATCTCTCACGGAGACGGCAGTATCAACTCGCTGTCTTAGGTTGGCTAACTGCTGTTGGCGGGCAATTTCCCGTCGTTCCGCCGCAATGTACGATTCCATATTAGCGATCGCCCGCAGCGCATAGGAGTCCCCCGGACGCTCGGCCAAGGCCCGCCGAAAATTGATCAGCGCGGTTTGATAATCGCCTTGTTCTTCCGCCGCATAGCCGAGCAACATCGCTTGGGTATAAGGCGCTAGCCCTTGTTCCGTCAGCTCTGGCCCGGTGTCGGTCGGGGCCTCCGGGGGAGCCCCCGTTTCGGTACCCAGGGTGACCCCAGGAATGCCATCGGCGATCGCCCCTGGACTCGTCACCCCAACGGCTCCCAACAACACCAGCGTCGCGATCGTGAAACAGCGAGAATTCAAAGACTGGGCAAAACTAACCACAACCGAGCCCCCTTAATTAAACCTGGGCTATCAAACCACTAAGCACACTTGCTCACTAAGGATAGCTAAGGTTTCGCGTTTCGCCGCAGTGGATTTTGTGACGGTTGCCGCCATCCCTTCACAGATCTGAAATAATCAGTTTGATAATGATTAACGCGATCGCCGCCCCCCCTTAATTAGCTATGGCCAACTCCCCTGTCTGGACTGCTGAGGCCGAAAAACGCCTGAAAGAAATTCCCTTTTTTGTGCGCCCCGCCGCCCGTAAGAAAATTGAAAAGTTTGCCCAAGCCCAAGGGTTGGACGAAATCACCGAATCGGTCTACGAAGACGCTAAAAAACAGTTCGGTTAACAGGACTCAGACATCCGTAAACTTCCGTGAAGCCTGGCGCTCCGCAAGAGGACTCGCGATCGGCCGTCAGACCGTAATGGGAGCCGCGATCTGAGCCCATTTATGCCGACTGCTGCCGCTGGCTTCCATGCGGGATATGAGCTCTGGCTGAGCAACCTGAGACGGCTTATTATCGTGGTGAGCAGCGGGCGAACCCTCGGGCTGCCGTGAACCTGGCCAGGGTGTTTGCCCCCTTGATGCCCTGACGCCCCCATCCGTGCGTTTTAGTTGTGAGTAAGCTCCCTCAGCACTTTCGTAAACTTGGCCGTCGCACGCATCAAGCCGTGCGACGTAACTCGCTGCATCGGGCCTTTACCTTGCCGGTGTTGGTGCAAATCTTTGTGGCGGTGGGGTTGGTGGGGTACCTATCTTTTCGCAATGGTCAGCAAGCGGTGGAGGTGCTGGCGTCAAAGCTGCGCAGCGAAGTGTCGGCCCGCATTCAGGGCGAGCTCCGGAGTTATTTTGGCAACCCCCACGCTATCAACCGTCTCAATGCGACGGCGTTTAGCCATGGTGACTTGGATATTCGCGGGGCGACCCAGGGCGAACATCTGCTGTTTCAACAAATGCGCATTTATCCTGAAATTGCCTTGGTGTACTGCGGCAGTGCCGAATCGGGGGAATTTTTTGGCATTTTGCGATCGCCCGATACGGGTCAACTGTTATTGACTTACAGCAATCCGAGCACCAACTTTGAGCGGCGCGAATACAGTCTCGATGTCCGGGGCTATCGGCAGCACTTTCTTGGCCAAGGCGGGTCGACTTACGACTCGCGGGTGCGGCCCTGGTTTATCGCCGCCCTCAGCCAGGAAGGCCCGACGTGGACGGATGTGTATGTCGCCTTCACCACGCGCTTGCCCAATGTGACCGCGAGTTTGCCCGTGTACGATCGCCGCGATCGTCGCCTCTTGGGGGTCTGTGCGGCGGATGTGGTGCTACCCGAAGAATTTCGCACCTTTCTCAAACAGCTCGAAATCGGCCAAACGGGACAAGCCTTCGTCATTGATCGCCAGGGCCACCTCATTTCCAGCTCCACCGACGAGCCCTTAATGAAAATGCTCGGGCAAGTGCCCCAATTTCGCCAGGCGACTCAGAGCTCCGACACCTACGTCAAAGAATCCGCCACGTATTTAGAAAATCGCTTTGGTTCCTTTGAAAACATTCAGCAAAGCCGCCAGTTAAGCTTTGTGGTGGACGGTGAGCGACAGTTTCTGGAAGTGCTGCCGTTTAGCGATGGCATTGGGCTGGATTGGCTCATTGTCGTGGTGGTGCCCGAGTCCGAATTTATGGGCCAGATTCAGCTCAATACCCGCATCACGATTGTGCTGTGTGGGTTGGCCTTGGTCATTGCGATGCTCGTCGGCACTTGGCTGTCGCGCCGCTTGACCAACCCAATTTTGCAGCTCAACACCGCCGTCAAAGAAATCAGTGCTGGACACTGGCAGCAGCGGGTCGCCATTAACCGGACAGACGAACTGGGTGAGCTCGCCGATTCCATCAACACGATGGCCACCCAAATTCAGCAATCCTTTGAGCAACTCGAAGAACAGCGCAATGCCTTTTCCCGCTTTTTTCCACCAGAGTATTTGCGCTTCCTCAACAAAGACAGCGTGCAAGATGTGAAGCTGGGCGATCACATCAGCAAAGAAATGACGGTGCTGTTTTCCGATATTCGCGGCTTTACCCGCCTGGCGGAAACGATGCGGGCTCGACAAACTTTTCGGTTCATCAATACTTATTGGCAACGCATTTCGCCCCTGGTCAGAACCCACAATGGCTTTGTGGTGAAATTTATTGGCGATGGCATGATGGCCATTTTTCCCTATGCGGTGGAAGATGCCATTGATTCAGCGATCGCTCAATTCCAGGGCGTGCGCGACTATAACCAACATCTCGACCCCGACGCGCGCCAAACCTTTGAAATCGAGATCGGCATTGGTTTGCACACCGGCCATGTGATGGCGGGCATGATCGGTGAGCCCGATCGCATTCAGCCCGATGCGATTTCGGACACGGTCAATCTTGCCGCTCGCCTCGAAGGCTTGTCGAAGGTCTACGGCGCAGCCCTCATCATTTCCGAGGCGGTGTACAACCGCTTGCAAGCTCCTGATCGCTACCAGCTGCGATTTCTCGATCGCGTCATTGTCAAAGGACGCACCCAAGCCATTGCCATTTACGAAGTGCTGGACGCCGAGCCCGAGGAACGGCGACGGGAGAAACTGGCCACCTTCGCTACCTTTGAAGCGGGGATTAAGGCGTATAGCGATCGCGACTGGGACACTGCCCACGGCCATTTCACCACCATCCTGCAGCAATGTCCCCAAGACAAAACCGCCGAGCTGTACCAGCAGCGCATTCAGCAACTCATGGCAGAAGGCATTCCCGAAAATTGGGATGGCGTCTGGGCTTTTACCCACAAACGGTAAGGGAGCTGCTTAAAAATAACGTCCCCGATCGTAGGGGTTTGGCAATGCCTAACCCCTACAGAAAGCGTCGTAACCAGGCACCCAGCTACCCAGCCACCCAAGCACTACCATTACCGGGATGTTATTTTCCCGCTGATCCCTAAGCGGTTGGTGACGGGCGATCGCTGAGCCCCCTTTCCCCGCTCCCCCCGACGACTGCCGCCCCGGAGTCGCCAGTCCCCGGAAGCGATGCTTTAAGGTGGCAGTGGGGCTCTGCGCTAGAGAGCCAAAGCAAGATAAGCTTTATACGAGCTGTCTGTGCCCTGAATTGGTGGACGGGTGAGGCACCTTTACCGCTGACATTTGGCGAGCAGCACCAGACTGATATCACCACGCCTGTGGAACTTCGGAGTGAGCTTTTGACAGAGCAGACGATTCAATCGGCATCGGTTCCGGCAACGATCTCGCGGCAAGAGTTGCGAGAACTGGTGCGATCGCAATTGAAAATGCTCCTCGAACAGCAAAACTTTCAAGGGGCGAAAGCACTGTTAGTCCCGGTGCAGCCGGTGGATATTGCCGAAGCCATCGAAGGACTACCCGAAACCATGCAGGCGATCGGCTTCCGACTGCTCTCTAAAAATGAAGCGATCGAAGTTTACGAAAACCTCGACTCCAGTGTGCAGCAAACGCTGATTGAAGATTTCAAACGGCAGGACGTGCTGGACATTGTGGACAAAATGTCGCCGGACGATCGCGCCCGCCTCTTTGATGAACTGCCCGCCAAAGTTGTCCGCCGTCTCCTGAGTCAAATGAGCTCGCAAGAACGCCAAGCCACGGCCCTATTGCTGGGTTACGAAGCCGATACCGCCGGGCGCATCATGACCCCGGAATACATTGCGCTGAAAGAAACCTGGAGTATTTCCCGGGCGTTGGAGCATATCCGCAACCGGGCCGACATGAGCGAAACCGTCTACTACCTTTACGTGACGGACTCCGCTCGCCAACTCACGGGCATTTTGTCACTGCGGCATCTGGTCATGGGACAACCCGAGCAAACGATTGGCGATGTCATGACGCGGGAGTTTGTTTCGGTGCAAACCGACGCCGACCAAGAAGAAGTCGCCCTACTCATTCAGCGCTACGACTTTTTGGCCGTGCCCGTAGTCGATACCGAGCAGCGCCTGGTGGGCATTGTCACCGTCGATGATGTGCTGGACATTTTGGAAGAAGAAGCCACTGAAGACATTTATGCGCTGGGTGGGGTGCAGGCTGGCGGCGACAACTACTTTCAAACCAATTTGCTGACCGTGGCCCGCAAGCGCGTCGTGTGGCTGTCAGTCTTGTTACTCACCAATACCGTCACTACTTGGGTGATCCGCAGCCAAGAAGCAGTATTAGAGCAGGTGGTGGTGCTGGCGGCCTTTATCCCATTGCTCATTGGGACCGGGGGCAACGTGGGGGCGCAGTCTTCCACGGTGGTGATTCGCGGCATCAACACCCAAGAGGTGGACAACCGCAGCGCGTTTACTGTAATCCGGCGAGAAGCGATCGCGGGGGCTTTTCTCGGCATCATGCTGGGCGTCGTGGTGACGGGGTGGGCCTATCTCCTGCAAGGCAATTTAGAGGTGTCGATCGTCGTGGGCATCAGTTTGGTGGCGATCGCCATTCTCGCTTCCACGGCTGGCGCTGCCCTGCCGTTCCTGTTCAGCAGCATTGGCTTTGATCCCGCCTTGATGTCGGCTCCATTCATCACCACGGTGGTGGATGTCTTGGGCGTGCTGATTTATCTCAACCTGGCGCGTTATGTGCTCAAGCTGTAGGGAGCGCGATCGCGGGGCTAGCAGGCGATATAGAGACTGGGGAAGCGATCGCAAAATCCGACCGTCATCAGGCTTGATGTTAGCTGAGATACATTTTTCGCTAAAATCCAAATAATCACGATAATTGATGGTCTGCGGCCGGCAACGCGTCGTCTCAGCCGCATTTTTTGAGACAAAAGTTTACACTATGAGAGAGGAAGCTGCCTCGGTCAAGTCACCCCTTGGCGAAAGGCAAAGCTCTTCTCCTATGATGATTGATTAGCAGTTGTCCAACATTCGCTGGGTTACCTGTGCTTCAAAAATTCAAGCAGGACATAAAAAATGACTTGATTGCCGGTTTGTTGGTGGTGATTCCATTGGCAACGACAATCTGGTTGACCATAACCGTCGCCTTTTGGGTCGTACGGTTCCTGACGCGGTTTCCCAAGCAACTCAACCCCTTCACAGGGCTGCCGCCGCTGCTGGGAGATTTACTGAATCTCTCAGTGGGCATGGCCGTTCCCCTGCTCGGCATTTTGTTGATCGGGTTGACCACTCGTAATATCGCCGGCCGCTGGCTGCTAGATCTGGGGGAGCGAGTGGTGCAGTCGATCCCCTTAGCCGGATCGGTTTACAAAACTCTCCAACAGCTCTTACAAACGGTCTTTCAAGATTCCAAAAGTCGCTTCCGCCGCGTCATTTTAGTGGAGTATCCTCGCCGCGGATTGTGGGCAGTGGCGTTCGTGACTGGCACCGTGATCACGTCTGAGCCAAGTGCCGCGACCCCCCAGATGCTGAGCGTCTTCATTCCGACCACGCCCAATCCGACCAGTGGTTGGTATGCAGTCGTCCCAGAGTCAGATGTGATCAACCTCACCATCTCCATCGAAGATGCGTTTAAGGTCTTGCTATCGGGCGGCATCGTCGGACCTAACTTGGCGGAGTCGATTCCCCCGGAGCGGCTACTCGGCTCGACCAATGAGTCCAGCGAACTGCCGCGCCCGGTGCTCAAACTCAATCAACCCGTTTTGGAATAAAGCTTTCGGGCCGTTGCGATCGCCCCGTCGAGCTTGCTGAAACCGGCGGTAACTTCCTCTAGGCGCAAGATTTAGACCGCTACTATGCAGAGATCCCCAACGCCCGTAGACTGTTGAGGAACCTAAAAACTTTCTAAAGGGCGATCGCATGCGGATCTTGTTCGTAGCAGCTGAAGCAGCACCACTGGCGAAGGTCGGCGGCATGGGCGATGTCGTCGGCTCGTTGCCCACAGTGCTACGCAAGATGGGGCACGACGTCCGCATATTGATGCCTTACTACGGCTTTCTGCCCGACAAGATGGACATTCCCAAGGCACCCGTCTGGCAGGGCTACGCGATGTTTAACGACTTTGCGGTGTATGAGGCGGTTCTGCCGGGCACCGATGTCCCCCTCTATTTGTTTGGTCACCCCGCTTTTGATGGACGCAACGTTTATGGCGGTTCTGACGAAGATTGGCGGTTTACCTTCTTTGCCAACGGGGCCGCTGAGTTCGCTTGGAACTACTGGAAACCACAAATCATCCACTGCCACGACTGGCACACGGGCATGATTCCGGTGTGGATGAAAGAAACCTCTGACATTGGTACCGTCTTCACCATCCACAACTTGGCCTATCAGGGGCCATGGCGCTGGAAGCTGGAGCAAATGACCTGGTGTCCCTGGTTTATGCAAGGGCACAACACGATGGCAGCAGCCGTGCAATATGCCGATCGCGTCAACACCGTCTCGCCCACCTATGCCCAACAGATTCAGACCGCTGAGTATGGCGAAGAATTGGAAGGCTTGCTGTCTTTTGTCAGTGGCAAACTCAGCGGCATCTTAAACGGCATTGACCTTAACCTGTTTGACCCAGAGACCGATCCGCAGATCGGTACCCGTTTCTCTGCGGAAACTTTGGAAAAGCGCCGCTTTAACAAAGTCAAAGTACAGGAAGAAATGGGCCTGGAAGTCAACTCCAAAGCCTTTCTGGTGGGCTTGATTAGCCGCTTAGTCGAACAAAAAGGGCTGGATCTGGTATTGCAAATGATGGATCGGTTTTTGGCCTACACCGATGCGCAGTTTGTACTGCTGGGGACAGGCGATCGCTATTACGAAAATCAACTCTGGGAAATGGCCTCCCGCTATCGCGGACGAGTTGCCGTGTACCTCATGTACAGCGACGGCATTGGCCGCCAAATCTATGCGGGGGCTGACGCCTTTTTGATGCCGTCCCGGTTTGAGCCCTGCGGCATTAGCCAAATGATTGCTATGCGTTATGGCTGTGTGCCCATTGTGCGCCGCACGGGTGGCCTGGTGGATACGGTGCTGCACCATGAACCGGCCGAGAACGCGGGCACCGGATATTGCTTTGACCGCTATGAACCGCTAGACCTCTACACCTGCATGGTGAGAGCGTGGGAAGGCTTCCGTTATAAAGATGCCTGGCAAGCCCTGCAAAAACGCGGCATGGAGCAAAACTTTAGCTGGGACAAATCCGCCGTTGAGTACGTGCGCCTCTACTCGGAGATTATCGGCGTGGATTATCAGACCCAGTTAGACGTGCGGCCCGAGGCGATCGTTGCGAAGTCGGCATCGCCGCCTAAATTGTCGACCAAAGGCGAGTAAGCCTCCCGCTGTTTAGAACTACAGGTTGCTAGAGCCAAATTCAAACGGTAAAGTTCGAAATTCAAAAATGAAACCCTTGAAGCACAAGGCTCTTGGCATTTTAAGGTGTGCGAACCTAACAGCGGATTGCTATATCAATCGATTGCAGCCAAAGATGTCTCCATCACCTTCACAGCAGCTATAGGCTTGGTTAATGACGAATCAGTTTAAGAGGGTGTTTGAAAAGTTCTCTTGCCAAGGTTTTGCTACCTGGGACACCTAGGGCGCGTCATCAATTAATTCCAGAGATCTGGTGGGATCAGCATTACCGCGCCCGCACTCCTGAAATAAACTAGGGCCTGTCGTCCTCTTGCCGCAAGGCTTTGATGACTAAATGATGACAGGCCCTAGAAACACGACGATAAAAGAAGCATTTCAGACCAATCTCAAGGGACTTAGGTCATCTTTGCTACGCAAAGCAAC
>NZ_JACSWC010000425.1 GCF_016888165.1 Halomicronema sp. CCY15110 | reverse complement strand
TCGCCTTACTCCGCGACCAGGGCAGCAAGTTACAGACTGCCGCCGATGAACAATTAGCCGAACTGCAAGCCCTCATTGAGTCCCAGTCACAGGTTGAGGACGAATTCGACCAGGCCGAAATCGCCGCGATGAAAGCCGCCGGTGCCAAACGGGGCGTCATGCGGTTCCAGATTGAGGCCGAGCAAGAAGACAGTGCCTATTACCAGCTACGGAAGGCCCGCGCCGCCGCTCGTCAAAAGAAGTAATCGCGTTGGCGCAGCCTCTCCTTTGGAGAATCGCTACGAAGCAAAACAACTTTTTGAGGTGTTCCTATGGTTTTTGGTTGGTTAAGACCGGAAGAAGACGACGATCGTGTGATTGGCGAGATTAGTAACGACCGAGGCGACCATGCCGTTTTTGACATTCCTGCTGATGGCGAGGACGACGTGGATCGCATCATGCGCGATCACGGCGTGAGGAATGACCATGATGAGCAAGAGAGCCGCCGCTATGATGCTGAGCGCCGATGGGAGCGGCGTGACCATGACGAGCTGCGTTATCGCACCGATGATGTCGTTGACCGTGATGAGGACAGAGAGCCTGAAGAGGATGACGACACCATTGATGAGCGCGATGAGCAGTCGGCTAGCGGTGGCTGGTGGCCGTTTGGCTAATCTCTGAGTCATCGGTATAATGTGGGAGTATGGGTGTACTCCCACCCACACTAGGAGGAGCTATGTACACAACCTCGAATAACCTGGAAAACCTGGAACTCTATTTGGAGCATGACAGCGGTTATGTCGGCTGGGAATTGACGCCTGAAGACATTGAAGAGGCTAGGATGCCGAAGCTGGTGTTTCATAGTGATTCCGCTGATGCGGAATCCGCAGTCCTGGAAGGTTGTTCCTACATCAGCGTTGACATAAACTACTGCCTCAACCTGTCTCCAGGTCAGCAGAAGCTCTATGAGATTTTGGTGTCTTTGCAAGAGGGCGCTGTCTTCACTGTGACGACTGTTGGTAAGCTGGCTAAGGCGATGGGACTAGATAACCCCTTAGCGGCTGGGAAGCGGTTAGAGCACCTGCAAGTATTGGGCGCGATTTCGGGCTTCAAACCTTGATGTCCACACCACATCATCAATGAGCCTCTGCTGTCTGGCAGGGGCTTTTTTAATGGCAGCGTTGACGCAGCCTCTCCCGCGGAGAATCGCGGTTGACTTTTACCAATGGGTGGCCGCCCGTCGCGGTCGTGGTGGCCCCAGTCGTTCTCCCCGGCTCCCCGTGCATACGCTTCCGATAGTGGCGATCGCGCCTCTCGGAATGGTGGCCGACAAGAATCGGTTGGCCGAGGGGAATAGCCTGGCCCATGTGAGAGGCCGTCTCGGAATGAGCTGAGCTTTGCCGCTAACTCTTCGTAGCGATCGCGACGCTGCTCCCGCTTGTCGTCAACGACTTCCCGGCGTTGCTCCAAGGCGTCCTGCACGGTGCCTTGCTCGGTAACGTCAGTTCGGGATAAGAAAGCCCTGGCGTTGGCATCCCGCCGTGGACTCAAAGTCCACGGCTGACTGGCACAAGTCCGTTGAAACGGACTGCGACTTCGGGAATTGAGTCCGTTTTAACGGACGTTCGCTGTGAGCCAGGGCAATTTATTCCCTGGCGGATTGGTCATCAAGCTTAACCCGAACTCAGGTTCGGTAGGGTCTGTCTGCTGGATAGTTTCGTCGGACATCGGATTGCTCCTGAAATCTGTGCCCAACATCGAAGCGATAGCCAAAAAAGTGATGCCCCACGGGGGGCATCGTGATGGGGATCAAGCCGCTTCGAGGTCAACAGTGGCGTTGTTCAGTAACAGGTTTGCGGCCTTCTGAGCCAGGGTGGTGGCCTTGAAGAACGCCTTATTGTCCGTGCCGATTAGCTCCATCCAGTCCTCGATATAACTGGCATGGTGCTCTAGCGCTGGCGTAATGCCTAGCTCGTTACAGACGAAAGAGGCACCCAGCTCCGCAACCATTTCTTCAAAGGCATACTCTGAGGTGCCGAACTGATTGCGAATGTTCCGGTTGAGACGGGATTCATGCCCGGTCCGGTGGATCAGTTCATGAATCGCTGTCGAGTAGTACAGCTCAGCCGAACTGAAAGCCTCGAAATGCGGTAGGCGAATTTGATCGCGACTGGGTGAATAAGCGGCTTTGCTTCCCCCATGTTGGATGTCAGCATCCTGGGCGAAGATCAGCCACTCCGCCTCATCAATACGAGCGTCGGGGTTTTCTGGCCCCCGGTAGCGGTCGATCACCTCAGCGATCGGATGCTCGGACTCAGAATCATCGAAACAGTCCAGGTTAAAGACCTGGAGCCACTTGACGGCGGTGAATACCTCTTCTTCGACCTCACCTGTCACCGGGTCTTCCTTTTCCTTACGGACGACACCACCCCAGCGCAGCCAAGTGGCTTTGCTGCCCTTCTGAAGCTTCCAGCCTTTTTCCTGAGCTTGTTTAAACCCAGCAAAGAGGGGGTACTGGTACCCCTTCGCCATCACATCCACCTGGGCCAATAGCGGGTTGATGCCACCATACTGGTGCCCTGTGATGGCATTGCAGGTCGGCACAACGCTCCACGGTTTTCGCCACGGAATGTTGCCTGATTCCATCAAGGCCAGCAGGTTGTCAGCCACCAGTTGGAACTTGTCAGTTCTTTTAGACTTAGGCATGGCGATTAATTGATAGAAGTTCAGCCATGCTTGGCGATAGCCCAAAAAAACTGCTTGCCAAAGAATGACAAGCAGCCTCGGATGAGGATTAACCGTTTACATCGGACCAATCAAACTCAGTGGGTAGCGTCTGAGTCTTGGCGTATGCGTAGAAATCAGAACGGACCCGATAGCAGACCTTCCTCAGTGTGATGAGCTGCTCCAGGGTCAGCAGCACATACAACGCGCCGCTGAACTGATAACCTGCCTGAAGGTCCACCCGCATGGCATAGACATTGGGCAATTCCTCCATTGTTGGAGCCTGGAAACAATACGCGATTTGTGAAGTAATCCAGAGTTCGGGCGGCAGACTGCACCACCAACTGAAGCGCTGGGGGCAGAGTTCCCTGGCAGCTTCGTGTAGGTCTACAACTTCGATCCAGGTCAGTCGCTCTGAAGGGCTATCAAGCATCAATTTCGCAATATAAGGACTCAGGGGATACGGTGATTTGACCGGATTCTCTAGCGCAACTAATTGCATGGTCTTATTTCTTTTTCGCAACGTAAAACGTCATCACACGTTTGCGAAAGCAAGTAGCGAATAACGCTGAGACAGGTTAGCCCCGTTCGGCTCCAGCCAAAAAAAGCAGCCACCCCCGAAGGGATGACTGCGGTGCTGGTTGATCTAGCTCAGCAGCTTGACCACGGCCTCTAAGACTTCCGGGCCGCGAGGCGTATCCGTGGGGATGAACACCCGTCGCCGCCAGGAGATGATCTCGGTGAAGCAGCCAGCCACCTTGAGCTGTTCGCACAAGCCGTCCGAGAGGGTGCCCGCAATTTCCAACCGTCGCTCATCCATGAGCCACGAGGATTTCAGCGACAGGCCACCCGGCAGCGGTAGGCGTTGCTTCTGGTTGAACGCAGTGTCAAACATCTCCGCAGCCGATAGCTCAACCTGATGCACTCCCAGCGACTTGGCGATTTCCTGCATCTTGTGCAGCTCCACCACCCGACCGATTAGGCGCTCGCCGTCATCGGTCTGCAAGCGGTACACCCGCATGTTTTCCTGGTCGAGGGAGTTCCAGATCGGCAGCAGCAGGCCACAGATCAGGAAGATACGGTCACTGGTGAACTCAGGGATTTGACTCACTTCGTTCTGCCAGCAACGCTCCCAGTTGGGCTGAGAGGCTTCTTCCCAAGTGCTGCTTTCCAGCTCTGCCACCGTCATCTTGGCGCGAATCACAGGACGCACCAGAGCCACACGCGGAATGACCGCCCCCGAATCGCTGAGTGCAGATGAGGTTGGAATGACGACTGCCGCACGTCCAGACTTCTGGTTGACCATCAAGCGGCCTTCCCATCGGTCTTGCAAATCCAGGGCTTCAGGAACACTGGTGAACTCCGTCCGCCAGCTACGCTCGACCTCCACACAGAAGGTTTCGCTGCCAGAGTTGTGCGTATAGACCACGTTACGGTCAGCCACCGTCAGCTTGTCAGCCTGGATGGTTTCGACGCCACTCTCGAAAGTGCCGTCAGAGATCGCCGCCTCGACCCGCGCCTCGACCAGCATCTCGAACACCTCAAAGAGGTCGTTCTGTAGCTGAATCGGTAGGGCCAGAATGCGGTTGAGGAATCGCGCCATCGTCGGCAAATCTTCCCGCAACTGCCCCTCGTTGGTGGTGAGGGTAAGTCCGGTAGTCTGCTCGAACTGGGCCAGTGAACAACAGTCCACTTTGCCGCCGTACAGCAGTCGGAACAGTTCCCGCAGGGCTGATTGAGCGTAGATCGATTCCAGGTTGTCTTTGGAGTCAAAGAGTCCCTGTCCTCCGGTCTGCCGCTGCCCACGGGTGAGGGCTCCCAGTGCGTCAAGCCGTCGGGCAATCGTCGAGATAAACCGCCGCTCACCCCGTACGTCGGTCACCACAGGCCGAAAGATCGGGGCTGTGGCTTGGTTCGTGCGATGGCTCCTCCCTAGACCCTGGATCGCGCCATCAGCCTGCCAGCCCGATTCGAGCAGGTAATGCACCCGCCGCCGCGTATTCTGACAGCCCAAGTCGGCATGGTATGAACGCCCGGTATTCCCCGCGCCGCTGAAGATCAGGACATCCTTCTCTCCATCCATGAACGCTTGGGTTTCCGATAGGTTTGCTGAGCCGGGGCGCTTGGCCACGTACTGCCGTCCGTCTGGATCACTGAGAATCCGAATGGAACGCCCGGTGACTTCTGCGCACCGATCATGACCAAAGTGGTGCAGAATTTGTTCTAATGCACCAGGCAGGGCTGGTAAGGACGCAACTTTGCCAACTAACGCATCTCGCTGGGCTGCCGCTTCGCGGCAGATCACGGGATTGCCGTCAGCATCTTGCACCAGACTGGAGCGCACCTGGCCGTCTTCGGTCGTGTAGACCTCATAGAGGTAGATCGGGAAGGCGTTGACCAGGTAGGTCATGATGTTCTCCCGTGGGGTCACATCAATATTGAGGTCATCCCATTCCTCGGTGGGCAGGTCTGCTAACCGCCGCTTGATCATCTCCTCATTGGTAGACACCAACTGGATGACTGGCGCTAACCCCTCGGCTAGATCAGCCTCCATTGACTGAATCAGGCTGGGGCACTTCATCGAGGTCAGCAGATGGTTGAAGAACCGCTGCTTATTGGACTCGAATGCCGAACGCGCGGCTGACTTAGCTGAGCGGTTGTAATTCGCCCCGCTAGCCGCTAACGCTTCTTCCAAGTGGGTATGAATGACCTGGAACACTTCGGAATAGGTGTCGTAGATCTTGATTTGATCTGTGGTCAGCGGCACCGTCAGCGCATCGTACTCGACGCCCTCAAAGCTGATGTTGCGGGCAAAGTACATGCCCAATGCTTTCAGGTCACGGCATACCACTTCCATCGCGGCCACCCCGCCCGCCTCAATCGCTGAGATGAAGTCAGTGCGAGTGGCAAACGGAAATTCGCCCGTCTGCCACAGGCCCAAGCGCGACGCATAGGCCAGGTTGGCAACCTTGGAGGCTCCCGTTGCCGAGACGTAGACGACCCGTGCATCCGGCAGCGCGTTTTGCAGGCGCAAACCTGCTAAGCCCTGTTGGGACGCTTCTTGAGTGCCGCGATTACCTTCGGTGGCGATCGCGTTGCCCATTGAGTGCGCCTCATCGAAGGCAATGACGCCATCGAAATCAGCACCCAACCAGTTGGTGATTTGTTCTAGGCGCGACTTCTTGCCCTGCCGACTGCCACCCCGCAGGGTTGCGTAGGTCGTGAACAGAATCCCCTCGTTAAGCTGAATGTCACTGCCCAGCTTGAACTTTGAGAGCGAGACAATCTGGGACTCGTCACCACCAAGGGCTTTCCAGTCCCGTTGTGCGTCCTCGATCAGCTTGTCGGACTTGGACACCCATAGGGCTTTCTTTCGTCCCTGGAGCCAGTTGTCCAGCACAATGCCAGCGACCTGACGGCCCTTACCAGAACCCGTGCCGTCACCGAGGAACCACCCGCGCCGAAACTGCACGGCATCCGGGTCGTTGCTGCTGGCGACTTTAACCTCATCCAAGGTTTCATCAACCTTGTAGAACCCGCCCAATTGCTGACTATGAGCTTCACCTGCATAGACGACGCTCTCTAGCTGAGCTTCTGAGAGCAGACCCTCCACCACCGCTTTCGGCAGTTTGGGTCGATAGCTGGGCATCGGTGGCCGCACAGCACTGAGCGCAACTGACTCACACAGCGTTGTGGGATGCTTCTGCGCCCCTTTGATGGCGATCCGCTGAGGCTGGTAGACCTCATAGAGCACGGCCTGAGTTTGCGTGGTCGCCGGGGGAACTTCCTCATACGCCACATCGATCACGTCATCCCAGAACGGGCCAGGATTCGCTTCAGTGGGTTGTGGGTCAGGCTTCGGTTCAGCTTTGGCTTTCGCCTTAGCCTTAGCCACTTTGTGCTGCGTTGGCTGAATTGCCGCGACAGGCTGAGCAGCTTTGGGCTGAACAGGTTGCAGCTCACTGCGAGGTGGCAACTGCTTTAGCAGGTGAGCGACTTTCGCCATCTCCAGGGATTTCACCCTGGCCGTCTTGCCCTCGATCTGAGCAATGGCCCACTCGGTTCCCAAATCCAAAGAGATGGGAGTTCCTTGAGGCGTAATCTTGTCGATCACCGTCAGCCGGGTATCCATCGTGGTGCCATGCTTGGCGTATGCCTCACCCGACACGGTGACGGTGGCCCTCACACAAACCTGATCTTCCAGGCCAGAGAACGCGGTTCTCCAAAACTTAGAACCAGGCTCGAACCACTGACCGGAAATCAGCACCAGGCGGCCACCCGGCACCAATCGCAGGAAGGCAGAGCGGACATGGTTGCCAGTCGCAGCGGCATTACGCCGATCTTGACGAGGCGATGCACTAAAGGGCGGATTTATCACCACCACCGAGGGCTGTATTGCCTCTGGCAAGTGGTCGTGGATGTGCTCCGCATTGAACTGGTAGGTCGCCGCATTTGGAAACAGGCTGCAAAGCAGCTCATAGCGGCTATCCGCCAGTTCGTTCAGCACCACGTTCGCCCCGCGAACCTGGCAGAACTGAGCTAAGATGCCCGTCCCGGCTGAGGGTTCCAGAACTAGGTCGTTCGGTGTAACCCGCGCACAGTGGGAAGCGATATACGCCAGTTGCAGCGGCGTTGAGAACTGCTGCATAGCGATCGCTTCTTCGCTCCGGCGAGTCTGGGTGAGACCAAGGGCCTGCAACCGCGCCAACTCTTGCAGAGCAGCGATCGCGGATGTGCCCTGAGCCTTCATCTGCTCGGTAAAGTACGGCAGCATGAAGACAAAGGCGGACTCCTGGAGGTCGTAAACGTCCTTCCAGGCCCACAGGCCCTCAGCATCCGAGCCGCCAAAGGACTCGTGCATGAGCTTTCTGGCATGACTGCGATGTAGCTTGCAGTTCCGCCAGAAGATGCGGCCCAAGCCCTTGATAATTTCCAGTAGTTGATTTTCCGGCGCATCATGCGTCGGATGCGCTTCGATAGTTGGCTGTAGCATAGCTTTCGCCTATAAAGGTCAGTCCCTCGCGGCGATAGCCCAAAAAAGAAAGCAGCCGTCTGTGAAGACGACTGTTAAAAGGAAGGGGAGCGTTACTTGTCCTTGGTGGTTGCCCAGCAGTCAGCGATCGCGTGAGCTATGGCGAGAAACGCTGGTTGTGTCCAGAGCGCAAGGCACCCAGACGGCAGGGTTTGCAGCAGCTTATGGGCAAAGACCGGATGACAGGGTTCCACCAGGCTCAGATTACAGAGCACCTGATAGAGTTGGAAGTGGTGACTGGCGAAAGCGAAAAATTCACCCCATCCAGATGGACAGGGTGAGCGGTAAACTAGGGGCGCTTCAGCTTTCGCATCCGCTGAGCATTAACCACTGGTGGTCGATGGTGCTCTTGGTGAGTATGCAGGTGAAAATGCTTGAAATTCACCCCCGATTTGCACATAGCGACGAGCAAAATCAACGACAGGATTCGAGACAGCATAAGCACTCCAGTGCATCGTCCCCACAGCGCATTAGCGCGTCACGATGGGGCGAAGTTTGCAGGCGTAGGCCGTAACCTCGTGGCGGTGATAGCTAGATGCCATGTCTCGCTCGATAAGCCCGTGAGGTTCTTTGGCATCAACGCTGTTCCAATCGAAATAGTTGAGCATAGGACGGATGGGCAGTCCGGGCCGCATCGCCCGATAGACGATCACCGTGAATCGGGCGTAACCGTGGGGAGAAGCCATAGTGATGTCCTCTTATGAGTTCGCTGCCGCCGGAGCGGAAGCTAATGGCTCTCCCAGAAACTGCGCGATCGCTCTGGCATTTTCAATGCAGCGCTGCCGCCGCTCCCATCTCCTTGCAAAGGGCAGGACTTTAGCCGGGGCGTTAGCTAGGTGCCCGGTGCGCGTATTTTGGAAAATCACCGTTCCCTTTCTGGCCCCACAAAGCCAGTGCGACGAGTCAGCGGAATAGAGGCAACCCGCTAGTTCTTCGATCGCCTTTTCCCAGCAGAGGCCAAACACATGGAGGCGATCGCCATGTTGCTCGCAAATCGCTTTCAGAGTTTTCAAGTTGGCGACTCGTCTCTCTTTATCAGCAACAATCTCCTCTGCTGTGCGGTTGCGTCTATGGTCAACCCGCATCCAGGGGACGCAGGCCCCAATGCCGACAAGGGGGGCTTCGTTAAGGAACTGATGCAGGATGGCCTCATCTGCGCCCCATTGCCAAACCGGGACCAGGGGCAAACCACAGTTTTTGACGCGGTTCCAGTTGGCGATCGTGGCGTCCATGTTGCCGAGGACATCGGGAGCGACGACAAACTCGAACGACCGCGATCCCGCCACTTCCAGGTAGCGATCGACATCAATAGTCGTCCCGTTCTTGAAAGCTCGATACGCTCCAGAGTCGAGGGCGACTTGGGCGTTCATGCCATTGGCGTTGTGCAGGTCGGTCGGATCGATCAGGATGCGCGTTACTCCGGCCTCTTGAAGCATGTCGCGCTCCTCGGTGGAGCTAATGCCGGAAAAGAAATATCGCATGTTGCTTTTGCCTGAATGAAGGTCACTCAGGCAGCGCACCCGCGCCAAAAAAGACGCTTCCACGGTGAGAAGCGTTGGTTGCAAGGTTGTATCCGCTAAATGAAGCTCAAGACTCGGACGTAGCCCTTACGAAGTATTGAGCTAATAATGTCGAGGTCAAGTGTTTTGTGTCTCAAAAGGTTCTGCTTTGGCAACGCAGAGATTTTGAACGTAGTAAAAACTCAGGTTAAAGTGGCAGCAAATTCTGTTGGACGAAAGCCATGGCGAATCTTTATGCACTGCTGGTAGGCATCAATGATTATCCACAGCCAGTGCCTTGTCTGAGAGGATGTGTCAACGATGTGGAGATGCTGGCGGGATACTTGCAGGAGCGGGTTACCACCGAGCAACTCGAACTGCATGTGCGAACCTTAAAGAATGCTGAAGCCACCCGTGAGGCCATCATTCAAGCCTTTCGCGAGCATTTGGGGCAAGCTCAGGCAGAGGATTCCGTGCTGTTTGCCTACAGTGGACATGGCTCTCAGGAGGATGCGCCGCCGGAACTCTGGCATCTTGAGCCCGATCGCCTCAACGAAACCCTGGTTTGCTGGGACAGCCGCCTTGAAAACAGCCGGGATCTGGCCGATAAAGAGCTGGGCAAACTCATCGCAGAGGTGGCTGAAAAGGGTCCCAAAATTACCGTCATTCTCGATTGCTGCCATTCCGGCTCGGGGAGTCGCCCGTTAAATACCCGCTATGTGGAACCCGATCGCCGCCGTCGCCCCATTGAGAGCTATCTTTGGACACAAGCGGCAGAGACTCGCAGTGCTGAAGCCACCTTGTCAGCTGTGCCCCAAGGGCGTCACGTTTTGCTGGCAGCTTGCCGCGATTTGGAAACCGCGAAGGAAAATTTCGCCAAAAAGCGCGGAGCCTTCTCTTATTATTTGCTAGAAACGCTAAGTCAAGCCGCTGGTAATTTGAGCTGCCGAGAGGTGTTTAAGCGCACCCACGCTCTCATTACGGCGCAGGTGCCGAACCAAATACCGCAGCTGGAAGCTACCGATCCTGATGATTTGGATTTGCCGTTTTTAGGGATCGGAGCAGCCGCTTCTAACCAAAATCGCCACGCTTATTTCACCGTTTCATATAACCAGGACTATGGCTGGGTGATTGATGCAGGGGAACTTCACGGTATCCCAGCACCGACACCTCAGGAAACCACCCAACTTGCTCTATTTCCTTTTGACCATGCCGATCCCCATTCCCTATCAGATGCCATTGGCGCAGCCTCCGTGGTCGAGGTGCTGCCGCAGTTGAGCCGCATCCACATCACGGGGTTGCCATCCTTGCGGGAAGATGAGGTGTATCGGGCGATCGCGACCTCAATGCCGTTAGCACCGGTGGGCGTGGTGTTGACGGGGGACGAAGCGGGGGTTGCCCTGCTCCAAGAACGGTTGGAGCGCGCATCGCTGTATTTGACTCACGTAACCGATCCCGTAGAAGCAAAGTTCAAAGTTCATGCTGGGCATGGCAGATATCAGATTTTGGATGCGGTGGGAGAGCAGGCCTTGGTGCGGGATTTGGTCGGGTTTAGCGGGGCGATCGCTGACAAAGTGATCGAACGACTGGAACACATTGCTCGCTGGATAACCGTTGCCGACTTGAACCGATCCCCGCATAGTCGTATCCCTGCCAATGCCATCCAACTCGATATTTTGCAGGACGGCCAAGTTTTAGAAGATGCACCGATTTTGCTGGCCTATCAACGCTCAGGTACCCACTGGCAGCAACCGACTTTTCAAGTCCGGTTAACCAATACCAGCGATCTGCCTCTGTATTGTGCCCTGCTGGATTTGACGGAGCGTTATGCCATCAGTCCAGTTGGGTTTGAGGCAGGTGGCGTTTGGCTACAGCCAGGGGAAACGGCTTGGGCTAATGGTGGCAAACTACTGTATGCCTCTGTGCCTAAAGAACTCTGGCAGCAGGGAGTAACGGAATATCGGGACATCTTCAAGCTGGTTGTTTGTACAGCGGAGTTTGACGCACGCTTGATGGCCCAGGGCAATCTGGATGCTCCCCTAACTCGCTCGGTGCCGTCAGCTAACGTTCGACCCAGTAACCTGAATCGCCTCCTGCGCCGAGTACAGCAGCGGGATATTGGGGCCGAACCAGAAGACGATATGGTGTTGGATGACTGGTCTACTACCCAGGTAACTGTAGTGACGGTGCGCCCTCAAGAGGCGCAGGCGATCGCCCCCTCAGGTCGTGCTATTTCCCTTGGAGCCGATGTGCAGTTGCATCCTCACACAGGTTTGCAAGCCACAGCCCGGCTCACCTCTTTGCCAGAAGCGACGCGATCGCTGGCCCAGCCCACCCTTCCCCTTATTTTCAACCAGGACAGTGCCGAGGCTGAACGGCTCTACTTTACCCGCAGTCGCGGCAGCGATCCGGGGCTGAGCGTGTTGGAACTGGAGGTGATCGACCCGGACTCGTTGCAGACGGTGACGCCGACGCATCCACTCCGGCTGACGTTGCCGATGCCGTTAGGGGAGGGAGAGTACATCTTGCCGATCGCCTATGATGGCGAATTCTTCTTGCCGCTGGGGCGATCGCGTTCCACTGCTGAGGGTACCGATATCTTGCTAGAACGTCTTCCTGAGTCATCGACTGCCGCGGAACGCAGTCTGCAAAGCACGGTGCGTATCTTCTTTCAAAAACTCCTCAGCAACAAACTGGGACTGGCTTTCGAGTATCCCCAGTTGTCCGCGATTTATCTGCTGGAAAACGGGCAAGTGGTCTATGAAAAGGAACCCGCTACCCTGCGCCCCCAAATTGCAGAAGCCCAACGCATTTTGTTGCTAATCCACGGACTGATGGGCGATACGCCAAATCTAATTAACGACCTGCGATCCGGGACAGAGATGGGGGCGTGGTTGCGCGATCGCTACGACCTCATTTTGGGGCTTGACTACGAGAGCTTCAATACCTCTGTAGAAGAAACGGCCCGTCAACTCAAGCTGCGACTGGAGGCAGTGGGGCTACATGCCAATCACCCGAAGCACCTGGATGTCATCGGCTTCGAGCTCGGCGGTTTGATTGGGCGCTGGCTGGTCGAACGGGAAGGCGGGCACGACATGGTCAGCCATTTGGTGTTGGTCGGTGCTCCTGGTGCGGGGACTCCTTGGTCAACGGTACAGGGATGGGTAAGCACTGCCCTGGCGGTTGGGTTGAACAGCCTGTCCACAGTGGCCTGGCCGGTGAAAGTCATCGGTAGTTTAGTAGCGGCGATGGAAATGTTTGACGTTACCCTCGATCAGATGCAGCCCGGCTCAGAGTTGCTCAAATCGCTCGAAGCCAGCCCCAATCCTCACATTCCTTACTCAATCATTGCTGGGAACGCGGCCCTAAAATCCTCTGCCTTAGTAACCGATAGCAAGGGGAGCAGTTTGGTGCAGCGATTGGTGAATAAGCTGACAGGGGGAGCCGCGAGTCTAGCGTTTTTGGGGCAGCCCAACGATCTGTTTGCCAGCGCCCATAGCCTGAAAGCGATCGCCCTTGCCCTCGACCCCGCTCCCGTTATTCAAGTAGTTGCCTGTGACCATTTCACCTATTTCACTGCTGACCAGGCTCAAGCCGCAATTAAACAAGTCCTCACAAAATAGTTGAAAAAGTTCGGGGAATCCCTCGAATTTTGGGTTGCTTCAGTAGGTGAACGTAATGACTTACAGTACTTTCTAGCATTTCAACAGAGTTGGACTTAGGGGAAGTTCCCCTATTTATCTTGGGTCCATGGTGCATAAATCAGTCTCAACAATACTGGAGAAAGTCCCATGGAAAACCAAATCTCTAACTTTGCATTGAATGAAGAAGTGCTGCAATCCATTATCGCTATGAATGAAGAAATATCTTTAGGTCAACAACCTAAGGATTTTGCCACAGTACTTCCTGAAGATCTTGAAGAGCTCGCTGAAGCCATCTTAGACTCAGCAGTACTCTCCCATGAGAGAGCGATCGCTCACCGTCTGAATCCTTCTGAATTTCCAATTTCGGATGACCTATTCGAACAAGCTGCTCTTGAGCTCTTTGACGAAAGTAGTGACTCTGCAAAGCAGGAAGCCGCCGAATATGTGAAAGCTTTGATCGAACGCCCTCTAATTGAACGTAGTGAAGAATTTTCTAACGCAAAGGCGATTGACTTACGTTCTTCCGAGAGTATTCGCAATCAGGTTCAGCGTCTTCGAGAAACTGAACAAAGACAGCTTTCTGCTGAAAAAATAAAATCACTTGATTTGTCTGAAGAGTCGACAATGAGTTTGTTGCAGAGCGTAGAAGTGCTACAAGATCTGGCCATTCGAGTGGATGAAGCCGCGATGGCAAGAGTGGCTGCTATCAATACTTTTGATTTGCAGGGAAATGCCACACCGATTCAAACTAAATATCTCCAGCTCGGAGAAGAGAACCTGGGCAAAAAGGTAGGCACTGAGAAATTGGTCAAAGATAACAAGGGCCGAACCGCCAGGATGCAACGCTATCAGAAAGGCGCAATCTATTGGACACCTGAACATGGAGCCCATGCTATTTGGGGCAAAATCTACGATAAGTATCAACAGATGGGAGCCCACAAAAGTTTCGCGAGCGTTCCTAGATCGGATACGCGAACCTCAAAACTAGGAGCAATTTACAATCACTTTGTCAACAACACAACGATTATTGCTCGTAAAGGAGGGGAAGCGCACGAAATTCATGGAGCCATTCGACAGGCTTGGTTGCGGTGGGGCGGACCTGACAGCCGTCCCTGTGGGGCTCCCGTTTCGGATGAGCAGGTATTGAATTCAACCCTTGAGAAACTAGGGAAATTCAAGGGGGGACGAGTCAGTAAATTGCAGCGTGGCTGGATGGTCTGGTCATTGCATGACAACGATAACGCTCACTTCATTCCCGATGATTTGTTGCCGATGTGGCAATCTTTAGGGGGTGAATCTGGCCGCATTGGCTACCCAATTCAAGATCCTGTTCGAGTACCCTTACCTAGACAAACCCACAGATTTGGCTGGCTCTTACGATGTCAAGGAGGAACTCTCAACTCCGGTCCTGGAGCTCCTTTTATTCGCCCCTTTGACAAAGTTAATCTTGTTCTCAAAGAAATGACCTGCCATAAAATGACCCGCTGGGAGGGCGGCATATTTGGCGGTCATGATGAGATTGACTATGGGGGTATTCAGGTTGATTTTGATGCTTCGACAACTCTGGTGAATAGTTTCCGAGTCGGCAAGTTTAGAGATGGAGAACGGGAGGTATTCAATCCTCCAAAAGTAATCACAACCTTTGATCTGGCTAAAGGAGCTGGTTGGCCAAGGGAGGCAGGATTTATTTGTAACATCGCAGAAATTGATCGAGGGGGAAGATTCGACAAGTATCTCGAAAAGTTTTTCAAGGCCGCTAAGGATTGGGTCGAAGAGGAAGTCGATAAGGGCATTAGGAAGCTTGGCCAATTTATCGAATCAGAGGTGGGACCAATTGTGGCCACTATCGTCGCAACGATTTTAGGAGCGATCGCAGATTATCTGCTGAGTAAGCTGTGGAAAGCTTTAAGGAGATTTCGTCAAGATTATGTTTTCCCGGCAGTCATGCTTTCTCTAAAAATGGAAAACGTTTTCGCCTTTGGTGCAGATGGAGAAGGCCCAACTTTTGAACGAACCTTCAGGAGTGACAAATTTCACGGTGGAGCTCTGTACAAAGGGAAGTTTCGATTTGAACAAGCTTGATCAACTTAGATGATTCACTTGTTCCGTTGGATAATTGGAATAAGCATGAGGTCAGACTAATTGTAAGCTTTCCCATCTCTATGAATTTGATGGGAAAGCTTTTTTTCAATTTTATAGCTCAATTTAAAATAACATTTCATAACAAAAAACTATATCCTTCGGTCTTTAAGAAAAAGTAATTTCGATACCATCAAATGTGCTTTGCAACTGTTATTCGGCACCAAGATAAGTTGCCATTGATACTCGAATACTGAAACTTCTTCCGTAGATTCGTGGACTGCTTTGATTCCAATCGATTGGGTTTATCCGGGAAACAAACAATTCAGTATGTAGTACTAAGCCAAGGCTCTCCAAGTGAGACTTTTACGATGTCAAAAGTAAACTCAAACTTTAGTCATAGCCTAGCGATCGCTATTGGCGTCAATAAATACGCCAACGGCATTGCCCCGTTACGCACTGCCACCCACGATGCGCAAGCCCTCGCTCAACTTCTGAAGTCCGAGCATGGTTACGATGTGCATCTGCTACTGGATGAATCTGCTACTAAACAGGGGTTGCTGCATTGGCTGAGCGATCGCCTCCCACAACTCGTCACTCCTGACGATCGCGTGTTGTTTTACTTTGCCGGGCATGGGGTCGCGATCGATGGCGACGATGGCCCAGCGGGCTATCTGGTGCCGCAAGATGCAAAGCCGGGCGACGACACCTCGTTTTTGCCGATGCAAGTGCTACATGATGCACTGACCGCTCTACCCTGCCGCCATTCCTTGATTATTCTGGACTGTTGCTTTTCGGGAGCCTTTCGTTGGTCGAGCACGCGCGACATCGCAGCCCATCCCGAAGTGATTTATAAAGAACGGTTCGATCGCTTCCTTCGATCCCCAGCTTGGCAGGTGATTACTTCAGCGGCTTACGATCAAACCGCCTTCGACATTTTGCAGGACCATCGCGGGCATGGCCATACAGGTAACCATTCCCCCTTTGCTGAAGCTCTGTTTGATGCCCTGCGGGGACAGGCCGATCGCTTTCCCATTGCTGCTGGTGGGCTGGCGAGCGGCGATGGGGTGATCACCGCGACCGAACTTTATCTTTATCTACGAGATCGGGTGGAACTAGCTACGGAAGCGATCGACCAATACCAGACCCCCGGCCTCTGGCCACTGCGAAAGCATGACAAAGGGGAATATATCTTTTTAGTGCCGGGGCATGAGCTAAATTTACCTCCTGCACCAGAGCTGAGCACCGCTAATAATCCCTATCGAGGCCTGGAATCTTTTGACGAAGCCCAAGCCCATCTCTACTTTGGTCGTGGCCAGTTAATAGAAGAACTTCAAACCTTTGTGCTGGAGCATCCCCTCACGGTGGTATTAGGGCCATCGGGCACAGGCAAGTCCAGTCTGGTAAAAGCAGGATTGATACCGGCGTTGCGTCAATCTGACGATGCGGATTGGCAAATCTTGCCGCCCATTCGTCCGGGGGATGCGCCACTCAAAGCCCTCGCGCAGGCCATTCTCTCCCTGAGTTTGGATAAGGAAGCGCAAACAGCAAATGTTGACGACTTGGCAGAAAACTTGGCCCAAGATTCCCGAGAACTGACGCGACGGGTGATGGCTTGGGGCGATCGCTTCCCCCACAAGCGTTTGCTGCTGGTGGTCGATCAGTTTGAGGAACTAATGACCCAGTGTCGCAGTGAGCGGGAACGGCAACAGTTTTTGCAGCTACTCCAAAAGGCATTACGTCTGGGCAAAAATAGGGGACGTATTGTACTGACGCTGCGCTCTGACTTTGAGCCCCAGTTTCAGTCCTGGCTGACGGATATCTGGATGCAGAGCCGCTTTCTGGTCAAACCCATGACTCAGGATGAATTGCGGCAGGCGATCGAAGCGCCAGCAGCGGAACGGGTGATGGTGTTTGAACCCTACAGCTTGGTGGATAAACTCATTAATGAAGTGGTGCAAATGCCGGGTGCATTGCCATTGCTGTCCTTTACCCTGAGCGAGCTGTACCTGAAATATCTGCAGCGTCAGGATGGCGATCGCGCCCTCACCCAAACCGACTACGAAGCCCTGGGAGGTGTCGCTGGATCCCTGACTCAGCGAGCGACTCAAGAATACGAAGTCCTGAAGCAACAAGACCCGGCCTACGAGCACACGATGAAACGGGTGATGCTGCGGATGGTGGCGATCGAGGGTGGGGAATTAGCAAGACGGCGGGTACTGCGATCGGAGTTGGTGTATCCCGATGACGCAGAAAATACCCGTGTGGAGGTGGTCATTCAACGGCTCATCACTGCCCGTCTGATCGTCAAAGGCCAAGACCCCGGCGGTGAGGCCTATGTAGAGCCCGCCCATGATGCGCTGGTGCAGGGATGGAATCAGCTCCAGCGCTGGAAGAATGAGGAGCAAGAAAACTTAAGCTTGCAACGCCTGCTCACCCCGGCGGCTAGAGAGTGGGCGGATAACCGGGAGGGCAAGAAATCGACGGGTTTTTTATGGAACAACAATCCCCGACTTGATCTGCTTTTAGCTGACCTGAAATCAAGTCAGAGTTGGCTCAATCAGCTAGAACGTCAGTTTGTGAATCAAAGCCAAAACCGTAGACGCAATAACAGCATGCGTTTAGCAGGTTTCCTATTAACGGTGTTCTTAGCTCTGAGCGGTGCAACCGGGATTGCCTTTTTTCAGCGAGCAGAAGCCCAGCGCCAAAGTGGAATTGCCCAGCAAAGCGCTGATGAAGCTGAACAACAGCGACAGCAAGCAGAAGCTAATGCAGCAAGAGCTAAGCGAAACGCTGATGAAGCTGAACAACAGCGACAGCAAGCAGAGGAACAGCAGCAGCGGGCAGAGGCAGGAGAAGCCGAAGCTCAGAAACAGTCAGAGATTGCTCAAAAACAGACGCGAGTTGCCCAGCAGCAAACCCGACGGGCGGAACAACAAACATTATTGGCTCAACAGCAAACCCGGATAGCTGAGCAGGAAAAGGCAGGATCTGAGCGGAAATCGGCAAACAGTGAGGTACTGGCTCAGAGCTTAATTGCAGAGAGCCAGTTTAAATCTGGCCTGCAGATAGAGGGACTACTGATAGGACTCGAAACTGCCCGTAGCGTCCAAGCCAAAGGAGGGCTAATTGAAGACGATAAGGTAATGCAAACTGCAGCCATATTACAGAACGCCGTATATTCAATTCAAGAAAAAAACCGTTACCAGGACCACTCTGATTGGATCTACAGCATCAGTTTTTCGCCCGACGGCCAGACCCTCGCTTCCGCCAGCAAAGATGGCACCGTGAAGTTATGGGATAGAAACGGACGTGAACTACGTACTCTTCATCACGCTGACGCGGTTTATGAGGTCAGCTTTTCGCCTGACGGTCAGACCCTCGCTTCCGCCAGCAAAGATAGCACCGTAAAGCTTTGGGACAGAAACGGGCACGAGCTACACACCCTCCATCACGCCAGTACGGTTTATGAGGTCAGCTTTTCGCCCGATGGAAAGACCCTAGCCTCTGCCAGCGGAGATGGCACTGTGAAGCTGTGGGATAGAGATGGCCAAGAACTGCGCACTCTCCAGCATTCCAATTATGTCTACGCTGTAGCGTTTTCACCCGATGGAAAAACCATTGCCAGTCTTAGCAGTGGAGACGTGACACTGTGGAATGCAGACGGACGCAAATTGAGAACCTTTCAAGCCAGTAGCGGTTCACCAGCAAATTCTGCTAATTTTTATGATGTGCACGGTGTGAGCTTTTCACCTGATGGGCAAACCATTGCTATTACCAGCAGCAATAGTACGGTGGAGCTATGGGATGTAAACGGGAGCGAACTGCCAACCCTCCAGCATCCTAGGCCATATTTTATCCATAGCGTAAATTTTTCACCCGATGGCTCGACCATTGCCACAGCAAGTAGTGATGGTACTCTTACGCTTTGGGATAAAAGTGGCCATAAAAGTCAGACCCTCTGGCATTCTGATGCAACCTTATTAGATGTCAGGTTTTCACCGGATGGCCAAACTATTGCCAGTGCCAGTAGCGATGGCACTGTAAAACTCTGGAATCAAGACCATCGCAAACTGAAAACCCTCAGCCCTTATGGTGGCAGCGTTTTCAGCATAAGTTTCTCCCCAAATGGCCAACTTCTTGCCTCCGCCAATAGACAGGGAATCTTGAAGCTGTGGGATGTAAACAGCCGTCAGCAAAGAGTCCTATGGAAATCAGGTGCAGCCTTGTTAAGTGTCAGTTTTTCGCCTGATGGTCAGATTATTGCCGGTTCCAACAGCAATGGCACCATAAAGTTGTGGGACAAAGACGGTCAGGAACTAAAAAACTTTCTGCATTCCCGTTATGTCTACAGCGTCGGTTTTTCGCCCGACAGTCAAACCATTGTCTCTGCCAGCAGCGATGGCACTGTAAAGCTATGGGATCTACAGGGACGGGAACTGCAGACCCTGCAGCATTCTGATGTAGTCCATAGCGCGAATTTTTCACCCGATGGACAGAATCTGGCCACTGCCAGTGGCGATGGCATTATAAAGTTGTGGACTCGAGAAGGCCGGGCACTGCAAACCCTGCAGGGCCATGCTGATGCAGTCTACCGCGTAAAGTTTTCGCCCGATGGTCAGATCCTGGCTTCTGCCAGTGGCGATGGCACCGTGAAACTCTGGGATATGGAGGGTCGTGAGCTAAAGGCACTACAAGGCCATTCGGGGGCTGTCAATGATTTGAGTTTTTCGCCCAGTGGCCAAATCCTTGCTAGCGCCAGCTCTGATGGCACGGTGAAGCTGTGGAATAAGGAAGGTCGGGAGCTGCAAACCTTGCAAAGCAATGCTGACTTTATCCATAGCGTCGTCCACAGCGTCAGTTTTTCGCCTGATGGCCAGACGCTTGCTAGTAGCGGCTCCGATGTTCCAATTGTCCTCTGGAATTTTAATCTTGACGACCTGACCGACAAAGGTTGCGATTGGTTGCAAAATTACCTATCCAACCCCGCTACCCCACCTGAGCATAAAGCCCTCTGCCAAAACAACCTGCCCGAGCTAGCCGCTTCCTCGCAGCCCACTACTCTGGGTTGGCAAAACCCCATTGCGTCCGTTTTTATGGGTGTTACAAGAGCCTTCTCCCGATAGTGTTCCAACGCTTTGCTAAATGGGGTTCGCCACAAGTTCAGCCAGCCTCTTCTTGGGCAGAGCAAATGCCATTATCCACGTTGGACTAAGGTTTTGGGCCTAACACTGGAAATCAAAATCCATCTGAACTTGGCAGAACTCCAACAGGCGGCTGATTGGTTCGCAGAGGCCTGCTACGAAACCCTTGACTTGCAAAAAGTGCTGCGATATCTCATCGGGCACCAAATTGTGCCAGAAGTTCAGGGAGGACAAGTGGCGATCACCCTCCACCAATCTCACCTCCAAGGCATTGTTCTGCTCAAACCGAATCACCAAGAGTTGCTCCTCGAAGCCAACGACGAGGCGGCAACAAAGGCACTGTTCGAAGCCATCAGCTGGCAAGGATGCCCAAGGCGAGTGTTTACATCCGGGAAAGTCAAACCCTGGTTAAAGCCCCTGCTGATAGAAAGATTCACGCTGGTTCGGGAACATGATCAACTGGTGATGATTTGCCAAGAGCCACCCCAAAACGGTCGGGGTAGATGGGCCACTCAGGACGATTGCGCCACCTTGGATGCCTATGGCAAAGCCTATTGTGCAGAGCGAAGGAGTAGTAATCCGGCTGCCGACTCGATGTCTTTAATCGAGCAGAAAAGAGTTGCTGTTTTAGAAGTGGGCGATCGCATCGTTTCAGTCGTCAAGCGAGGACAGCAAACGCCTCAGTATGCACGAGTCTTAGCCCCATTCACCTTTGCCGGATATCGCCGCCAGGGATATGCCCGCCAACTCTTGGCGTTTTTCGTGAGTGAAATGTTGCGGGAAAGACCGGCAGTTCATTTATTTGTGGATGACGATAATGCGGCTGCAATTACCTTGTATAAATCCCTGGGTTTTGAAACCATTGGGCGGTGCTACACTGCCTATTTTGAATAGGAGCTGGATTGCCTTTCGAGTATTCGGCACAGGATCACAAATTTGTTCTCCGTACCTGTTTTGTAAAACGCTTTTGCTGGCTCAAAACCCACTTTGCGCCACACTCGTTGAGCCCGCTGATTAAAGTCTGCAATGGTTACTCTTAATTGCTCGGACTGGAAGTGTTCTATCTCATAGTCAACTACGGCTTGTGCGTAAAACTTGCCGTTACCTTTCCCGGTCAGATCTGGACGAATTCCCATGCCAATATCCAAGCCTGCTGCACGATAATCGCCTCCAGGCACCTGACCATCTGCGCCAAAAGAGCAATAGCCCTCCAAAACTCCTTGCAAATTCAAAATGGCAAAGAAAGCATTATCGGGGGCAAGTAAATTCGCCAGACCATGCTCGATATCGCCCTGAAAGTTGTAAATGTCATAGGGATAGGAATATCGCCAATTTAGGATTTCTCTCCCGTGATTGATCTCTAGGGGCTTAATCTGCAATTCCATTGTGGGTTAAATTCTGAAGCAAGGTTTGAGAAAAATACAGTTGGTTTAGTCGTTATTCTTTAAGCATAGTTTTGCCGCGATCGCTTTAATTCTTGCTTGCATCTATTTTGGAATCATTTATAGCGATCGCCCTTGAATTTTAAGCCCTAACCTGCTGAGCCATGAAACTGACTATCCGCCCAGCTACTCTTGAAGATGCTCCTGCCATTCATGCCGCAGAGCAAGCAACGGCTCTAGAACCGGGGTGTCTCGTGTCCGCGCCGGAAGAACTCTGTCTGCCCGATTTTGAACGTAAGATTAAAGCTTTGGAGACCGCGGGGCGATACATTGTCGCCGAAACTCAAGACCAGGTTGTTGGCCACGCTTGCTTGGCACCGATGGAGCTGCGGGCGATCGCTCATGTCTTTCGGCTCACTGTCGTCGTACACCCAAAATTTACCCGACAGGGAATTGGCAATGCTCTCATGGCAGATTTATTGCAATCGGCGGCGGAAGACTCGCGGATTCAAAAGATTGAGCTGCTCGTCAGAGCAACTAACCAACCGGCCATCCATCTCTATCAAAAACATGGCTTTGTCGAGGAGGGACGTTTTCATAAACGGGTTTGTCTGCTAGACGGCACTTTTGTAGATGATATTTCTATGGCGTGGTTTCCCAGTCGTGCTGGCACTGCTGAGCAACCCATCGCCCAAATTATCCCGCTCAGTTCTCCTGCTCTAGAGGATGCTAGAGCTGTTCTGGGCATTCACTATGCAGCCGTCAGGTTAGGGGCGATCTCGGCTTATCCCCAAGAGGTCGTCGAAGCCTGGTCACGTCGTCCCGATGATGACAAACGGATTCAAGGGATTAAAAAAGGCTGGATAGAAAACCCTGAGATGTACTTTGTGGTTGCCAAGGTGGGTGATCGGATTGTCGGGTTTGGCCAAATTGACACCCGTGGTGAAGTTCAGGGAGTGTATGTGCATCCTATTTTTGGGCGGCAGGGAATTGGCGGTCGTTTGTTAGCGGCATTGGAAGAGTGGGCGATCGCGGCTGGCATTGCCCAACTCCATTTAGATTCCTCGCTGAATGCCCAGGCTTTTTATCAACGAAACGGATTCGAAGTGGTGGAGTACGGCCAGCATCAACTCCGGTCTGGTCTGTTCATGGACTGCGTCAAAATGCGTAAACTTCTCAACGCCTCGACGATTCGCGAGGATAAATGAGATGTGGATAGACGCTCTCACCCCTGAAATTGTGTGTGATTATCTCCGGCAGGCAGACCTTGTCATAGAACCGGATGAGCTGCAGTTGGAAGCGCGTGAATGCCGCTGGGCGGTGCATCTGCCAGAAAACCGGATGAGCTGGTTTGCCATGACCGAGGAAGGCCACCGCCGTTTATGCACCGAGCGCAAAGTTCTTAGGCTATTGGAGGCAAAGTGTTCCTTTGCAGCCCCCCGAGTTGTGTATGAAAGCCACAGTGGTCTGTTTGATGTGCGTACCAAAGTTCCTGGCCTGGTGCATCCCCAGGCAATCTTCAATCGATTGCGCCAGGATTTAAAGCTAGTGGCTCAGACAGGAGCAGCGATCGCACAAATCCTGGTCGAACAACATGCGAAGATTACAGCTCAGGACGTAGCTGGTTGGTTGCCAGAAACGCTCGAATGGCCACTCAGTTCGGTTCAGATTCGGCAGCAAGTGCCTCAAGTTGTCGATGATTCAGCTTTGATTCACCAAATCGAAAGGCTACTGAACCAGTATGATGCTCTTCTAGTCCCCAGCAATGATAGGGTGCTTATCCATACTGACATTGGATTCCACAACCTTGCCTTCAATCCCCAGACCTTTGAGGTTCTCGGCATCTTTGATTACGACGGTGTAGCCTGGGGCGATCGCCATCATGACTTTCGCTATCTGCCATTTGCCAAAGACGTTTCAGCCATGCTAGGAGCAGCCCTTACGGTGTATGAACCAGCCTTGAACCGAAGGCTTTCGCGGAGACGCATATATCTCTACAACGCAGTATGCGCCTTTAGCTATCTCGCCTACCGTATGGGAACTGCGCCCGAGGAAAACTCCTGTGGACGTACCCTGGTGCAAGATATGGACTGGTGCCGTTGGGTGATTGCCACCTTAGAGGCAATGGATTGACCAATGTTCGATATCAGGTCAAGAGCCACTGCGACGAAAGGGCACATCCTTCTCGGTCCAGTTAGGATTGCGATCGCCATACTCCCCCTGCTCAGTTCTCTCTTCCTGCGGCGTATCATCGTGTTTGGGAGTAGGATCTTTCTCGGTCCAGTTGGGGTTGCCTTTCTTTTTACCTGACTCTGGGGAATGTTTCGGCGTGCTCATGATGCAGCCCTCCGTGCCGTCTAAGTTTTATTTTGATCCACAGCACCCAAAGCCAACAATGTTTGACGCTGAGCCGAAGTCAGCCCAATCACATCGGTAATGTTCATGCCTTCGTAGGGGCGCTGGGGTCTCAACGTGTTGATACAAGTTCCTGTGGCGACATTCCAGAAACGGATGGTTTCATCTTCGCTGCAACTCGCCAGGGTTTCACCATCGGGGCTAAAGGCGACGGTCCAGACGGGGCGGGTATGCTCGTCCAAAACTTGTAGGCATTTCCTCGAAGTTAGGTGCCACAAGCGCACGGTACCGTCATCGCCGCCACTCGCGAGTAGCTGACCGTCGGGGCTAAAGGTGACTGAGCGAATCCGCTGGGTATGCTGGGTCAGGGTGTGGAGACAGTCGCCTGTTGCTAGATCCCAGAGTTTGAGGGTGCGATCGCCGCTGCCGCTTGCCACCCACGACTGATCTGGATGAAATGCTACCGACAACACCCAGTCCATATGCCCTTCCAGGGTTTGCACACAGACTCCTGACTCAATTTCCCAAATCTTCATCGAATGGTCATCGCTACCGCTGGCAACCAACCTGCCATCGGGACTGAAGGCAACGGTTTTGACCCGGTGCAGGTGTCCTTCCAGGGTTTGCAAGCATTCGCCCGAGGTGACATCCCAGAGCCGTACAGTATGGTCATGGCTGCCGCTGACCAGAATGGGCTCTCGGGAACTGAACGCGACCGACTGTACCCAGCCCGTGTGTCCTCGCAAGACCCGCAAGCAGTCCCCGGTTGCAGCATTCCACAGGTGAATAGTGGCATCGTCGCTGCCGCTAGCTAACCGATCGCCTGCTGGGCTGAAAACAACGCAGGAAATCTGGTTGGTGTGTCCAGCCAACTGCCGCTGACAGGTACCGGAGGTAAGCTGCCATAACCGAATCTGCTGCTCCTCCCCACAACTGGCGAGGGTCTTACCATCGGGGCTGAAGGCAATCGACTGTATCCAGTTGCTGTAGGCGGTAAACGTTTGGCAACAGCGCCCCGTCTCCACCTCCCAGGCCTTCACCGTTTGGTCATTGCTGGCGCTGACCAGCGATCGCCCATCCGCACTAAACACTGCTAGCCAAACGCTGTGGGTATGCCCCAGCAGCGTTCTCAAACACTCGCCCGTAGCCACATCCCAGAGCTTAATGCTCTTATCTTCGCTGGCGGTGAGCAGTTGTTGTCCGTCCGGGCTGAAGGCCACTGACCAGACTCGACTCGAATAGTCAGGCAGGGTTCTCACGCACTCTCCTGTCACCAAATTCCAAAACTTCACAGTTTTGCCATCGCTGCCCGTCACCAGGGTTTGACCATCGGGACTGAGATCCATCGCCAAAGACCAGTTGAGGGGAATGTTCCAGCTATGGTGGCGATCGCCGCTCTCAAAATCCCATACCGCAACGGTTCCGTCTTGGCTACCGCTGACTAAAGTGCGTCCATCCGCCGTGAATTTGAGGGAGAGAATCCGATCGCCATGTCCACTCAAAACCCGCTGGCAATGGGCTGTGGCCACCTGCCATACGCGAATCTCCCCATCGCTGCCGCCACTCACTAGATACTCACCGTCCGGGCTGAAGGCCAGCGTCTGAATCCAGCTCCCCGGACAAGCAAGTGTCTTGAGACATTGTCCGGTTTCGGCATCCCACAGGCGAATCGTTTCGTCTCGGCTGCCGCTGGCAATGATTGTCTGGTCATAGTTGTAGGCTAAGCACAGAACCCAGGCGGTGTGCCCCTGTCCAGAAAACAGTTGCTTGCCCTGCCAAACGTCCCAAACCACCAACTCGTTGCTAATTGCTGTCACCAGCTGCTGTCCATTGGAATGAAAGGCTACTGCCAAAAAGCCCCCCAGGGTTTGGGCAAAGACCGAGCGGCTGAGGTCGGCTCCGCTAAAGTTGGTAGCTGGCAGGGCAAGGTCTTGCAAGTAAACCTGCCAGACGGATAGCTGGGAAAAATCGTAGCCAGTCAGGTCTAACTGCCAAGCGTGCATGAGGTTGATCAGATTGCCAGCAGCGTATCCCGGCTGGGGGTTCGCATGCAGGTGAGCGAGCAGGCGATCGCACTGCTCCCGAATGGCCGCTGCTGTTCCTAATCGAGACTTTACCTGCTGAGCGATGGGATTGATAATGACGCGCCGCTGGGTTTGGCGAATGTAGTCTTTCGCGTTGGCTTCCATCAGTGCCAGGGTATTCAAAAACTCAGCCATCGCAGAAAGATCGGTCCCGAAAGCTTCAACACAGCGAGCAATGATTTGCTCGGTGACGTATTCCATCACGACGGGCTGCTGGGTAAAGGTATGGGTCGAGTTCTCCTGCTCAATCAGCGATCGCCGCTGTAGGGCAGTCAGAGCTGTGAGCAGCTCGCGAGTCGCAATCGTTGGCACCAACTTTTTCTGCAAGTCAGCTAAGGATACCGGCTCACGGCAGATGGCTAACCACTGCATCAACTGCCATTCGAGCGACGAGAGCCGATTTACCTGCTGCGCCAGGAGATCAGCAATATCGCCAAAGACAACGGTATCTTCCGCGAGAAAAGCAGCCACATCCCCCGCAAAAAGATCGCGAATGGTGGCGATCGCAATCTTGATGGCCAGGGGATTACCCTGGTAGCGATCGATCAGGGGTTCACCGACAGAAGCCATGATGCCTTGATCTTGTAAAATCTGACGAGCCGTTAGCGGCTCTACTCCTTTGAGCTGGTAGGACCGAATCGGTAAAGCAGGACCCTCTTTAGCACTGAGGCCAATCGGCTTTTCACGGCTGGTCAAAATGACGCAGCTGTGATGAGGACTTTCGCTCAGGCTCCTGATTAAATGGCCGTAGTCCTCATAGCCAGACCGGTAAGCTCCCTGGGTCTGCTCTGCTTCCAAGATGGACTCCACATTGTCCAGCACTAAGAGAACTCGCCGCGTTTGTAAGTCTTGCAGTAGGGCTGTGATGCTGCCATCAATGGTGACGGGCACCTCTGAGCGTTGTTGTTGCGATAGGGTCAGCAGCAAATCGTCTAAAAGGTGCTGAATGGGAGGCGCATTGCGCAGCGATCGCCAGATCACCCCCTCAAACTGAGGGGCCAGTTGCTGCGCCAGTTTGACCGACAAAGCGGTTTTGCCGATGCCGCCCATCCCCAGCAGCGTAATCAAGCGACACTGATCGGAGATTATCCAGGTTTGTAGCGTTGCCAATTCTGCTTGGCGGCCATAAAAGGCTGAGACATCAGGTGCTTCTCCCCAGCTATCGATGACATGTTTGGATGGAACCGGCAGTTTCGGAGAAGGCTTTGGTGGAGGCTCTGCCTGAGGCGACGGGGACACCACACTTCCGGCTACATCTTTCGACTTCGCAGGACGGTTGGCTTCCCAAACCGCATCAAACTGCCGCAGGTTACCGTCAATATCAAACCGGGGCGACCAAAGATTAAGCGCAAAGTGCCAAACTTCTGATCCCTGCGTAGCCGTTCGTAGATCTTCTAAGATGCCAACGTGATCAGCAAAGCGCTTCAGCCCTTCCTTAATATGGTTACTTTGCAGAGGTGGTAGCGTCGGGGATAATCGGTTCAACTCTTCCAGATATCGCACCTTGGTCCTGACGATCAGCCGCTTCTCGCTTTGCCAGTGACTTTCGATTTGGGAGCCGAGGCGATCGCACCCTTCAATCTCATCGTTGGCATAGCTCAAAATTGCTTGCAACAATGCTCTGGTTCTTTGATGTGCCCGCGGGCCGTAATTAGGTCTAGCCACGGATTAACGGCACTCCTACTCGTGAAAAAAGCGAAGAGTGGTTTTGAAAGACTCACCATCTGCCAATTTAAGGGCAAGATACTCTTCATATTAAAATCTTGCAAGAGAGAGTCACTCAGACCCGCATACCCGTGAAAAAAAGCTTCCACAATGGGAAGCGTTGGCTAGGAGGTTACATCGACGTAGCAAAGCTAGGTTTCGATGTAGCCCTTGCGAAGCTTCTGCCGAATGAGATCTTGATATGCGGTCTGGGCCGCTGTTGTCGTAAGGAAGGCCTTGTCTTTTACCGCTCCAGTCGTGCCCATCCGCCCATATCGTGTTTGGAATCCTAAACCATCGGGATGCATGGCGATTTGCCAATACTTAAATGAGTTTTGGGCTGGATCAATGTACTCGAAACGGCGCATAGACGAGGGACTGCGTACAGACAAGGGAGGATTGGCCTGCGTGAAGCCTGAAGATTGCCAGGGCTGCATCATATTGCCTTTCAGCCAATCACTGCTGGCCTGAATATAAATCTGGCTGCGGTTATTGAAGCTGATGTTATTGATCGTCTTCTGGTCAAATTCGCTATCACAAACGGCCAGGATGCGCGTTGGTGTAATGGTCTGCATCAATACCTCGGTCAGACCCGCACTGGGTTTGTAAAAGCCTTGCACATCTACCTCCTCCCAGTAGCCGCTATCGGGAGGCACGCTCTCGGTTAACTGCGTTGATTGCAGCTTGCGGAGTGTTGGGAATCCCCCCGCTGCCGATTCGCTCAGCAAGTAGCCGTAGCATCCGACGCCATTGGCGCAGACTGCAAAATGACTTACTGGTGCGATCGCCATTGTCCGAATGCAGCGGGACAGCATCACCTCGGCATCAAAATAGCCCTGATGCTCCAGCACGGCAATTTCAAAGCCGTTCTTCTTGTAGTCGTTCAAGATGTCTCCAATGCTGGATGAGGCATCAAGAATGTTGCTCATTAATATCAATAAATCGGTCATGGTGAATTTCCTCATGCGAAAAATTGGGAGTGCAGCAGGGCCACACTCCCAATCGGGTCAGATTCAGATGTCAAACACCTGGTGAACTTGGGGGTCGCTCAGGTCGCGAACGTGAATGGTCAGGTCGCTGAAGCGTTCCAGGACACTCGTATTCACGTAGCTGCCGACCAGTAGCGTGTAAACCTTGAAGTTCAGTCGTTGCTGTGCTTCCCGCCATCTCTTCGAGAAGCCTTCGGTCACATCGGCCTCGCCGTCCGTGATAAACACCACGTCGGCTTCTTTGAGGTCAGCGTGCTTCTCCAAGGCATCGAGGGCTTCAGAAAGCGGTTCCATAAAGTTGGTACCGCCGCCGTATTGCCGATCAGCCAGATCAAGGCGCTCGGCTGGGGATGCCGTCAACGGGTCAATGTCCTTGACATAGCGCACCCGCGAGTCATACAGAATCACCCGTGCCTTGCGGTTCTGGCTCTGAGCAATGCCGACTAGGGCCAGCATCAGACCTGTCGATTCCACCTCGTTTGGCCCATCCATCGAACCCGACTTATCGAGGCAGATCACGACGGGGCCTTGTTGCCCCTCATCGCTGCTGCCATCGAACTCCTGCTGAATCAAAGACTCCTCAGCGAAGTCTTTGAAGAACTGCGTCCGCACCGCGTCGAGGGCGACTCGCACCAACTCCGAGGGAGCTAGTTTGGCGAGATTGTTGCCCATGCTGGTATCGGCAATCTGGTCGGGTATTTGCTTAGAGCGCTTTGCCCCTTGCCGGAGAGCGGCGATCGCCTGGAAGCGACCGGCAGCTTCAGCGATTTGCCGGAACCGCTGATCACTGATCAGACGTTGGGCGACGCGCTCCTTCTGCTGAGCAGTGCCGGGGCACTTGAGGGTGCCCAAGCCATCCCCCCAGCCGAAGCCAATCAGGGCCATGCGCTGCTCATATACCCCGTTGAGGGCTTGATACACCGCATTGGCGATGTCCTCGGCCATTGCTGCGCCAATCTTCTCGGCGTAGGCTTGGGCCGCTTGATCGACTCGGCCCATTTTGACCTTGAGCTTCTGAAGGTCTTTCTTCAGCCCAGCAATGTCAGTGCCCAGTTGGTCCACCTGCTGCTGTAAAGTTGCCAACCGTTGCGGGTCGGTCTCGGCCTGTCGCTCCAGACTCAGCTTCTTGTGAGCTTCCTCCCGCGCCGTGAGTTCGGCTTGGAGGCGCACGAATTCGGCCTCCAGGTCTTCAGCCTTTTGTGGGTTGAAGCTGCGGGGGGGGTGGGGTAATTCCCCAATGGCCCACTCACAGAGTCGATGAGTCGCTTCCCCCGCTGCCAGTTTGTTGTTCCGGCAGGCAATTTGCAGTTCACCAATGTCCACCGACTCATCGATGAGCTGGTGGAGCACATGCGCCCACAGCACTTCGGGTCGGAGCTGGTCATGGGGAATCGGTTGAGGGGCCGTGTAGAGGCGGTGAAAGACCTCCTCAGCGAACAGCCCCCAGCCCTTCATCCGTTGCTCGCCAGCCTGGATTGTGGCGGCAACATCGGGAAAGGAGCGTAAGTAGTCCTGCCAAGTATCCCGATCCCACTGGGACACGGTATAGCAAAGCGTGGTCACTTGCGATGACCAGTTGGGATTGATTTGTTGGATTGCAAACGTCATGGGTTCTCCTTTAGATAACGGCTTGGAAGTTGCGATCAGTGATTTGTTGGCGATGCGTTTCGAGCTGGGTGATCTTTTGGTCAATCACCGTCAGCGCATCCTTGATTTCCTGGGTCTGCGGCATCTGACCTAGACCCTGCTTGAGTCCTTGTAGGTTAGTCAGGGCGATCGCGACCTTGCCGACCGCTGTATCAGCGTCGAAGTCTCGCATCGCTGCGATGGCGTTATCTAGTACCGGATCAAGGTTCTTGCTGAGTTGAGATCGCCCTTTCCCTTTCGATGGTTTGAGCTTCTGCAACGCTCTCAGCTTCCGGTCAATCACCGAAATTTGTTGGGTGTCCGTCCACAGCACATGCTTGAGGACGGCGAAATCAGCGCCAGTGACTTCGCTGTTGCCGTTGAGGTAGGCAGTGGCTTGCAGCAGGTCGATGCAGTTGCCCCACCGCCGATCCGAGGCATGAACATCCTCAGCAGCTAGCTCCTTGCGCAGGCGAGCGATCGCCTCCTGGGCTTCGACCGAGAACTCGATGGTTCGCACCGCTGCCTGCATCTGCTGAAGCTCAGTGATGCTCAGAACCGTGGTGATAAACGGACTCTCGCCTGTTGCCCGACGCCGGACAAACTCCAGAAAATTGGAGTCTGACTGCATCCAGTCCACTTCGATGCGGAACAGGAAGCGGTCTAGCAGCGGTGCCAGGGCTTCGGTCTGAAGCTGCGAGATACTGTTAGCCGCACCAAATAGACTGATCAGCGGCATTTCGCACATCTCGCCATCGTTGAGGAATAGCCGTTCCTCCATCGCCGTGTAGAGGGCGTTGAGGATCACGCTGTTGGCCTTGTCGATTTCATCCAGGAAGGCCAACGGCTTACCCGGCATGAAGTTCTCGAAGGCCCGACATAAGCGGTCATGGGGTAGCTCCGACACCTTAATCGGCCCAAAGAGCTGATCCGTGGTGGTGTCTTTGCCGAGCTGTACCTGGAAGCACCCGCCAGAGATAGCGGATGCAATGGCCCGCACCAGACTGCTTTTAGCCGCGCCCGGTTTGCCAAAGATCAGCGTGTGTTGGCGGGTTAGCAGTGAGAGCAGAATGATGCGGATCAGGTCTGCCCTCTCAAGAAACATTTGGTTTAATTCCTGCTCCAGCCGCAACAGCTTGTCGCGAGGGGTGCAGGCTGTTTTGCTTTTAGACTTGGTTCTAGGCATAGTCGTTTGCCCATATAGGTCAGCCCTGCGCGGCGATAGCCTGAAAAAGAAACAGCCACCCGATCACGGATAGCTGCGTCGTTTCAGAGCTATTTAGCATGAGGTCATGCCGCTGCGGCGATGCCTTCGAGCACGGTCGTCAATTCATCTGGCGTGAGTGTTTCCACTTTCCGGCGTCGAATCGCCATAAGTTGTTTCTTAACGAGGCGCTGACGCTCATCAACGTCGGTGATGCCTGCCCCATCAAGTGCTGCTGAGATAGCCGCTCTCGCATCGGTCGGTTCATCATCGTCGTTAGCGTCATCGACAGTGGTTCCAGGCTCGATAGGCTCATCATCTCCATCGTCGTCATCGTCATCGTCTTCAACGACAGCGATTTCAACGGTTTCGACTGCCTCAACCTCATCGGCTTCTTCGTGAACATCATCGACCACTTGTGGATCATCGTAGGTCTCACGAATCGCGGCTAGAACGTCGTCTAGCTCGTCTGTAGAGAGGTCTGCGGCTTTGCGTCCGCCCAAATGGTTCACAGCGACGGCCCGCCGATCCTTGATGCTCGTCACTCCCAGCTCATTGAGCAGGTTGGAGATTTGCTGAGCATTGGAGGGCTTTGGCGGCAGGACTGTGCTCTCATCAGTGAGTGCAGCTACGGGCGGGATGCCTAGCTCCTGGCCGCGCAAGATTCGCGCGATCGCCTGTTCCTTGTTTTCGAGGTCACTGAATAATCCGCTGGCGTACAGGATTTCGCCAACTTGGATGAGATCAGCGAGGGGAGTCTGAGTGGTTGCGTTAGGGTTCATAGTCTTAAATGCAAAATAAATTTCATGGTTCCTGCGCCCAAGCGCATAGGAAAACGACACCCCTGACAGTCCAGAGATGCCGTTTCGCTTTTGCCGTTTGAGGTCGCTAGTCGATACTGACCCCGCCAACAGTCGTGGCGGCTTTGCGCTGGGTCGGGACTTGCTCTGATAGGGCTTCACTGCACCGCTGGGCGAAGCGAAGGATCAGGTTGTTGTCCGTGATGCGCGGTTGCTCACTCCTGATCTCGTCAAGCAGGTTTCGAGCAATCTGAACGGAGACGTGGTGACGCTTACGGCCCCAATCAATCAGCAGTTGATCGATCAAGCTCTGCATCTCCTCATCGTTGAGCTGGTCAGCGGTCTTGCCGTCTGCCATCTGCTTCACCTGCGCCAGGGTATGCTCAGTGCGTCCGATGATTAGTTGAATGCGATCGCGATTGAGCTGGCCCTGGTCACGGGCCGCTTCGCCGCCGCCAGGCACTCGCTCCAGATGAGCTGCATTACCGATGTCTTCCTGGGGTTCCCAGTCAGCATCGATCGTCTGGATTTCAGAGTGTTCGACAGCGAAGAAATTAGAAGCATTTGCCGCTAGAATCACCGATCCGACGAATGCCCGTTTCTGGCTCATCTTGTCGATGGTATTCACCTGATCGAAGATGCGCTCATTGGGCACTTTACCCTGTTGCTGTGAGGTGATTTGAGGATCATCGCTGCGGAACTTGGCATTGCAACCACCGCTCTTGCTGTGGCAGTACCACCCTTTGTCGCCCGTTTGTCGGTCCTCATACTGGCTGCGCTTGATCGCCGCCGCGCCACACTGAGGACAAACCCGCTGAGCGGTGCGGTAACGATATTTTTCCTCCCAGGAGTTGCAGGAACCCACACATTCGGCAACGATATGGCCTTCGCGGTTTTTCAACGTGCATTTGTACTCAAAATTGAAAAAGGGTTCACCGAAATCGTTGCCCGTCCAGTCCTTAATAGCTTCCAGTCGCTCCAACGACTCCCGCAGGCCGAACAGGGTGGCAATCTTCTCGGCCCCCGGCTTAAAGAGAATCGGTTTATCGCCGCAGCCCTGGATTTTGCCGTAGTCGAGGCCATCTCTTAACGAGTGCTGCATAAAGAGCACCAGTGTGTTGTAGTGGTCAATGGCTCCATTGACCTGCTGTATCCCGCGATCGGGAAGTTGCATAATTGCGTTCGTCATCGCCATGATTCCTAAAAACTTCACTGGCGGCATGGCGATAGCCGAATCGGTGCCTCGTCTCGGATCCGAAAAAAGTCTGCATCCCTGAAGATGCAGAGAGGCAGCTTTGGTTTTGATGGCAGGTAGTCGCTTCGACGTGATTGGCAGTGGTAGCACTGCGCCCGGATGGGCGACCGTCAACGCTTCAGGCGGCACGAGGCACTTTGACCTGATGGGGAGAACTGAGCAGTGGCAGTGGTCATCCCTGGCCCTTCGGTCTATTGCCTCAGAGCGTTAGCGCAACAGGCTTTTGACGATCTCGTTAGCATGAGCAAGTTCGAGCCGTGCCGTTCTCAGGCGCATCAGGTCGCGCCGCATTCGACATTGAAAATCGGTCTGCGGGTCGCTCAACATTTGCTGAGCGGTCGGGGACAACTCTATTACAGTGGCGATCGCTTCCAGTTGCTCGTGCAGCGATCGCAGCTCGTCTCGTCCGGGCATGATGCGCTCGGATGATTGTTTGGGAGGGGATTGATATAAATACATAGCCGTTCTGAATAAACTTCAAAACGGCTACGCAATAGCGGGCTATACAAACGTCTGCAAGTAGTCAGCAAAGTGAGTCGCTGACCGCTTGTTTTTGATAATCTTGCCCTCGAATAAGAACAGCCCTTCCCAATCGGGATTGCTGCGGCTCCAGTCCACGGCTGCCAGCCCCGATAGGTCGGGAGCCTGACCGGACTCGCCGATGAGCTGCTGACCCAGTAGGCCCAGAGCTGATAGCGTAATCGAGTGGAAACAGATGTAGTCCTGCCGGAGGGGGGGAGCATTTACAGATTGCTCTTGCTCCACCGCCGCCAGCAGGTCGCGCCACTGAGGGATGGTCTCAGCGATCGCCTTCCAGTAGCCAGCCGCAACGCTATCCCAATCGTCCTCTGGCACGTTCGCCAGCAGCTCCCGGTTCGCATCCCGCCAGCCATTCAGGGTGAATAGATCACCGCTGCGCTTGGGGAGCGTGGTGCGTTCCAAGTTGGTGTACCGCTCCACCCACGGCAGGACCAGCAGGTTTCGCGTTACATCAGCCAAGCGATCGCGCTCGTCAAATAGAGTCGCGATTGATTTGCTCGGCTTAGAAGCATTGGCGTTGATGTCGAGGAACACCTTATGGCGAATCTGGTTGCCTGTATCGGGCAACAGCATCACGCCCACGGTTTCATCGTTAAGCATCGCCGGAGCTTCGAGGTAGGCTTGCAGGAATCCGGCGGCGCGGTGCTGCCCGTCTCCCAGCCAAAACCGAGAGTCAGAAGGCAGGGTTAAACGCCCTGCGCCCTGGCAGACTTCATCAAAGTCATATTCCTCGCAGTCCACCGAGAGCACTAGCGGCGGCAGGATGTAAAAGCCCTCATCCGGCAGCACCTCACCCAAGATGTATTTCTTGAGCTTTCGTGCTCGACTCGGATTGAGTGAGCGTTGGGCCAGCGATCTGGGGTCATGCTCGGCCCGGTCGAGGAACTCGGCAAACATGCGCTTAATGTCCTGAACGGTCAGATTGAGCATCCAATAAGGGCGACCGCTTTGCTGCCCCTCGACCACGGAGAACTGATATTCAGCGTCCGGGTCGATGATGGGGAATAGATGATCAGGGTATTTATCGGCAGTAGTCTGAGTCATGGGGTTCTCCTTTAGTTAGTGATAGGGGTAGTGGGTCGCTTTCCGGTTAAACCTTTCCACTTCAGAGCAAAGGCTTCCTTCGTGATGCGGCCCTGCTTTTCTACGGGATAGTTGGGCGTCACAATGAACGTTTCTTCCACGCTGGGGCGGATTTCCTTCGTGCGCTCAATCGTGACCACGCGCCAGGACAGAGACAGCAAGACAGGAGCAATCCCAGTTGCTTCACCAATGCGTTCCAGCAGGCGTTGGCATTCTTGGCGAGTACCTTCAAAGACGCGATCGGTTTGGCGGATCAATCCTTTTGGCTTCCAGATGCGGCGCACCGCATAAACGGCCCAGTCTTCAATGCTTGTCATCAGGTCTTGGTACGCCTGCAACGCCGCCGTATTGCCGTCCTGCTCCAGCAGCTCTAAGACCGTGAATTTGCTGGAGTAGAGGAACTGGGTAGGATTGAGCGCCAAGGCATTCTGCTCGATGAAAGCAGCATTGGCCCCCTCCTCTGGCTGGCTCCAATAGGATTTCAGCAGCAGTGAGCGACCGCCACTGGAGCAACTGAATGGGCAATCCGTACAACTGCTTTTGCGAATCCGCGCCTCATCCCGGCTCACGCCATAAAGCGCCACGATGGTGACGATGTTGAACTCATCGACTGCCGCCCGATCCATGCCGTACTTGGTAATCAGCGGGAAGCTAAAGACCTGCTTGCGCCAGGTGGAAACCTCCGCACTGATGCGGCTCTCCTCATCGGCGTTGTAGCCAATCTCGTAGGCATAGCCCTGATTACCCATTGAGCGATCGCTCTTGGCCCGGTGGGTCTCATCGGCGTTGTAGCCAACGTGATAAGTGGGTTCGATGCCATCAGAGCCATAGCCTTCACTCCGGTTCGCCCGTCCCACTTCATCGGCGTTGTAGCCAATCTCGCGCTTGTAGGTTGCCATTGGGGAGACGGCAAACAGATGGCGCACGATCGCGTCAATCACCTCGCCCTTAAAGCGCAACGTGCAGGTGCGGGCACCCTTGCGGCGTTGCGGCACAATGCCGTTTCGCAGCAGGTGGCGATCCAATGTCCAGCCGAGGCGTTGAGCCACACCCTGATAGATGCGCTGAGGCTGACGGCTGCATTCATAGATAATCCAACCCTCGGCTGAATAGTCAGACATGCGACCACATTGAATGGTCAGGATGTTGTGCTGCCGTAGTAGGGGCAGGATAAACCGCTGCACTTTATCAATAGTTTCATCCCACTCCCGACCGACCAAAGACGTGATGACGATCAGGTTTTCGAGCGGAAAGCCCCTTTCTTCGTCCGTTTCGCTCAGGTATTTGAGCAGCAGTGCGGTTGAGTCCGCGCCCAGGCCGTAGCTGAGGATGACGGGTTGACCGCTTTTGACTAGGGAAGCTTTGTCAGGTTGCCAGCCAGGGAAGCAGAGCAACCTCAGATCGACATCTGTGATTTGTTTGAGCTTTTGTAAATTGTCGTCCCACAGATACAATGGCTCTTGGCGATCGTTGCCTGCGGCAAGTGCGACATCCACCTCAATCTCTCGCACAGCTTCCAGATTGAGGGCAGGCGGAGCAATGTGAATGGACATAAAAATGCATCTCCAGATAATTCTAGAGATGCGATGCGATAGCAAAATAAGAGAGCAGGGGAAGCCCAGGCTAACGGACTTGCCGAATTTTGTAGACAACCATAAATTCACGCGCATCCTAGTTTTGTCTTATCGGGAAACGTTTCCCGATAGATAAGACGGCAGGCTGAATGCGACTCGTCTCTGGCTAGGAGCAATTGAAAAACTTGATCATTTAAAGCAAAATAGTGCCTACTTGCCTGATCGACTACGAACCACAAACCACCCTAACGGAGCTTCAGGTGTGACCAAAATTATTGCTGTCTTCAATCAGTCAGGAGGCGTCATGAAGACCTCCTTGACAATGAATATTGGATACCACTTAAAGCAGCGCAAACAGTCTGTGCTATTGGTTGACCTCGATCCGCAGGCTAGCCTCACTGCCTTCATGGGGCTAGAACCGGCTGATCTGGAACAGACTATAGCTAACGCTATCCTTAAAGATGAGCCAATTCCAATACACAGAGACATTCATGGAATGGATTTGGCTCCATCTAACATCATGCTTAGTGCTGCTGAAATTCAGTTGTCATCAATGATGTCTCGTGAGTGGAGGCTCAGTAAAGCCTTAGAGTCTGTTAAGGCCGAATACGATTTCATTTTGATAGATGCCCCCCCTAGCTTGGGGGTTTTGAGCGTACTTAGTCTAGTTGCTGCCACCCACGTTCTTATTCCTGTTCAAACTCAGTATAAGAGCTATAAAGGAACTGAATTGCTTCTAGACACAATTCAGCAGGTGAAAAGTAACGTTCGTCCGGACCTGAGGATTGCAGGCATTGTCCCTACAATTTATGCTGCAAACAATGCTCAAGATAAAGATATTTTGTCGGCTATTCAATCGCAGTTATCACAGGTTGGAATGATTCATCCGCCTGTTCCAAGAGCTACGGCATTTGCGGATGCGTCTATGGAGCATTTGCCGTTAGCGCTTTTTAGTCGTAAACATGCAGCAACTAAAGTTTTAGACGATATCGCCAAAAGCTTGGTAGAGGATTTAGATGACTAGAAAACGCTCCACAGTTCCACAAATGCGAGGCGTCTCGGCCTTCTTGAGCACTGCACAGCAACCACACACTTCGGAATCAGGATGTTCACTTCCAATCCAAAAAATCCGTCGGCCCAAAAAACAACCTCGCAAATACTTTGACCCGAACAAACTCGAAGAGTTGATTCAATCAATCAAAGATGATGGAGGCATTCTAGAACCAATTTTGGTTCGTCCACTTGATGATGACAGCGAAGATGGCCTTTATGAATTGGTAGCAGGAGATCGCCGCTTACGAGCCGCTGAAGCACTTAATCATGAATTTGTACCAGTTGTCATCAAAAGATTGTCGGAAAAGCAAGCTTTTAAGATTGCTCTTATTGAAAACCTCAAGCGAGAGAACTTGAACCCGCTGGAGGAAACAGAGGGTGTTTTAACTTTACTGACTGAAGAATTGTGTTGCAGTGTTTCTGAAATCCATGAAATTTTGACCCAGGCAGCAACAGCAAGCAAAAAAAATACAGTCCTGTCGGAAAACGTTTCCCGACAGATGGAAGTCATTGAAGCAGTGTTGTCGTCAACGATCGCCATTACCCCTGAAAGCTTCAGAACGTCCCGACTACCTCTACTAACGCTGCCGGACAGAATCCTTGAGGCGCTTAGACAAGGCGCACTAGAGTACACGAAGGCTAGAGAAATCGCAAAGCTGAAAGACGACAAGCTGCAGCAGGAGTTATTAGAGCGAGCGATTTTGGAATCACTGCCGATTTCTGAAATCAAAAAAGAGGTGAAAGCAAGTAGGCAAGGCACTACCGACGTTGAAACTCCATCAATCAGTATTCGATTGTCAGATCTTTCACGCAAGTACAAGCGTAAGCAAATTAGTAGCCCTGGGAAGCAAAAGCGTATCGAGAAATTACTCCAGCAAATAGAAGCACTCCTCGAAGATTGAGCAGGGGATAGATAGCCGATGCTACCAGGACTGACGGCAGACAGGCGCATAATGGCGATCTCACCAAAAAGTGTTAGGGAATAAAATAAGGGGTGGAATAGCAAAAGCATTCCCTAACAAAACGATGCCCTCAAAATCCCTGACCGACAAGCTTCTCCCCTCCCTCGCTGCCTGGAAACTGGCCGACCTGCGGGAACTTCAGGCTGCACTGGGAGGACTGATCGAAGCCCTGGAAACGCCCCAAGAACCCTCTGAACCTGAATCGGAGGGCGACGGCAGCAGAGATGAACCCAAACAGCGATCGCCGCAAGGATCGAGAGGCCACATTGAAGCGAAGTACATTCCCCGTGGCAATAAGAGGCATGGGCCGTACCTTTATCTGCGCTACTGGCAGGGAGGCAAGCTGCGGTCTAAGTATCTGGGGAAGGCGCAGCAAGGTAGGTAAAAATTTAGTGTAAGTATAGTGTAAGTGTCCTTGACATGAATATCGCTGGGCACCGATCACTCCGACTCAGGTTAGGAGGGGGTTGAATATTACACAAAGACTTACACTACAAAATTTCAGCCTAGTGTTATGCCTTGGCAGCATCAATACAGAAGTGCAGTCTAGGTATAGGCTTTTGAAAAATATCTCAAGCTCCCTCACCTTTGTTTCAATCCAGTCCCTCGTAGCAGAGGGATTTCAGCGACTCCCTACGGCAACTGCATTCCGCAAGCGAGCGAGTTTCAATTCAGTCCCTCGTAGCAGAGGGATTTCAGCTTGCTCAACGAAGCCACCAAAGCCCTGTTCGGGTTCGTTTCAATTCAGTCCCTCGTAGCAGAGGGATTTCAGCCCGGGAGTATTGGAAGGAAGAGTCCTAGCAGAATAGGTTTCAATTCAGTCCCTCGTAGCAGAGGGATTTCAGCGCGTAAGGGTGCCCTTGCGACCATTGCCAACAAAACGTTTCAATTCAGTCCCTCGTAGCAGAGGGATTTCAGCTTTTTTTTGTAGAGAATTGACCTAGACCAAGTGTGGTTTCAATTCAGTCCCTCGTAGCAGAGGGATTTCAGCATACGTTCTCTGATCTCAAGCTGCCGTCGCTGCTCGTTTCAATTCAGTCCCTCGTAGCAGAGGGATTTCAGCCCGTCCCGCTCGCCGCCACGGGCGGCGATTTGGGGGTTTCAATTCAGTCCCTCGTAGCAGAGGGATTTCAGCTCCAAATCGATCCGCCCACTGCCTAAGCCTTGAACTGTTGTTTCAATTCAGTCCCTCGTAGCAGAGGGATTTCAGCGTCGCGGGCGTTGCCTTCGTGGAATTCGTGGGCCATTACGCGTTTCAATTCAGTCCCTCGTAGCAGAGGGATTTCAGCCTGGGGGAAAACATACGATTAGGATTTATGCGACGTTTCAATTCAGTCCCTCGTAGCAGAGGGATTTCAGCTAAACGCTTCCCAGTGCGGCTCATAGTTGAGCCATCCGTTTCAATTCAGTCCCTCGTAGCAGAGGGATTTCAGCAAACTCGTAGGCCCCGGCACTACCGGCCACACTAGTTTCAATTCAGTCCCTCGTAGCAGAGGGATTTCAGCGCGAGCGGGCCGCAAAGATGGTGAGCCCATACTGAAGGTTTCAATTCAGTCCCTCGTAGCAGAGGGATTTCAGCCAAACAGTTGGCGCGAGAAATTGATTGCCCAATCGTTTCAATTCAGTCCCTCGTAGCAGAGGGATTTCAGCTCGCTTTATCGCGTCACTCGGTTACGATGTAGCTGTTTCAATTCAGTCCCTCGTAGCAGAGGGATTTCAGCCAAAAAGCGCCGTAGGATGCCGCCCACGACTGAAGGTTTCAATTCAGTCCCTCGTAGCAGAGGGATTTCAGCTTCACTCATTGAGGCTGATGTAAATCCAGGGAAAACGTTTCAATTCAGTCCCTCGTAGCAGAGGGATTTCAGCGGGCCATAGATCACCACCACATAGCGATCGCCAATATTGTTTCAATTCAGTCCCTCGTAGCAGAGGGATTTCAGCTAGGAAGCGTTCAGAGTTCTGAATTGCTGAGCCTGGTTTCAATTCAGTCCCTCGTAGCAGAGGGATTTCAGCCGATCAGATATCAGCCGTACCATCCGATGATCTGCTGTTTCAATTCAGTCCCTCGTAGCAGAGGGATTTCAGCGTCGTCCACCACTTCGACAACTTCGGTTTCTGGCATGTTTCAATTCAGTCCCTCGTAGCAGAGGGATTTCAGCTCGCAACCCTGGCGAGAACAGCCCACCGGCTGCTGAGGAATGGGTTTCAATTCAGTCCCTCGTAGCAGAGGGATTTCAGCCCAATTTCGATCAATCGCTTAAACTTTTCCCAGTCGTTTCAATTCAGTCCCTCGTAGCAGAGGGATTTCAGCTGAGCTTGCCCGCCACCTTAGAGTCACGGCCAAAGGTTTCAATTCAGTCCCTCGTAGCAGAGGGATTTCAGCTCTTGGTTCTCCTTTGCTAAATGTTCTCGCCCCAGTTTCAATTCAGTCCCTCGTAGCAGAGGGATTTCAGCGGCTGGCATCCAGAAGCCTTAATGTATTTGGTTTTCAAGGTACAAGTGCGCGAATCCCTAAAAACTAAGTCAATCATCTCAAAGCGCTACAAAAATAAAAGTCACTTGCGTCACTACATCGCTTTTCCTATAGGGGTTTTAGAGATTGCGCGGATCATTACAGCGCTAATCAGCCAAAACCACTGTACAAGTTACGTTCTGCTCAATTGGCCCCTGAACACCTACCCGCTCGCGCATAGGCTGCATCGCTCCCAATCCATAATGAGCTGCATACCCCAACAAGATCGGACCCTTCACAGGCTCAGTAAAACTCAGGTAAACGCGATACCCGATCCGTCCAACCTTTTTACCCTTTGGTTGCTCCGTTTTATCTGGATTTCTGTCCGCAGCCCATTCCCAAAATTGTGGAAACGGTTCACAGGAAACCACTGCTGCTAGAGCATTGTTTAAATAAAGCGCTAGCCCTTGATCATGCTCCCTATAATGAGCTTCTCCTTTTAATCCTACCCAAGGAAGAAACTGAAGATAGCGCAGCACCTGATGCTCAGGTCCATCCTTTTGATATTGCTCGGTTAACATGCGAGGTTTACCCCGTCGCACTGCTGGAAACCGGGATAAAAAGAATGGCGTAGAAGATCCCCAATCCTGAACAGTCTCTTCGAAACTACCCAAGTCCACCAGTGATAGTGAGATGTCGTACCCTCTTGCAACTCCTTGCAAATAATTGCAGGTGGAAATTACAGCCAAATGTGAAGCGTCATAACCATCATGACTGTAAAGCTTCAGCGACTCAACGTACCGACCCGTTGAATCAGCAACACACTGAATGATGGTGTGATTGTGGTCATAGCTAAGCTGCCCCATCTCTTGTCCGGTGAACACCTGGTGGGGGCAGCGGCTCACCAGGCTTTGGTGCAGTCGATTCGTCAGCTTTAAAGCAAGCTTCATCGGCAATCGAGGAGAGCTTACTGGATTGACAGCCAGAGTTACCACATGCTGTTTTGGCCAAGAGGTAGCATTCCGTTTAGGATCAGTAACCTCGACCCGATAGGTCGCCTGCTGGATACCCGGAAACACTGCTGAACGATTTTCCCCATAATTTTCATGAGCAGAAAGGTTCAGCGCCTCCCAAAGCGCCTCTTGATCTTGATCAGCAGCAGCGATCGCCACGATGCGCGTACCACCCGGATCCGCCTCCGCGTTGGGTTCTGGTGCTGCTTCCACTAAGCTCAGTGTTGCCGCTGCCTCTCGCCGTCCTAGATAAGTAAGACCTGATAGACACAGCTGTAGTACCAGCTCCTCGCTATCTGATAACTCAACTGGCCAGTGGATAAACAGCTGGCTGTGCTCACTCGACATCAGCAGCCCTGCTGAATAAAGGGTTTTCCCCGGCACGACCTTGGCCGTTTTGGAATTCACTTGAGGACGAGGACTGCGATGCTGAATATAAGTCGTCGGCGGCAAAGTGTAGCTCGGGAGAACTGCTGCCAGCTTGTGGAGCAACTGTTTGAGTGTTGGCAGGTGCTTTTCTGCTAGGTGAACGTTGTAGCTGCCTGCCGCGATCGCCCGCAAGAGCCGCCAGGGAGCGGGGGGCCAGTCGATAACGCCTTCGGAATGGTGATTGCCCCAGGCGCAGGCCTGGTACTGGTTGGTGTGAAAATCAACCTGAATATGGATCATGAGTCTGTCCTGAATAGCTAGTACCTCTAAGCTGAGGGATGGTCAGTGAGTCGGTTGAATGGCTAAGCTGCCGCGTCATCTTCAGAGGCATCGTCAAAGTCCACTTGGTCATCAGGAACCTCGACACGTACTTTCTCGAATAGCTCCGCACAGTCTTGGATTGCCTGCTTGACATCGGCTGCTGCCTTGTCCAAAGTCGGCAGTTCCTGCTTGTTCGAGCAGGTAATCTCCACCGGAGTCAGATAGCACTCTGTTCGCAGGGTTACCGTCTCCGACAGTAGACGCGAGACCAGGTACTCACTGAGGACTCGAATCAGGTGCTTGGCTTCAGGGGCTAGATTCGACTTCTCTGCCAGACGGGTATCAATCACGAAGCGGCCTACATAGCGCTCTGCCTTGAAACTTTCTCGCACATAAACGATGTTCCCAAGTCCAGCTTCACTGGGCTTGCTGATGGCTTTATCTTTTTCGCCCTTCTTATCTCGGCTGATAGCAAACATTTGTTTGATGTTCACTCCCATCCCCCGAGCCGAAACCGGATCATGAACAGCGCCACCCGTAGGCATCGACACGGCATTTTCAGCTACAAACTCACCAGAGAGTACGCGGGGAATCCGATAGACCCCGGCAATATGGGTGTAGAAGCTGCCCAGGACAATACTCATGGGGCACAGCGCAAACACGGCTGAGTACACGCCTTGTTTTCTAATGCGCTCTCGTAGCCCTTCTCGAAATCGCTCTCCATCTAACTTGGCTTCTTTGTTTTTGAGCAGGTAGCCTGTGCCGAGACGGTGGGGTAAATCGAGGGTGCTGGCTACGTACTGCCCCGACTTTGTGTAAATCTCAACGAAGGGCATGCCTTCCAGCTCCGGCACTAGAGCATGATTTACTGCGTCCCAAACGCTGGCTTCAATCAGGTTCGCGGTGGCCTGGGGGGTATGTAGCAGCACGTCGTAGCGCTGCTCCCAGGGCAAGTAAGCCTGGGAGACGCCCACATCTAGAAACGTGGGCGGCTTAACAGTGGGCAGAGCGGATTCAAACTCAACGGTGATGACATTAATCATGGGATTCTCCAAAGGTATAGAAGGGTTTACAAGGGAACACAAGGGCCAGAGCGCTGCGATCGCCACTGGCAATTCTGGGGGGCAAGACTGTAGGTTTCTGAACAACCGATAGCTGTCGCTGCAATGGCGTAGTAGCTCCCGCCATCAGCGCGTTAATCGTCTGCATCGTCAGATTGGTGTCAGGGGTCCATTGAAGCGAGGCTGCATACTTGTAGGGCTCTGGTAGTGGTAGCTTGGCGGAGTAGTCCCCAAGTTTTTTGGGGATTCGGCACAGGGCAAACCCGATCGCCAGCTCCAGAATCAGCTGATCGTTGGTTTGTCCGGCAATGAATGTCGCGATCGCGTCTGGGCTCGCCCAAAACTGCCAGCCATGAGCTGGATGTCGCTCTGGTGTCTCCTGCCACAACTTGAGCAGGGAGATACAAAATGCTTCTAAGGAAGAGGTTTTGAGTTTGTGGGTGTGGTCATTGCTCCAAAACCAGGTTTTCTTATTAGGGGAATAGCGAGCTGAGGAGAGCGATCGTCGTAGGTCTTGAGAGTGGCCAGAATCTTCATGGGTTAGCGAGGTACTAGCCAGAGCAGTCGCCAGCTCTACCTCGTAGATGGGAAGCTCCCCATAAACTGCCTCAATCCAAGTCGCTTTGAGTTGCGGCACGGGCGGAACGCTAGGTTGAATCCGGCTGTGGAGTAGTTCTAGTTGCCCTAGCAGGCGAATCACAGTCGTGGCTTCAGCATTACCCTGTTGAAGGCGATAGAGCGCCTTATGAATTGCCGTGAGCAGGTTGTATTGAGCCTGCGATTGGTTGTCACTGGGACGTGCTTTCAGCTGCCAATGCCTCAGCTCTGCGCCAATATCCGTTGCCCCAGGAGCGGCCAGACCCACATGAATCAGGTATTTTCCCTGCCCTTTGCGGGTCCAGAGGCCGAACCGGGAATATCGAGATAGTCCGCGCCCTTCGTCTACTTGGGTAATTGCATCCAGCATGTCGAGGGTATCGACAACCTGATGCTTCAGGCGAAACGACAAGTCCTCAGTTGCCAACTCCTGAAATTCTTGCCAGTCCAGGGGCTCATCCCAAAGAGGCAGCCAGACCTCATAGGCGCGTCCGGTGCGATCGCTAGTGTCGGCGCTACCTGAGTTGACCTCCAGCAGTAGCGGATAGCATGCGATCGTCCGCTCCTGATCGCCCTCCTGCTGGACTTCGCTGAGGGCAGTAGGATTGCCTGCAAAGGTCGTGGCTCCCTCCAGATACAGGACCAGATCAATGGGGTTCGCCAGCTGCGACGATCGCCCGCCGTTGTCGAGATAGTCTGCCTGAGAAGTCGCAGAGGGAGCCAAATCATCGAAGTAGTCGGCAGCTGGGTAGGTATGCCCCAGCAGGCCCTGAAGCATCAGGGTGTTGGATAACGGCTCGCCTAGTACCGATGCTCGGATGTAGGCTTCGGTCTCTGGTGCAGGCTCCCCGGTTTCTAAATTCCAGAGCTGACTGCATACCTGGAAGTAGACTGTACAAAAGTCTGTCGTGCCAACATTGCCCCCCGTCCCTAGCAGGTCATTACAGAGAAACCGGGGTCCCTTTTTTGTGTCCGTCAGCATCCCGACCGCCTTTCTCCACTCCTGCCAGTAGGGATTGTGGACCTGACGCGATAAGGTATCCATCATCGTCAGCTTTTTCTGAGCCGAGCTTTGCCCCTGTGTGTCCAAGGACTCCAGAGCCGTTTGTAGCGCTTGGTAGCCCTCTCGCATCAGTTCATAGCGCTCGGACTGGGACGCCAAAACGGTTTCGAGGCCATCCTCCTTATTGAACAGGCTGTAGCTGTTCCAGGGACTGACAAAAGGCTTGGGCTGGTAACTGGTGAGCATGTTCTCGACCAGTTCCTCAGCAGAATCGATTTCCAGGTAAAAGCAGTCGTTTTCCCAATAGCCTGTAGCGCCCGAAAGCCGCAGTAGGCCAATGGCCTTGAGCCAGCCGATCGCGGTAGTGGGTAACAGGTGAGGGAAAGCGACGGCCCTAGCCGTTGCAGTTGTTATCATTAGCTCCTTCCTCGTTTAAGTAGTTCTCGTCTCGAAACTTGGATGCTTGAATGTCGGCGTTGCGAATCAGGGCTTCGAGGTAGATGAGTCGATAGGGTCCGTATTCTCGCAGCAGCTCTTTGACCCGTCGGCTCCAGCGGTCGGGCTTATCTGGAAATGCCAGCGTCACTTCAGGGAGCGTTTCAATGACCATGCCCTCATCGGCAATCTCTACCAGCGGTAAGGACGTACCTAGCTCGACACCTCGCAAGACCTGAGGGTTCAGGCGCTCACTAGGGTGCGGGGGCAGCAGGCTGTCGCGCACCTTGCCGTGGTGTGCAGCAATCAGATACTGGGCCAGGAAAGGAGCGCCCTGGTCGGCAGCGGCAAAGGCACTGGCAAGTTCATGCCGGAAACCCTTTAAGGCGCTCCAGTGCTGATAGTCAGTCGATTTGGCTAGATACTTCTCTTGGAAGTGCTCTGCATTGGCATAAGCCTGCCAGGTGGGATGGGCCTTACCCCAGTCATGCCAGCGAGCACAGCGACATAGCTCCGCAATGAGACTTTCGGGTAGTCCTAGCTTTTGAAGATGGGGAATGAATCCCTTGAAATGGGGAATCAGTCCTCTGAATGCATCCTCAGTATCTTTAAGGTGGGTTCCAAGCGCTAGATTGATTTTGTAGTGAGGATCGTTGTACTTTGGCTCGATTTGGATGGGGGAATCCTTCGGCTTGTCATCTGGATTACCTGTCCAGCCAACTTGGTGCGAGTAACCGCCAGCCGCCAACGGCAGCCAAACGACATCACCGTTCTCGATCAGCTTGGGCTCCCAATCGTCTTCGCCCCAGACCCGATAATTGACGTTATGAGATTGGCAAAACTTCTTAAGTTCCTCTGTGGGAACTGGGCAGACGTACCTTTGGTGAGGCAGCCGCTTGGGCGGCTCGGTTGACCAAAGAACCGAAACCGTGAAGGATTTCACGTCTCGCACATATTTCGGAGCCGTCGCAGATAGGCGGGCGTCGCGTTTCTTGTAGTGGGTGCAAAAGAATGTCTCGACATCGCTTTGGAGAAGTGGAGGACCATCAAGCTTGAGGTCCGGCAGGGGAATGTGAGATAGCGCATCGAGGTTGGCGTCGGCTAGCTTGAGCAAGCGATCGCGGGTGTCCTGGCATTCCTCCTTGCTGTAGGGGACAGGCTTCCAGCCCTCCCGGTAGTCCAGCCAGTGAATTTCTACGGGATTGTCCGTCCGCTTCCGGCCACAGCGCCCGCAGCGTTGCACAAACGACGACCAGGGGCACAGCTCGGTAATCAGCAGTTCGGCGTCGAGATCTACGCCTGCTTCAACCACCTGGGTAGAGATAATCAAGCCCTGGTAGCCGTAGAGCCGCTTCTGTCGCTCCTCGCGGTCAATCCCTAGAAACCGGCTGTGAATTACCAGGGGATCAAGGTCTTTCAACAGCTCGCCGATTTCCCGCGCTCGCGCCACCGTATTGACTACTACCAGCGACAGCGTTCCTGGGACGTGCTTAGCCTTGGACAGATCCGCTACATCCTCGATGGTCTCGACACTGGTTTGAAAGACAGGCTTTGGCCGTTTTATCTTGGCGCTCAGCGTTTTGTTGTCGAAGTCGGCATCGCTCAGCTCAAAGCGATCGAAGGCTAAGTTCTCTTTTCTCAGTGGCGCATCGTCAAACGTGGCTGACATCAAGCACAGCTGCATCGGCCCGTAGGTGCCCAGCGTGCGCCAGTGCTTGTAGAGCTGCGCCAGGGTGGAATAGGCCACCCCGGTTAACTGAATCTCATCAAGAATCCAGCGGCAGTCGTTTGTCAGGGCGGCACAGTGTATTGGTCGTTGCCCCCAGGAAACACCGAAACCTCGATTCAGTGCCCGTGACAGCAGCTGATCTTGGGTGCCAACTAGAATCGCGGGTTGGGTCAGATCTTGCTCAAAGCCATGCTCAACTTGCCCGCCTTTGAGGCAGTAAACCTTGATATCCTCTAGCCCGGACTTCTCAACGACCTTTTGAATATTGGCATAGACCTGATCAACGAGCGATCGCGTTGGCAGAGCATAAACTAATCGCGTTGGTACTGGCTTACCTTGGCTGTGAGCATAAAGCCAGGGAGTTACCGCTCCTGATTCTTTCCCAGCACCAGTGGGCGCGGCTACGACCGCGATCGTCTCGCCATTCCAATTAGAAAGGTTTTCTTGCCAGGGATACGGAGCAAATCCCGTGACTTGATTGAAGAAGTCTTGATAGCCCATGCGCTTCACAGAGCCTTCACGTATGTTAAGTCTTTTAATAATGACCCCGACAAGTTATGACTAATATAGTTCCCCTGAACTAAAACGTCCAGGGGAATCGGTAATTTAGTCCCAAGCGAATTGGGATGAGCCAATTAAAACACTTGCGTGTTAAGGCTTTTGATTATTTTTCAATTCAGTCCCGTGTCGGGAGTTTACTATTATCCAGCTCTGTTGTGCCTTACCCACTTCGCTTCTCTGTGCCATTACAGGCTGCTGACTGCGGTTCAAGTCGCGCTCGCCAGCATAAGTAGACCCTAGCAAAATGGTTGCACCGACACTACTCAGCAAAATAATATTAATCCGTTCCGTGGGTTATTGAGCTTTCGTAATCTCTTCTCTGAACGTTCGAACGGCTCCTAGCCAGTCTGTTTCGCCCATTAAGACACAGCGAGACAACAGCTCAATGTCCAGCCTCTCCAGTTCAGGAATTTGACTCCTGTAGATTCTGGTGTATCCGTTCTCGCCTAAGCGATGCAGGGTTAAAAGTCCATCTTCCCAAAACCACACTTCAGGTACTCCTAATGCCTGGTACCGCTTCAATTTAGCGATGGAGCCGCTTGTAAAAACTACCTCAATGGATAAGTCTGGTATCGGCTTAATGTCTCCAAAGCAAAATGAATCATCTGCCTGTGCAGAAGCGACCCCTTCCTGCTCTTGAGTGACCGATCCGGTTGGCGTCACGGCGATATTGAAGTGCAAGAAGAAATAATCTAACAGAGAGCTAATGACCCTCTTGAAAATCTCATGGGGTTGCCCTGGCATGAGTACTTCAACCACTCCCTCGTAAAAGAATAGCCGCACCCCAGGAGAGCCTTCTAAGCCCTTCTCAATGTGTTTGAATTGCTCCCAGGTGCGATCGTAGTAGAGGAATACCGTGTCTTCTGAAGCCTTTGGTTTTTCGAGTCCCTGAATCATTTAGACCGTCCTCCTAAATGCCTACGGGTTTAGCTATCTCACGCATTCTCAAATTTCGGGAGACGTGGTAGCTGCTGCCAAACTCCTCCACAAGCCATTTGCAAACTCAATCCATCTTCTGAGTTTAGCGATGTTCCCCTGCAAATGAGTGAGGGTTACGCTTAAGAATTTAGATTTGGCAGGACGACGCTCAAGTTTCAGTTTGCGTTTGTTGGGCTTGATCACCATCCCTGCGCCATAGTGCTTTTGATACCGCGATCGCAGCAGTTTGCAAAAATCTTCAGCACACCGAGTAGCAGGTGTTCTTAGCCGGGTCTGTTCAGAATGGAGATAACAGGACCACATCCAATCGGCGGGAATCGGTTGGCCCTCGGCAATCATGCGCCCCAGCGTCACCTTCAAGCTGAGGGGCATTTCCCAACAGGCTCGATTTAGAGGTGGCTCCACACCTGCCCAATCCCGGAATTTTGCAGCAACTGGCAGATCTCCAAAAACTTTGAGCCGTAGCTGCTAAAGGAGAAGTTGCTCCCATAAATTGCTAACAGCCGCTCGACTTCAGCTGTAATTTGGGCCATTTCCTCGGAGACATCGATTTTGAGCGCCTGAAAGTCCCTGAGCACCCGCCGTTCCAGGCCGTAAAAGAAGAGAAACCCGTAGCCGATGCAAGCGTTGGAATCGCGGCGATCACCGGCTAACCATTCCAGATAAGCGGCTCGGCAGTCGGGGGGAATATCGCTATAAGACGGCAGTAGCCCCTGCCCCTGCCCTCATAATCCGGACTAGAGGCGGCAATCCGAAGTTGAGGATTAATCAGACAGGGATCGACTCGTGAATGTGCCCCTTCTGTTGGTAAGCGAGAACCGACATAAACCATCTCGCCGGGAATCACATAGTCTTTAACTTTGACACTTTTGCCTGGAGGAACCCAGACAGCGGTTGGCGTAGGGAGCGGGGGTGGAACCCGAGTTTTAGATTTTGGGGTGACGGGCGCAGGCGATCGGAGAGGGTTTGTAGGTGTTGTGGATGGGAGAGGTGAGCGAATGCGATCGATCTGCTGAGACGCATCGATAGGACGTTTGGCGCTGATCGAAGAATTACTGGAAGGCGATTTTGAGGGCTTGAGGGGGCTTTGTCTAGTCAGAATCTTTTCACGAGCTGGAAACGTCTCTGGCTGTGGCGCTTTAGCTTTAGATTGGCGGGGGTTCTGAGACTTGCGAGACAAGACGGATTGCGCGTTCCTTGAAATAACCGCTTTAGCCAATCCAGCGGGAGCAGGTCACTTTCTGGAGAGAAAAATTAGAGTAAGGGAATCGAACTCAAGAGGGCACACGATGACACCAGCCGAACAACAAGAACTTCTCCAGTGCAGCCAGCGGATCGCGGAGTTACTGTATCAGGACGCTTGTGAGCAGGAGCATCCGGTCTCGACTTTAGGGGCGATTGAATCGACGGTACGAGCACAAGTGCAAGCACATGTCACGCCTGTGATTGGGGAGTTTTTTGCCAAACCGTCACGGCTACAGACGAGGGATACCCTCGCCAGTTGAAGAGTATTCTCGGGACGTTGCGGTTAACGAGTGTCCAAGCTGAGCGGTTAGAAGTGAGTGCTCACAGCCGCCTCAGCCCTTACCTGGAACTGTGCTGTTTGCGCCAAAGCGCCGTGGTGTCTTACCAAAAGGCCCAAGTAGAAGTCGAAATGCAGACCGGTCGGCGGGTGAGTGCGAAGACACCACAACGATTAGTGCATCGACAGTCGTTCCCGGTGCCCGTCCCGGAAGCGCCCATCGAGCAGATGAGTCTAGATGGGGGCATGATTCGTCTCCGGACACCGGAGGGAGAAGCCTCTGAGTGGCGCGAATACAAAGCCTTGAATCTGGGCCTAGAAGCGCAAGGCACGGCGTGGTTCAAAGACAACGAAAGCCTCTTGGCGTGGGCCAACGGATTGCCGTTAGCCGCCACCGTTGATTGTCTAGGTGATGGTCATGAGGGGGTTTGGGGGCTCTATGCTCAGATTGGCACTGAGCATCAGCGGCACGAGATCTTAGATTGGTATCACTTGATGGAGAATTTACATGGCGTTTCAGCGACGAGTGAGATCTTAGCAACGGTCCGCAGTCATTGGTGGCAAGGTCAGGTGGAAGCGGCCATGGCGTTGTTAGAAGCAGAGGGCTCGGAGAGCGCCAGACGGTTCTGTAATGACTTGCAACGGCATCGAGAGCGCCTGCCGAACTATCGTTATTACCAGGAAGAAGGCTGGACCATTGGTTCGGGAGATGTCGAGTCCTTGGTCAAGCAGATTAGCCAGCGCACGAAACTGGCCGGGGCTTCCTGGAAGCCTGAGCGGGTGCCACAAGTGTTGGCGCATCGCTGTGCCTACCTGAATGATGACCTCACTCCTGAACGGTATTTTTCTACGTAGAAAGTGACCTGCTCCCAATCCAGCCTGGTTGTCCCTTATCTCAGCGTTTGTGCTTGCTTCATTTTTCCCCGCCCTAGTTTCTAAATACTGCACCAAGATTCCGGTTTAGGTATCGATCATTCAGTTTTTACAAACTTCTGAATAGGGAAAAATAGCTGGAATCCTTGCCATAAAAGCGTTCCACCAGGATTTTGCCTTTTTCGTCAGGTGTGTTTACACTGCTGTGTCGCAGGGCGGAAAGAGATCGCTCAGTACAATTGTATTTGTTAATTTGTTGATGCAGGAGCGATCTCTCCCTCAGATAAAATGCGATGAAGTCTTGGCTGAAAATTGATGGAAGACCGCGATCTATCGTGCTTGCTCAGAACCCTGGTTTCTAATTCAAAATTTATAAATTGAAAGAAATGTAACCGAAGAAACCAGTGCTCTCTACTAATTTTCTGCTGAAATTTTGTGTAAAAGTCTAATAAACTAAAACGATACAGATGGACTTTAAAAGTTTCTCCGAGCTTCGTGAGTTTATTCGCCGCTATAACTCAACATCCGTCCTAGAAATTGGGACCAATATATGTTGGCAAAAGTGGACAACTAAATATTCAAATTCTCGAGACTGGGTGCTTGGCAATGCTGAGCGTAACTATGCTGTGCGGCTTATGCTACTAGCAAGCGCTGGTAATCCTCATAGGCAGAAGAATATTAGTGTTCAAATTTTTGATGAATTGATAAACGCTTATCATAACTGGGACGGACATACTATCGCAGACAAGCAGATCCTTAAAAGGGAAATTGAGCTTCTATTGAACTCCATCCAGAACTGGGAATCAGATCATAGCCATATTGTTCGAAACTGGTCTTTAAAGTTAAGTTCTATATTGGATTCGAAAGTAATTACTGCCCATACAGCTGGCTTGTTCGTGCAGCGTATGGGTGCTTTTCAAAATGCAGGATTTGGACATCCTGCCTCTCGTATACGTCGAACAATTAAGCTTGTCGAATTAATGGATAGACGTTCTGAAAATGATTTTTCAAAGAACTTCTCGAATAGTGTGGGATTGAACCCACCAGAATACTTTAAACAATTTTTAGCATGCTTAGCCTTGTTTGGATGGTTTTCTAGAAGAAAAGGGTTCTGTGAGTTTTCTAGTCTGCCTAGTATGGATGATCAACTTCAGGAATCAGGGATTACTCAAGAGAACTTGAAAATTTTCATTAGCCAAAATAGTGCGGTTTTCTCATCACAGGTCACTCCATCATTTCGTGGAAGAATCAACGATGATCTAAATAGCATCCCTGAATACTATCGCCCTCTTTTCTATAATCACTTTTTGGAAATTCCTTTTGTGGAATTAAGAGATGGAGAGTTTTGTTTGCCAGATCCTTTTTCTTTGACTGAATCATCTTGGAATGGAGTAAGGAGTCTTGCTATTAAATATGGTAACGGGAAAAAACTAGGGCAGCTATTAAGCCATGCTTTTGAAGATTATCTTGAAACGGTATTGTTTCCTCTTACTTGCCTTAACTCTTTTGAGAAAATTCCTGAAGTTAAAAATCCTAGCTCCAGCAAAGATAAACGAGCTGATTTTCTCATCAGAACTGAGAATGCATACATTCTAATAGAGTGCAAAAGTAGTCTCATGTCTGCTGACACGAGTGCGTATTTTCAAGCTGATAAGCTCGCAGATGTCTGGTGCCGCATTCATTCTGCATTTGAGCAAATTGGAATAACAGTGGAAGCTCTCAGTCTTGACGATAAGCCAGTAATTCCTCTTATTCTCACATTTTATGACAGTATTGCTGCATCTACTGTATTCGAAGAAATGGTGAAGCAAACTGATTATTGCTCTCGTATGAGGTTGAACATGCCGCCAGTTGTTTATTCTCTACATGAATTTGAACATTGGATTTCCAATAGAAGCCTTGAAAATTGGTCAGAGTTGATTTTCTCGAAGCAAAGCGGTTTCCCTTCCATACAGCCCGATAACAGAGGACATAACTACAGACATCTTAGTGACGTTTCTATCCTTTAGAGCCCTCCTCAAAGTGTATGTAGTATAGCTTTAACGGTTGACCATCATGAGCTGTTTGGGTACGATGCAGAGACTATCTGCGGTTGATGATTGGGAATAATTAAGTGGCACATCCCAACATTAATGAACCCCAAGCTCATGTCAGACGATTGATCGAGCAAGATGTCACAATGACGCCGAAACTCAAGAAAGAGCTTGCAGAGCAATATGGTTGCAGTATTAGTGCAATATACGCCGATATCGTTGCTATTCGAAGGCCGAAAACAAAGGAAACACCTTTCCAATCAGCAGCAATGCGTAAGCGGATTTTTGAGAGGGATGGCAAAGAATGTCAATATTGTAGTGATACAAATGCTTATGAGTACATCGTAGAACATGTAATACCCGCAGCAATTGGCGGTGTTGCAAGGGATTTTAACCTTGTAATTGCTTGCCAAAAATGTAATACGCTTAAAAAGCGCTCGGTTTGGACGCCAAAAAATTTAGATGTCATCACAAAAGAGCATCCTGAGTGGAGAGACAAAGTGCTTGACTTGAGCGTGTTTCATTAAGATTGCCCCTTGCCCTAATTGGATCAATGCCAGGAAGCCTAACCTTCATACTGAACCTACTCATATTTCTTCAATAGCAACAATGTGGTGGGTTGAGGGCGGTCGCTCTAGAAGTCCGACAAAAATCCTCGCCCACCAGGTCTACTACCTCGTAAAACGTGATGCCGCTCAGCGCGAGAAACGGTTAGTTTCCATTGCAATGCTCCTTCCGTTGGGCAGCAAATTCAGGCGCGTGGTGAAACCTTTTACACAGCCCAAGGCATCTTGCACCTGCTCATCGGTAAGGTCGTTGGCGTATTTTGTGAGCCATCGAAGTCGGGAATTTTTACGTTTCAAGGCTTTATGGGCCAGCTTCTCGATCTCATGTCAACACCAACACTACAATCGCCTTTGCCATCGTCATACCAAGCAACCGCGCTTCTTCTGTAACAGATCGATGTTGGTTTGGCAGGCAGCCTAACTGAAGTCTGCTCTTGTCGTGAGTGGTGTTAAAGCTCCCATATAAAGATTCAAATAATTTCCCTGCAAAGTCACAGCACACGAAGATTGGGCATGCCAGAACAGAGCTGTATTCCTGTTCCTTTCTGTTATGGCACTGCGTGAATTTAGAAAAATTGTCAAAAGTGCTACCCGTGAGCAGCGCCATAACCTGGGTGAACTCACTGACTCAGGCTTTGGCAGTGATCCTGACACTCTTTGCAACCATATTCGCTATCTCAGAGCCGGTAGCATTGGGCAGCTGTTTTGGGATGAATCCTGGAAGCAGGTTGTTACTGATGTTGCTGATCATATCGGTATCGACTGGCTTGCGCTTCTCAATGGGCGACGTTGGAAGCATCTAAGCACCGACGAAATTGAAACAGCTGTGGTCGCGAAGGTGTTTCAGGACATGTTCGACCAGCTCTCTCCAGAGCAGCAAGAATGGCTTGTTTTGGAAATGGAGCGCAACAATGATGATCCTAGTTTAGAAGGATTGCTACTCACGGGTGGAGCAATGGCCGCCGCTAAGGCCAGCGGATTTGGAGTATATCTCATGGCGAGCACAGTGCTGGGAGGACTGACCAGCACGCTTGGTATTACCTTGCCCTTCGCAGCTTATATGGGGATGAGCCAGGTGATTGCTTTGGCCATCGGCCCAGTTGGCTGGCTGGCGCTCTTTGGCGGGGTGGCTTTTATGGCTAATCAGCCTAACTGGCAACGTCTCACGCTAGCAGTGGTTTATGTTTCCATAATTCGGCATGCTCCAGCTGAAGGATAAGGACTTGAGCTTTGGAAAGACAGCTACTTTCAAAAAAACAACGATTTAAAATGGCAAGTTAACTTATGTGTTTTCCTATTCTGATAATACTTTTTATGGGGCTTGGCGCTTTGGAGCTAACATTTCCAAATGCCTTGTCACTCAGTACCCTAAATGACAACTATACCGGCAGAGGATGGGCAGGATTAATTGTATTAGTGTTTGAATTAACCTTGGCAGCAACATGGAGTAACGTTGCTGGAATTGTTTTAATCACTATAGGTGTACTTTTGACTGGGGCATGGATCGCAAATTCGATGAGCAATAGACAAGATCCATTGCCAAAGCCAGTAGGTGCTGAAGATGATCGACGTCAGCTTTTGAAGCTAACGTCTTCTGTCGTCAAATCTGCTTTCACAAGCTATGTGAAAACCAGAAGAGGCAAGGGAAATACTACAAATTAGATGTCTATTTTCTTGAATGCTCTAGCCAAATCAAAGGGGATTCACTTTGTCCGATGTTTTGTCTCCACTCAAGAAATCGGTCTAAGGGAACAGTATTTAAGATTTCGCATTGATTTTCAACATTCTTAGCCGTATTTTGGCAACCATATTTGTAGAAACTCAGTATATAGTCAAGTTCTGTCCCGGAAAATCTTCTTTCATTATTCAAAAGGAACTCTTCATACAATTCGTCTAGTATTTCGGACGATGTTAGCTGAGAAGAAAAATTATATAGGGTTTTTAGTCTCATTGCCGGATAGTCTAAACTCCTTTGATGCAAATATCTGCTGGTAAGATAAGCTTTCAGAAGACCAGCATAACTATGGTATAAGTGCTGACATAGCTCTAGGCTGATCCCAATTGAGTTTTTGTTAATCTTTGTGTTGATAATTCTCTCTATTAAAGTTTCAGCATGATTTAGCTGTTTAGCTATTTCAATATCAAGATGATCGCTCCAGCCAATATCTTCAAGCTGATGGATCAAGGTGATGCAATGCTTCGTATGGAGTTTGACGTCAGCGATTAATTTGCCTGTTTCATTTTTAATAAGGTCTGATATTTTTAAGTCAACAGAGTGAATCCTAGAATTAAGCTGGTCTAGTTTTTGATTAGCTTGATTAATTTGGTGGACAACGATAGCAAAGCCAATTATTGATACACCGAGAGTGACACCAGAAACCGCAAGATTGACTGTAGATAGCCTTTTGATTTGCTGAGTTAGGGTGATAATTTGATTAAGCTTAGCGGTATCCTTCAGTCCTTTGACTAGATCAGCTGCTTGGAAGCTAGTGCTGGCTATCATAAAAGCAGGATGACTGCTCCCTGCAAAATTCATAGCAAAAGGAGCAACTTGTTCTAGATGTGCTGCAATTTGTCCTCCATCTGCGCATCTTGCAACTCCTCCAGTTATGATGATTTCACCTGCTTTATAGGCAGTTTCTAAATGTTTAGGTAGCTCGACAATAAATTGATTACTCATTTTAATTCTCCTTCTCTAGATAAATCTGTTTTGATATCGATATGCATAGATTAAGAAGATAGCCTGGATAAATTCTGCCTCTTTTCTTTGCTGTGTGTATTTGATGCCAGAAGATATGACTCCAACGCCAAATATTCCCCCAGAGATAGCCCATCCGACGGGACCAGCAAAAGTACTTAAAGCTGCCATCTGAATCGCACGTTGCCCCAATAAAGAAACAAAAACCCAAGCGAATAGTCCCTGAGTGAGCCGTTGTAGCATAACCCTCGAAATGATTGGTATGGCGAACGGGATAGCACTTCCTACACTTCCGAGTAGTAACCCAGCAAGAATATTCTTGATTTCCTCGCTAGTTAAATTAATACTGTGTATTTCCAATTCTTCACGAATGGCTCTAACAAATCTCTCTTGTTCTTGTGGCTTAGAGCTTTTCCATAGTAAAAATAAAATGTCTCGAACTAGGTCTTCAATTCTATTGTCATCATCTAAACTTTCTTTTGAAATAAGCCTACTGAGCTCATCTAAGATAGCCTGCTTTTTTTCCCTCAGTTCGACAGGTACTTTCTTTTTCTTAATGATTTGATAAGTCTGATCTCTCCAAAGAGCAACAATTCTAAATGAGCCTCCGGCTTCTTCGCCCTTACAAGATCGATAAAAGTCGGACAGCTTGATTCTAATCTTTTTACTAATGTCTGTGAGCGTGTTTAAGGCAGTATAATCTACGTCTAAAGTGTCGGCAATTGAATAAATCTGCTTCCCACTCAGGCTTTTTATGACTTTAAATAAGCTCATATTCTGACGAATTCTGATTGATTTTTTGCTTTTTAAGAAAAATCTCGTCGGATTTTCGCAATTGCCTTTTGTAAACCTTGGCTATGAATCCAGCCGACATAGGCACCATAAATTATCTGATTATCGCTATTCACCAGAAAAATGTGGTCCACACCTGCTGGATTTTTCCAGGTTTTCACAGTTGTCCCATCTCTCAGTGTCATAACAGGCAGCGCTTTTTGAAAGTCTCGGGTGTTTGCAGCCGTAATTCCTGGAACCTGATCGAGTATGGCTACCACCTTTTTGAGGAATGTATCGCTGGGAGGTGTATCTGTTCGAGGTGAAGGTTGAACAGCTAATCCTGTCAGTCCAACTAAGAACAATCCATACAAGATTCCTATCCAGCCTACCTGAAGTACCAGGAGAAGGAGGGTAGCAACTATTCCTATGATTGCTAAAGTACGCATTCTATTTAGTTGCCCTCATTTTCACTGATGTCCCATTGACTTATTCGCACTATTTTTGACAAATACGGAAGGTCTTTAAGAATTTAACCAATTGAATTTTAGGTTCTCTCGCCTTCTTCAACGTCCCTTCAATCCGCTCCACAAAACGCGACCGGAGATCGCACGTCAACACCAACACCCAACCTGCCTTCCACCCTCCGTTACGCTGCTACAGCCCTCCTACGGCCACATCCTTGTCAGATCACCTAGAACGCATCAGTATCTGCCTGGTAGTTCGAGCCATATCCTGGTTTGACTTTGTTGTAAGAAAGCAATCAAGAAACCTATCAACACCCAGAGTAGGAAGGCGCAGAAGAGCAGTGTGACAGGTGAATAATGCCTATTCCTTCATTTGCCCGAGCCATCCATCTAAACCAACTCAGGTGCATGTCGTAGGAGATAATCCCTCAAGTCACGTTCTGCTGTGGGATGCCAACCATCATGATTCAGCTGCGGAATGGGCCAGGGCTGCCGCTTGACCTCGTAGGACATCGGCTGATTTGTTGCCGCAAGACGGCCCAGGTGTTCGCAGTTCCATCCCAATAAACCGTATTCCCAGTTCTTAAAGCATCTGAGGGCATGAATCAGACGCTTGATGGTTTTGTCAGGCGGGTAAGTAATATCGTCAATGCCGAGAACAAATTTCGCGTCTACGTAGTGGCGCTCAAAGGGTTGCCATCCCCGACCCGTGTCGAAGATGTGGGTATCTGATAGACCGATGCCGTAATGCCAGAAGCTATCCGCCCCTTGCCAGTTAAGCAGCTTGCCGTAGAACTGGCTCGTAGAGTCTAGACTCTGCAGGATGGCATTGACCTTGGCTTCCAGTTCGTTGTTATTGATGGCCATGGCGTAGCAACTTGCCAAGAGATCACCCTTTAAGGATGCTCGTCTTTTGATGAAGCGGACAGCAATCCTGGTAAAGCTTTAACGAGATTTGAAAAAACGGCTCCTAATCTGCTGCTTCCATGAGCTATCACAGAGCAATAGCTACACCTGCCAGGCCATCAGGTAATTCTGCTGGTTTTGTTTTTCTTTGCTGGAGAGGGACTGTTATGATTCCGCTGGTGCTGGGCGCGATCGCACTCGGTTCGGCTGCTTATGGAGCAGCCGCCGGGGTTGATGGCGTGTCAAAGATGAAGAAGGCGGAGGGCAAGGCTAAACGCGCTAAAAAACGCCACGAAGCTGCCGTTAGAGCCTTAGAACAGCGTTGGGATGACGTTAATTTACGGGCGAAAGACTACGGTGAATTTCAGCTCAGCATTTTGCAGGACACCGTGGGCCGCTTTGTAAACTTCATTGAGTCCACCGGGCGGCAGGCGGCCATGTCGGATAAGGAATTCCTTGAAGGTTTAGAGGTCTCGGCACGGCAGCTCAAGCAATACAAGTCTGCGGCGATTAAGGCAGAGCAGTATTTCAAGGGCGGAGTGTCGGCGATCGCGGCATCGGCGGCGGGCTATGGCGGGGCGATGACCCTGGCGACTACAGTAGGAGTCGCCAGTACGGGAACGGCTATTTCGTCCCTCAGCGGAGCGGCGGCCACCAATGCCATCCTGGCCTGGTTTGGAGGTGGTTCCTTGGCGGTGAGTGGCGGCGGTATGGCGCTGGGGTCGATGGTACTGGGAGGTATTACGATAGGACCCGCGATCGCAATTGGCGGCTTCGTTCTGGGTAATGAAGGGGAAAAGGCCCTGACTAAAGCCCGGAAGTATAAGGCAAAGGTTAAAGCTGCGATCGCCCAAATGGAAGCGGCGCAAGCGTTTGCTAACCAGGTAGAACGCCGCATTACTGAGCTATGGGAAATTCTGGACACACTCAATGGTCACGCCATAGAAGGATTGCAGACGCTGGAATCACAGCCATTTGACCGGAAACGGGATGCCCAGTTGTTTCAGCGGGTAGCGCTGCTGGTTAAAGCGATCGCTGATATCACTCAGACACCGATTCTGGATGCGGAAGGTCAGTTAAATCCAGGTTCCATCGATATTCAGGCGCAATATCGGTCTTGGAGCGGGAAAGCAGACCACAATGACACGACCAGCGAGGATAAGGAATGACCTATCGTCTCATCCATAGCGCGAATAAGTTTGTCCCTCAGCTGAACCCATCAGTTTGCTTCAATCAGTTAGTGGATGCCTATACGGAATATCAGCGGGTAGCGCAGGAGGAGCGAACCAAACGGCGAGAGATTGACGCCTGGGAGAAGGCTGCTCTGGCGACTATCGAGCAGCGGCGGGATGTCATGATGCAGTTCCTCGATCTGGCGTTCAATGAACGGGCTGAAATCTTCAGGGAATTTTTCACCCTGGCGGACCAAGCGATCGCCACTGGGGATAATGACCAGCTAGCAGTAGTGTTGGCCAGTATCGTGGAGATGGCTAAAAGCAGCCCGTTCAAGGATTTAGCTGACCTGACAAAGGTTGAATCGGCTTTGGATGACTTGGACCACACCTGGGAGTTTTAAGTGATATGTGGTGCCAAGCATGCGTGAAGATTATCAAGGACGTTAAAAAACTTGATCTCAACAAGTGTGCCCCTCTGAAACGTTTTTAAGCATCTTTTTCACTTGTCTGCCTAATTGATCAAGCGATTAACCGTTGCGTACACGGGGCCTAGAACCCATCTGAAAGCTTCCACTAAGCGGAATATCCCAGCCGGAGCAAGAGCGGTTGTCACATTTGGTGATTGGTTCACCGGAGGGGGCGTAGGCGAAGCCGCTCCCTTTAGGAGCATCGGTGATTCATACGTTGCATAAGCTCCAGTATGCGGAGCAGGCGACGTGGAGTCAGGTAATCACGATACCGGAGTCAGGGATTTTGATTACGCCCGAGCAAGGAGAGGTATTTAGTCTGTTAAGGCGCGATCGACAGTTAGGTTAAGCACCTTAAGCAGTCCTCCTTCTGAATTGCTGCTGATAGGCCATGATTTGGAAGGAGTTGCTCATCAAGTAGCCTCGTTCGGAAAAATCTGCTATCAAGGGGTAGATTCTTATACGAGTATACGAGCCCAGTGATGTTGGTTGTTAAGGAATGAAACTTCGCTTTGATCAACTTAAAGAACTTTATGAAGCAATATTGGATGGTTGTTCAGAAGGAGATTTAAGACAAATAGCTTATTTTGGGCTTGGCTTCTCTCTCGAAGAAAAAGCTGGTGGAAAAAATTTTTCCGATACAGTTTTCGATTTAGTCGTTCATTGTGAGAAGAATGGCCTTCTTGAAACTCTTATCTGCAGCGTCTATGAAAAAAACTCGAACAACTCTAAAATTAAAAGTTTTTATGAACTGCATCTCCAGTTCCAATCCGAAGAGCTTGAGAAGGAATCAGCCTCTACTTTCAGAGAAGGGACTTATCAGTTTCCGAAAGTTGGAGACTTTGATCTTATTGGCTTGATGGATGATGTAAAACAAAAATTACTAAAAAGTGAATTCAATACTGGACTCATTGGCATCGCTATACCCTGCAATAGTGAAGAATTTCGACTTGCGTTTTGTGAACGATTAAGGCAAAGACTCGATTCCATGAATAAGGATCGAGGAAAATCCAAAAAGATTAATGCCAAGAAATTAGATCCAATACTCAGTGCGGATGACATTGCAAAGGTGATTCAAAGAGAGTGTAAAGGCCATCTTTCCAAGAAAAGAGACGTTATTTATTGTATCCGAATTAGTTCGAACCTAGAAAATGCTGAATATGCCAACAGGTTTTGGCAGGCCTTGGATAGGGAATTTGAGGACTTTAATTTTGAAAGCCGTCTAGTTATCTTCATGAATGGGGAGAACAAACCTATTTTTCCAGATAGTTCACTGAGATTTCCATCTCCTGAGTTTAATAGAGATCATATTTGGAATTGGATTGCCCCTATAAAAAGTAGTTCTAATTGGGGAGAATTCTTTTGGGAAGATGTTTGGATGGATTGTATGAAGGAGAAATGCATGCATCCAAGCGATGAGGATCTAAAAATCGATATTGTATATCGTTTTTTGGAAACAACCATTCAATTATTGGGGCAAGGTCCTAGTGATAAAGATGATTTTATTGATGAACTCAGATATAGGGTAAGCGCATGACAAGACGTGATATTGATACCTCTGTTAACTTTTCTACGCTTGTTGAGGAATATGACAAGTTGCCGGAATTTCAATGGATTGAAGATCCTGAAGCAGAGCTAGATGCTGAATCACAACCTAAGCAGAAAAAAGTTTTCAAAGAATTTTATTTGCCTGATGAGGGGCTAAAAGAAGCTGTCGATTTGGCGATCGCTCTAGGCCGCCCTTTACTGCTGCAAGGCGAACCCGGATGCGGTAAAACCCGTTTGGCTTATGCAGTTGCGTATACGCTAGGTCTCCCGTTAGAAGAGAGTTACGTCAAGTCTACTAGTCGCGCTCAAGACTTGCTGTATACCTATGATGCTGTTAATCGTCTTTACGATGCACAGCTTCCTCCTGAAGAGAGGCAGAGAACGCGAGATATAAAAAATTATATAGACTTAGGACCTTTGGGAAGAGCAATCAAGCGGGCTCAGCTTGGCAGGCGCTCGGTTGTTTTAATTGATGAAATTGACAAAGCCGATATTGATTTCCCAAATGATTTACTTTGGGAATTGGATCGTCTTGAGTTTCGCGTCACCGAAGCATCCGAAATGCATTTTGCTGTTGGTGATAAACCAGAGCTAAGACCCATTGTGTTTGTTACTCATAATGAGGAAAAAGCACTACCAGCAGCCTTTCTACGCCGATGCATTTTCCACTATATTGAGTTTCCTCAGTCACAAGCTCTCTTACAAAAGATACTAGCCACGCAGAATATTCGTAATCAGCCATTGAGTGAAAAGGCGACTGAGATCATTCTCAAGATTCGTGATTTAGATCTTACAAAACGCCCAGGTCTTAGCGAACTCTTGGACTGGGTTGGCTATCTAGAAGCCGTTAATGCCCCAGTGGAAAAATTAGAGGAACTGCCTAAGCTAGGGGCATTAATCAAAGATGAAAGCGATCGCAAGCGAGTGGTTGAGGCGTTTAGCAAGTCATGAGCCAGTCATCCCCTCTACCTAGTTTTCTGTGGGAGCTTTTTCTGCGATTACGTCGTAGAGGGTTTGTCGTTGGCCCTCAAGATTACGAAGCGCTTTTATTAGCACTCAATGCAGGATTTGGATGGTCGTCTCAACAAGCGCTGAAGGAACTGTGTGCTAAGTTGTGGGCGAAATCCTATCGGGAACAAGAAACGCTCTTTGTCCTATTCGACCAACTGGCTCCCGTTGAGGAAGCTTGGGAGCTTGAGAGGGATGTGAAAGCTAATAATTTATCTAGTTCAAAAGATGAGCCTGATTCGACAAGCCTTCTTGATCTTGAAGAAGATGATGAATCTGACCATAACAAAACTGAGTCAGAACTGCCCCAGGCTCACTCTAGAGGAGGTCTGCCACCAATTTCGCTCAAAGACGTAAAGGTCGCTGAGCGTCCTTTCGTGTTAGAGCCTCAGTATCCAGTGACTTATCGAGAGGTCGCACAAGCTTGGCGTCGTCTGAGAAGACCCACCCGTACTGGACCGCCTATTGAGCTAGACATTGAAGGCACCATTGAAAAATGCAGCAGGGTTGGTGTCGCCTCGTCACTTGTGATGCGTCCACGGCGACGCAATATCGCGAAGGTTCTCCTCCTCATTGATAGAAAAGGTTCTATGACACCGTTTCATGGTTTCTGTGACGAAGTTTGCACTGCCATGCAGGAGGCAGGACGTTTCGAGGAGTTACCTGTTTTCTATTTTCAAAATTCGCCTGCCGAAGGGGCTGATGATTCTGTTTTAGAATCTGACGCACTCGAAGATATTTTTTTCCCTCCGCTTGATCCCGTTTTGCCGGAAATTAAACCCGTAACCGAAGGAGATCTCTATCTCGACCCTGAGCTTTACAACTTAATCTCACTTGAAGCAGTTCTCAAAAACCATGCAAATGATGCTTCGGTCGTAATATTGAGCGATGCAGGGGCCGCTAGAAAACAATTCAACGCCGAGCGACTCTTGAATACAATTGCCTTCTTTAAGGCGCTTCGGGCTCATACAACACGGTACGTTTGGTTAAACCCTTTACCTAAAAATCACTGGGATGGCAGTAAGACTAAGAGTACGGCGACTGCCTTGTCTCGCCATATCCCTATGTTTTCACTCAATCGTAGAGGGTTGCACCAAGCGGTAAACGTTTTGCGAGGACAGCCATACACTGTGGAGAAGCCACTATGACTGAAACTGAGCAAAGAGAAAGAGCCGCAAGAAAGCTGGCAGAATATCGCCTTCAGTTTAGTGACTATGGCGATAATGCCATGCGGTTGGCTCAACATGCTGCACTGCCTGTAGCCCTGACGCCTGAACTGTTGCATCTCATCCGCATCAACTTCTTCCTTGATCCGCCTGAAGAAAACAATGGTAACTGGCAACCACTCCCGTACTGGATAGAGTTTGACTTTTTAGTATCGTCGCTCTGTGAAAAGGTTGACGAAGGGCTGTATGAAATAGAGCCTGCGGTACGCAACTGTTTGTTAGAGGACCTGGTTAAGACCTACAAAAATACTGACCGTGTCAATGAAATTGCGACTTTGCTTTGGCAATATACCGTTCACCATTCTGGTTGGGAAAACCGGGTTGGCCTTGAACGGGCTCAGCAGCTAACGGCACTGACATTTCTCGCACCTAATCAGGCTTCGGAATGGTTGGAACATGCTGAAGCTGAGGCTGCAAAGGGGAAAGGGGTGGAGCGGGAATGGTATGTGATTATGCGGCAAGGGATAGAGAAACAGCAACGCATGATTCTGGAGACAAAAACGCCCGAGGAAGAAAGATTCTCTGATTTTGATCTTGCTTATGATGAGGAAGTGCTTCGTCAAATCGATCACAATAATGAACTAGCAGAATCTCAAGTCTCGGAAGGTAATCTTGCGGGAGCTATTGTGTATTACAAAGAAGCTCTAAAACTACAAGAGAGACTGCTAGAAGATGCCCACCCCGACATCGTTATTACTTTAAATAATCTAGCTAATCTTTATCAGAGACAAGAACGCTATAGCGAGGCAGAACCTCTTTACCAACAAGCATTAACCATATGTCAACGTCAGTGGGGAGAACAGCATTTTTACGTAACTGAAAGTCTCAGTAATTTAGCCAATCTCTATCGTGATCAAGAACGCTATGGTGAGGCAGAACCTCTTTACCAACAAGCACTAGCCATACGTCAACGTCAGTGGGGAGAACAACATCTTGATGTAGCTGAAAGTCTCAGCAATTTAGCCAATCTCTATTGTGATCAAGAACGCTATAGTGAGGCAGAACCTCTTTATCAACAGGCACTGCTAATAAGGCAGCAACTATATGAAGGTGAGAGTCCTGATGTAGCTGAAAGCCTTAATGATTTGGCTATCCTTTATCACAATCAAGAACACTACAGCGATGCAGAGCCGCTTTACCAAGAAGCGCTAGAAATGCGACGACGGCTTTTAGGAGATGAAAGCCCTGATGTAGCTGAAAGTCTCAACCGTTTAGCGACTCTTTACCGTGATCAAGAGCGTTACAGCCAAGCGGAGCCGCTTTACCAAGAAGCGCTAGCGATGCGTCAACGGCTTCTAGGAAATGAACATCCATACATTGCCAAAAGCCTTAGCAATTTAGCAACTCTCTATCTTGCTCAAAGACGCTACGAAGAGGCAGAATCTCTATACCTGGAAGCACTCGCAATGCGGCGAAGCTTATTTGGTGAAGAGAATCGCTATACCGCCAAGAGTCTGAGTAATTTAGCGACTCTTTATTTTACTCAGGGACGCTATGAAGAGGCAGGGCCTCTTTATCGAGAAGCTTTGGATATACGTCAGAGATTGCTAGGCGCTAATCATCCTGAAGTAGTTGAGAATGCAAAACTGCTCGAAGAACTCTACCGACGGCAGGGAATCAATACTTATGAGACTGGCAGTTGGACGCAAGAAGACTTAGCTGTATACGAAGAAGAGATTGTACGTAATTCAAATCGTGATAGCGCTCAATCTCAACCAGATTCTGCAAGCTCTCCTACTAGAGACTTTTTCATTAGTTACGTTGCAAGCGATCGGCCTTGGGCAAAATGGATAGCTTGGTGTTTAGAGGAGGAAGGTTATTCTGTTTTTATTGATATCAAGGGTTTTCGTCCTGGTAGCAACTTTTTACAAGAGGTGCAACGTATCCAGTGCGAGAGGAGTTTGGTTGTCCTTTCTGAAGCTTACTCTAGGGCCTCTTCCGCTAATCCTGAAATATTGGCAGCATTTTCGGGAAGTTTACAAGCTAACGAGCGCAAACTGATTCCCGTCAGAGTAGAAGACTGTAAACCTACGGGTTTTCTGAGAACCCTTATATATGTGGATTTAGTCGATAGTTCAGAAGTAGAAGCTAAGAAGCAGCTCTTATCTGCTATCGGGTCGAGAGACCGAATGAGATCTCGACCAAGCTTTCCAGACGAAAATTCTTCTGAAGAACGTATCCAATTAAACAAACCTAAATTTCCTGGAAGACGTACAAAGCGTATTAATTGGCAAATTGTTATTGACTATACTCTTGAAAATACATTCGATCATGGGCGCTTTGTTGATAGTATCGTTGACCAAATCAGACAGCTTTCCAAGGATCGCAGTTTAGAAGAAGTTGATAGAAGTTGTAAAAATGGCAGTACTTATTTGACCTTCAAAGGAGGAGAGAGTGGATTTCGAACTATTGAGACGCTTTTTCGAAGTAACGAGTTGACCGAGATTAACGGCATACCGATTGAGCAGGTCAAAGCACTATCTGAAATAAGTAAAGTGAATTTAACACCCCGCGAACGCTTAGCTCTGAGTCGTAAAATTACTAGTCTCACAATCCAAGACTTTAACGACCTGCTGATACTGCTCAACCCGCCAGCAGGATTGATTCCCTCACCATCAGCATCACAGGGTGACAGAGTGTATGCATTGCTAACTTGGGCAGAAAGCACGACCGGACCTGGACTAGGCACAATTCAAGACGCTTTGAACGAAGTACTTTCAAGAAATGAAAATGAAATAGTCCCAGGAGAATACGATTTTATGCAACTGTCGAAGAGTCAAAGACGCGAGATTTATGAGGTTTTACTAAACTCATTTGATCAAAGCTCTCTATCTCGAATGGTAAGTTTCGAGTTGAACGAAGCACTTCCTAATATTGCAGGTGGTTCTGATTTCTCTGAGATAGTGTTTAATCTTATTCGGTGGGCTGAAAGAACAGGGCGACTCGAATCACTTATGAGGGGAGCACTGGCTGAAAATTCAAATAACCCACAGCTAGCTGAAGTCGCAAGAAGACTTGGTTTTGACTTGGAGAACCTGACGCAATCTGCTGAAGACAATCCCACACAAAGCTCCAATATTCCTATTGATAACCAAAACGAGACTTCTCAATCTAACAAAGAAGTGTTCATTTCCTATGCCTGGGGTGGCGACAGTGAAGCCATCGTCAATCAGCTAGATCAGGCATTCCAGAATAAAGGCATCACGCTAGTACGCGACAAGCGAGATCTTGGGTTCAAAGGACGCATTAAAGAGTTCATGCAGCGCATTGGTCGCGGAAAATGTGTGGTGGCCGTGATCAGTGAGAAATATCTCAAATCTGAAAACTGCATGTATGAGTTGGTGCAGATTGCTAAAAACGGTACATTTTACGATCGCATTTTCCCGATAGTCCTTGGTGATGCCAACATCTACAAACCCGTTCAGCGCATCAAATATATCCAGTATTGGGAAGATCAAATTGATGAACTGAATGAAGCCATGAGAACAGTAAATGCTGCCAATCTACAAGGCTTCCGCGATGACATTGATTTATACACCGAGATTCGAGGAACGATCTCCGGACTCATCGACATTCTCAAAGACATGAATACCCTTACGCCGGAAATGCACAGAGAATCGGACTTTGATGAACTATTCAAAGCAGTTGAGCAAAAGCTGGCAGAGTAGAGAAATTCCTTAGCGCGATTCAGGTAGCGCGCAATGATGAAAACTTTGGGACGGGTACGCCGCACCGGCTAAGTCATTCCGTCCAAAGTCAGGTTTGTGATGGGCAATACTCCTGACGAAAAACGTCCGTTAGCCTTCCTAGAGCAGAAGATATTATCGCTCAATGCCAACACCACTGCGGATAAAAAGTCGGGGTTCTTACCCAGAAACGGTAATATCATACCTGTGCCTTTGGCGTACGCAGCTCTCTTTAGTTTAGGATAGCTCGAATGACCTCGACTTGGATTTTGCTGGTTAGCGTTAGGGAATAAAGGGATATAGCAAAAGTAAGTTTATTCCCTAACGCTTTGTGATGGCTCAGCCTGCGACCTCAACGAGATGGTGCGCAAAGGTTAGCTGCCCGCGAAAAGCTCTGCTGACAATGTGAACAGGTGTGCAATCCGCTAAGATTCACTTCCGCCTCAGGGTTCACAATTGATCCAGAGAGCAGGTAGCTGGGGGTCGTAGCGAGCAAAAGCGAGGATAGGCTACCAGCTACCAAACCAATTACTTCAGTGACTTGTGTGAGATCTAGAACGATGAGCAACGTACCCCCGGTTACCCCAAAAATCCTGGAGACTCTACAACCAGTTGCGGTGACTCCCCTCAATCGCAAGCGACACTTCGGGAACTATGCCATGATTTGACGAGTTGGCAAGACGATCGCGATCGGTGAAGATGCCTCTGCTGATCTGGCCGTGACAAAGGATTCAGCGTGTGGTGGATAAAGCGGAATCAGACCTGGGAGCCAGTCAATAAAACTGTTAGGGTATATTCTTGACAAGAATTAGCTGTTTTGTTCCCTAACACTTGTTTGGGAACCAGTGCCGCCACCTGCAAGTGGTACAGGTACGTCGTCAACTCATGTTCTTGGAGTTCCCAGATGCAATCGCGCCCCTGAAAATGCTCGCTAACAATTGCTGAACCTGCTCCAATGACCTTTGGAGCCTGAACTTTATGTTGAATCGCCGCATGAGCTTCTCGATAAGGAAGGAAAGGTTCAGCAGGTGTGGCTGGAACCTGTGAAAATTGTCGCAACTCCTCCCACACCCCCTTCTCTAGAGGATCTTTTCGAGGAAGAGGGGGAACTCGCAACGGATAGTTCTTGACCGTGCGCCACTGGGGTTTATCTCCTGGTGCAGGCGTTGGCGCTTCTAAAAATCCCAGGGATTACCACCGAAAAGGTGCCATAGGCGCTGACCGAGGGGATCAGCTGTGAGTGCTGGAGATGGAAGACAGGCTATCACTGGAGGTGTCCCAAATTGAATGATTGGGCGGTGCCGTTAGCCGCCTTCATGGTTGGACTCCGGTTATTGCATTGGAAAATGTTGACTCAATCGCATGAAGCAGGGCAGATCGAAGGTGAAGAGAATCAGCCCATATCAAGAAGCCAGGGAACGCGGCGATATTTCAGCTCAGCACTCAGGCTGCTGTTGCATCTGACTCAGCACTGATCGGAATACACCAACAAACGAGGACGCGATCGTAGAGCGCCTCGGTGCGATCGCTTTCAAACTCTTGCATCCGATCCACCTGCCAACCTTCAAACGGAGGTGCTTCACTGCCAATTTCGGGCAAGCATTCGGCAGGCTCGGGCCAAGCCAAAGCAAAGTCTTCACTGCTGATGCACAGATACATCAAGCGCTGATCGCCGACTCGTAGCGGATTTGGCTGGGTAATGGTGCCATCAGGCGTCAACATCGCCACCTGGAAGCAGTTGTTGGTCGCGATGGACGGGGAATAAGTTTCAACGTGAGCAACCTGCCACACCTCGTCGTCCCAACGGCGAGTATCACCATTCTGCAAGGGAATCAGGCCGATTTCGAGAGAATGGCCCTCGTCTTTGTAAGACTGCGGTGTCTCTCTAGGACGCAGAAAAATTAGCTGGGTAATATTCATGGTTAAATCTCACTTGTGGGTAAGGTGATCAAGCAGTGAGCCCACTTCTTTGAGGGCTCGATATCGAAAATTGGCATTACAACAGGAGCCTCACCCGCTGTATGGGTGATGACTAGGTGAGGTATTGTTGTTGGTTCAAAATCTTGTCGTCTTGCTGATCGGTCAAATGCCTATCAGCTATCGTGTTCGTCCTTAAGACGTTCGGTCTAACGCAATTCGGACTGCGGCTCGAAACTCATCAGGTCGCGCTGATTGGCTTCCTGTAGATGCCGCATCTTTTTACGGTCTGTGGGGGCATTGGCAAGCGAGTTGTCGTTTTACCAGTTGGGTTAATGGCTGCGATCGCGTTTCTTAACTCGTTAAAGTTTTTTGTTTGCTGAAGCCGTTCCTCTTGCAAAACAGCGGTCATCTGCTCCATGCGATCGCTCATGCGGTCAAGATGTTGCTCTGTCTGCTGCCCCTACGCAGGTAGATTCGATATGGACAAGTCTGTCATTCGTAACAACACCATACGTTTTACAGAGTGTTGTGCATATGTTGAACACTATGCGGTGAGCATGCATCACATCTGCACCACATCTGCACCACATCTGCACCACATCTGCCACATTAAGCGGTTGCCATATCGGGGTGAGATTCGAGAGCGTCCGCGATCGCTTTGCTCAACTTCTGCATCTCTCTTTCTCGCGCAAAGTCAGCGGCGGCCCTAGCTGCTTCAGCTAAAACGACGGCTACAGTCGGTAGTCCTGGTTTGGTTTTCGCAGAGACGGCGTAACCCAAACTGCGGCAGAAGTGATCCCCCAGATTGGTTGCGGCGAGTAATCGCAGCTTGTCGGCATCATCTGATTGGTAAGCCGCGAGTGCTTCTTGATGCAATGTTGTATCAGGTGTCCCCAGCGTGTTCAGAATGGCTGATAGCGCCTTGTAAACAGCAGATTCGTTCATGATTTTTCTCCTAATCAACTAGCAGAGTACATGCTGGCTGTATTCGAGCCTGTGAGACCAGCCCGTCCTAATCATCGGGCTGTCCGTCTATTTCAAATCTTCTAGCGTCGTCTAAGGCTATTTGAACTCCGTAATTTAAGTCCCAGTAGCTGTCAAAATGCTGCCTAACAATCCTTGACAGAACTTGGATCATTGCCCCACGGTCTACGATTAATGCCACTTTGAATAAGACGCTGTTGTAGTCTGAAAACCTTACAACACCATAAGTTTGCTTATTCTCCTTCAATGTTGGGATATCTGGAACGCTGTCTAAAGGAGCTGTTCCAAAATCGGGACGTTCCCCTCGATAGGGAGACAGCCCTTCTATTGAACCGTCTCTAAGCTCTGTGTAGTATTCCGTTTCTGCCATGTTGCGAGCAGCGTAATCAAGTTTTGCCGCGTTGATGTAGTACTCGCGGTTCTTCTTGAAAAAAGCTGCAACGCACTGCTGGACTAAGTTCTTGTTAGCCCATCCAATACGATCGCTCGCCAAATTAAATCGCTCTCTAGTCACCTCATCCATATATAGATAGGCAACTCTGACGTCTTTGCTCATCCCGTCATCACTGGAATGCAATGACAAATTTTCGCATGTCATGGCAGTTGTATCCACCCCCTTGTGCAAAACGCAAGCTCAACTGAACTAAATATACAACACATTGTAGATTCTATACAAACATATGTTATATTTCTCCTAGTTCATACGAGCTCCAAGTGAAACGTATGCAACACATTGATGCTTTTCATAGGTGAGACATATGCAAAACGTACTCAAGCCGCACACTTTGGCCTCCATTGCTGCGGCTCATGGAGTTAACAAGAGAGCTGTCCAAGAATGGCTGCGACGGGCCAAAAAAGCCGAAGGTGCAGAGGTTGGCGAAATCATTGGCAAGACCCGTTACTTCAATGACGAGGAACGCGACATTCTTCTTCGGTATGCAGGTGAACCTCGTAACAGGGCTTCACAAGCGAAAGTTCCTGATCTTTTTGAAGCAGCAGTTTCGGTGCCTGTTTCCGTCGAGGTTGGTAACCACAGTACGCCTCTCATTCTTCCTGACCTCAGTCAGCAGTCTTACTCCCTAGAAAATTTCAGGGACAACTCGGTGACTTGCATTGATATTGATGACCCTATGGCTGTCGTCGATCAATTCATCGACCATGCAGATCGGTTGATTGAAGGCATGAATGCCGATATTGCCCGCCGCCAACAGAAACTCAGACAGTCAAAGAAGGCCCACGAAAAAGTTGCGGAAAAGGTTGATGACCTGAAGGCCCAAGCTCAGCATTATCGTCGCAAGTCTCGTGAGATTGCCTACCAACAGAGCGAGCAAGCCACCGAATTGAAAGAGTCGATGGAGCTGTTGCAAGACCTGGGAAAGCCCCAAGCCGTCGCCCAAAGCACAACCGCTTCGTAAATCTACCGCTTCTGCTGGGCGCGATCGCCCTCGCGATCGCTCTCCCCTTCCTGCTGTCTACCCCTCAAAACCATGACGACAACCACCCCCGAACTCCAATCCACTGAAACGCTCGACCTTGAGACCACCCTGCAAGCCCTAGTTGAACAACACGGCCTCGGTGCCGTGGGAAACGCGCTAGTCCAGCAACACGGACGCACAGCTGTGATCGCCGCGATGTTGTATCCCTCGCAGGCTGTTACCTACTCCACTTCGAGCGACTGATCAGCCCCAAACACACCTGCCAGCACTATCTCGGCAGTGCAATCAACCTGCTAGATCGCCTGAAAACGCACCAGAGCAACCCCGGCCCCAAGCTGCTAGAGGTTGCCAGAGCCCGAAAAATCCCGTTTGCCGTAGTGCGGCTCTGGCCCGACTCGGAAGCATAAGCGCGGCAGCTTGAGCGCCAACTCAAACGCCGGAAAAACGGACGGAAGCTTTGTCCAATCTGCCATCCACGGAAGTAAAACCCATGATTCATCTTCGCAAAATCAACCTTCGCCGCACTCTATCCACCCTGTCCGGAATCGCGATCGCGGGTGGCGCTGTTGGCATTATCGGCTCTGGCGTGGCTGGCCTGGTTGCGGGCAGTGAAGCCCAGAAAGACCGTGCTAGCGAGAGAACGATAGTGAGCACAGGGATTTGTGGCTTAGGTCTTGCGAGTGCGATCTCACTATCTATGTCCCAACCGGAGAACTGATCTATGCCTACACCTGAATTGAGCGAATACCAATGCTTTTGGATTGTTGCCAAGAACGTAGTCTCCCAAGTTTTCGACAGTACAGAGCTAGAAGCGGCGATCGCGGAATACCAATTCCGGCGAGAGCACGAGGAATCAGCGCCCCGCTTCTTGGGCGAGCAAGCCGACGAATCACTGCACGACCTGACTGACTCTGTTTTCAGCCCCAATCAGGGCCGCTAAAGCGTTGATTGGCCTGACCCGTTTATCCCCATCTACCAAAGGTTGGAACCGATGCAAACGACGACCACTAGAGCCCCTCGCCTAACGGCCCATCAACGACGCCTTCGGGCGATTACCAAACGCCTGGTGATCGAACTGGGCTATCTGGAGCATTGCCTTGCTGAGGGTCTGCAAGATACGAACGTGCAGACTGCTGCCGCTAGCCTTTATACCGCCATTGACTGCCTGAACGACCACTTACAGAGCTGAGAGCATGACGAGCACTGCTAAGCAAAACAACAACCGATCGCTCACGCTCGATGGCCTCAATGCCCTGTTTGCCGAGGCTGGCATCGCCATCGAGCGCAATGATGCCCTCTCCATCTACGAAGCCAGCTATCGCGGATTGGACTATCAGGGCAAAACCTTGCTGGACATCGGACGGCAGTTAATCAAAGCGATCGCGGACGAATCCTCCTTTCGCAACTGAATCACCGGAACTGCAATCACCATGCGACTCCCCCTTTCCTGGCGCATTAAACGCATTGACATCAAACACTGGCTCTGGCGCAAGTGGATGGCCCTCAAGTATCGCGCCCTGGATGCCTGGGACGGCTGGAGTGGGTTAGTGCGCTATCTCTACGACGCTTCCCCGGCCCTGATTGCCGGACAGGGCCTCGCCGCTGCGGTGATCATCTCTGCGGGGCTGGTGGTGCTGAACTGGCTCGCGCCCATCATTCACGCCCTCGCCTGGGCCTACTGCCTCACCCTGCTGGCGCTGGCGGCTCTCAAAGCCTTGAATAATCGCCGGAATCTCTAGACCCCTAATTTCAGGAGCATCCACAACCATGTCACAAAAACCGTTAGAACCCGCTGATCCGAGCTGGGCTCAAGCTCAACTGCCGCCCCTGCCGGAGACCACCAACGGCACCGCAGCGTTAAGTGAAAGTGCTGAACTGGTGGGATTCCTGGAGATTCAGCCTCAGATGGGGTGGAACAACACCCAAATCGAAATCAACTTGAGCCCGATGAGCGTGCTGATTGGCATGGTGTTGGGCTGCATCCTGACGATTGTGTTTCGGGGGTAACGGCTATGTGGAAAAACACCATCACCCTCCTAGCCTTAACCGTGCCGCTGGCCCCAGCGCTGGCGGTCGAATTGCCGGATGAGGCGACCTACCACCCTGATCAGCGCCAACCGCCTGCGGGCCTAGAGCATCTTTATGCCTACCGTCCAGCTTGTCGCCAGCTGGATCAGCAGCCCAGTGATGCACCGGGCTGGACGGCGTGGGGGCTAAAAGATCGCCGAGGTCAGTTCATGCAGTGGTACGGCCTGGAAGACTTTTTGCCGGATAGCGAAGCTTATGGCTGGCTAGAAGCAGCAGGCTTATGCGTGAAAAACGGCGCGATCGTCGAGCTGATCTCGCCCGTTGAGCGAGACCGCCTGCTGGTGGAGGCGAATGCCGTCCCGGAAGCGATGCCAGGAGCGCCAGTGGCGACAGCTTCAACCGCACCAACCGGGGATAACCCGTTTCAGGCCAATCGAGAGCGGGCCTCTCAGTTACTCAACGCAGGAGCAAGCAGCGCCCCGACTGGTGATGGGGGCTTTGTCGGCCTTCTGATGCTGGTTACTGTCATTGGCGGTCTCTGGGCCGGACATCCCTTCATCAGCAAGTTCATGCTCCGGGTGCGGGAGCTGGCCCAGGAATGGGAGCCGTTTGAGGATAACGAACCCAGTGCGGAGCGCTATGAACCAGCGGTGGTACCGTCCCACGACCGACTGGAAGCGGCAGACTCCCAGACTGCCGTGGAAATCTTGCTGCGCTCGCCTTCCGTTTCTCGCGCCATTTATGGCGGTCAGCGCAGCGGTAAGACCAACCTGGTGGCGGTCGTGACCCGCCAGTTGGCGGAGCAAGGTTGGAGCATCTACCACCTGAACTTAGGAGCGTATTTCGGCGGTGAGGTTGATGAAGATGCCCACTACTGGGCTCATGCGGTGCGTTCAGTGAAGGCTGACTTGCTGATTGCCGATGAGGATGAAGCTGAGCAGGCCGTCGAAGATTCGTTGGCACTCATTGATGCCTACCTCAAGGACAAAAAGGATTCGATCATCGTGGTCGATGAATGGAAGTTCGTGACGAATAAAGCCAATCAGTATGCTGCCCTCTTAGAGCCGGTCATGACGAAGCTAGCAGGCATCATTTCCGGGCTGGACTCGAATGGCGTAAAGCGCTTTAAGACCATCTGGACAATCGCCCCTGGGATCGTCGCGGGTTCGATGACTGATGCGGGTAAATCGGTCAAAAACTTAGGCCCGGTTCTGGTCGCGGTAAATCCGGCTAAAGCAGTTGACTGGCAAGGTCAAACCATCACGTTTTCCTATCCTTGCTTTGACCAGGTAAACAACAACTTAGGGGTGACGATTCCGCCGCCGCAAGGAAATTTTGCAGCGGATCGAATTTGCTTCATTGATGACAAGTGGCGACCCCTGGGAGGCGCAGAATTATCAGCCGATTTACCCCAGGCTCAGCAAGCCAATGTGGTCGAAGGGGTATCGGTTGGGGTGCCCGCTTCGCACCAAGAAACGTTTGTTGAGGAGGGGTTGTACCCTGGCCTGTCGGCTTTCTTGAATTGGCTAGAGGAGAAGCGGGGTGCTGTGATTAACTACGAGGCTTTTCATGCCGCTAATCGTTTCAAAGAAACGGGTCGGTCGCGTTCTCAATTTGTCGAATATTGTGACGCTGCTGTGATGAAGGGATTGATTATCCCCAAGGCTAATGACAAGTATTTCGTACTTCCGTAAGAGCACCCTGCGCCCACCCCGCTCCACCCCGCTGGGTGATTGTCGGGTGGTCGTCGGGTGGCTCGGGTGCCTTGATATACGGTCTTGGGTGGTCGTCGGGTGGCATCGGGTGGCGTCGGGTGATGCCGCTCGGGTGGGCCACCCCGCACTCAGCCGCCCCGCTGGGTGCTTCTAATTTTCGCTCACACAAATCAGCTCAATTACTAACAGGAATTATCACCATGTCTGACAGTTATTCTAGACCTGTTCCCAACCGCTCTAGGCAGTCTAATGATGAAGAAGCCAGGGCTTACCTCAACCAACTAGCAGCAGAGCATGATGCTTCACTGAGGGACATCAAAGCGGCCAAGCGTCGCCTGATTATTTTCCGGTTTCTCTATGTCGCGTCGGTGCTCATTATCATCTGGGATGCTCGTTTCACTTACGAGTCTTTCAATACCTACATGGAGAACCAAAACCTGGCTTTTGGTATTAGCGTGTTGATTGGCGCGGTTCAGATGGCGGTGAATGCCTGTGTGTTTACCGGGAATGCCAAAAAAGTGTTTCAACTTGACTTCAACCGCAATGGCAAAGTGGATTGGTACGAATACATCGGTATCTTTCTGCTGGTCTTTGCTGCCGTCTGTCTCTACATCGTGAATATCGGGACAAACCTGCTTGGCACCAATATGTATGGCGGCATGGAAATGGGGGTCGCCATTGCTCAAGCGTTCACGATTCCCCTGGAGCAAAATTTGCCGTTTTTGGCAGGCTTTCTGAATCCAGTCATTACGCTATTGGGCAGCTTATTTCCGCTGGCCTGTGCCACGTTTCTCTGTCTGGGTGATGAACTCATCACTATCCTGGCGGATCGTTTAATCGCGCTCACTCGTAAGAGTATTCCGGAACTGCGAAAAGCGGAAGCCATCTTGAAGCGGCGGATGGAAAAAGCCCGTGGATATGAGGCGGCTCTAGCAAAAGGCGGCTATGACCAGGGCTTGCAGGAAGGAAAGAGTATCGCATCGCAATGGTGAAAAACAGCAGACGCCAACTGGTAAAGCGTTACCGCTGGCGGCGGCGGTGGAACTCGATTTCCAGGGGCACCAAGCTATTAGCGCTGTTGGCGATCTCCAATGCCTGTGCCCCTGGCTTCCTGACGTTTCATTTGGTCTTTTGGGTGGTCGATTTTAGCCATGTCGCAAACCACATACCACTACCACACCCATCGACTCGATCTGAGTAGCCTACTGCCCCCTAAAAAGTGGGTGCTCAGAGCGGCGATCGCCTCAACGATCTTGGTGCCCCAGGTGAACCAGGCCATTGATGGTGTGCTCCATCCCAATTACGGCAATGAGCAGGTTGCCTTCGAGGCGATCGCCACCGAAGCGGCACCGTTTGAACCACTCACGGTCTACGCACCCTACTACTATGACGAGTCTCCAGCGGGCAGCTACGACCTCACGCTGGTCGATCCCGCAACCGATTCGGACTACGTGGGTGTCCCCGCGCCCTGTAATGGCACGGTGATCGATGTCGGCTACGACCCCAGGGGCTACGGCCATTTTGTTGATCTTTACTGCGAAGATTCGCACGAGTTTTTTGTGGCCCATGCGGCGGAAGTGTGGGTGAGCCAGGGCGATACCCTTCGCAAGGGCCAAGCCTTTATGGTGCAGGGGTCAACTGGGAATAGTACCGGGCCGCATCTGCACGTCGAAATCACCCCACCCGATGGCGATCGCACCAACCGGGCCAAGACTGAGCCCATCATGGAGCAGGCGATCGCCTTTTGGGAAGCAGGCGTCAGTCCGGTTGCGCCCATGACGGCAGCAGCCGGGCCACTGCTCAGTGACGAGGAAATCAAAAAGGCGATTGGGGCCGCAGAGGGCACCGTGGACTGGCATACGTTGGAGCCCGATGCCGATTATCAAGGTCACGCCGATCCTTGCGTGATTCGCGGCACCTGCCCTGGTCGCGGCACGAATAAGGGCTATTTCAGTAGCGACCAGGGTGCGACGCCGGAAGACGCCAACGCTTATCAGCTGGGCCAGATTCGCGAAGCCGAGCAGATTTTACAGGGCAAGGCCGTCGAGAAGTTTGGCGTCCCCCTCTCCCAAGCCGCGCTGATGAATGGCCTTGACCTTTACAACCAAGCTCCACTGGCGGCATTGGGCGAGGGGGGATACATCGACCGCCTCCCCAGCGCGGACCCCACTGCCCAGGAAATTATTGACGCGAGGGCCGCATCGTTCATTGATCCGCAAAGCGGCCAGCTTGACGCGCCTGGGCTGGGCGGAACGTGGACAAACACAGTTACCGACCAAAAGCGACGACAAGGCGCGATCGACCATGCCAAGAGCAAGCTAGACCAACTCCGAGAAGAGAGCCGCGACAAGTAGGGAGACAACATTTCATGCAACGCCTAGTTCTAGCCATACTCACGACCGCCACGATTTACGGGTGTACTCCGGCCCCTAATGCCGCCATTCCTGATTGGCAGCTATCGCCTGAAGTTAAAGCTGCCTATGAACAGCAGCAGGCCGATCCCTTGAGCGACGGGATTTGTTCGGATGGCAGCAGTCCTCGCCTGACGCAGGTTCATGGGTTATGCCCTGGTGATGGCGAATATCAGCCTATCGAGAATGCTCCCGATGGTCTCCTCGAACCCAAGCCTTCAAACCTGACGGATGACAAGCAAGAAGATCGGCTTTTAAGTAGGTGAACCGATGCGATACGTACTGTTCTTTAAAGACCAAATATTCCAAGAGACCGATAACCGCGCCTTGGCGATCGCTCAACGCCAAACCGGACAGGTGCTCGGCGATCGGCAAGAAAACAAGGTCTGGGATTTGCGGCTGGAGGGATTTGTAGAGTTTCCCGGTATCGAGATTCCGCCGCCAGCCACTGAAACGTACCTGGTTCAGTCCTTAAACGACCCGAATCTGTATTTGTCAGGTGTTTATTTTCCGCTTGGCGAGGAGATGCCTCTTTGGTCTGTGAAGGAGGACGCCAAGCTCATTGGTGATCGTGAGTGGGCGCATCGAGAGGCGAGGAAATTTAACGGTTGCGTTTGTTCGGTGAAGCTCCAGTCTTGTTCGCTTTCGCTTTGATGCTGAGAACTTTTTATGGAGGGCACAATGCAAGTCCTACCCGCCAACTGGAAAAAATGGCTGATTCATTATTGGGCGGGCCGCTACCCCGAACGGCTGGGCCATCTCTGGTCGCCAGGGAGCACCATCACCGTCTATCCGCATCTTGCCTATGCTCTCGATAACGGCAAGTTTGCCGCCACCGCAGGTAATCGCCTTTGGGATGAGACGGCATTCCGCCAGCATGTAACGGCAGCGACCTCATTCCCTAAACCGCCCAAATGGTTGGTCGTCCCCGATCAGCCGTTCGACCCGAAAGCCACGCTGAAGCTATGGCAACGCTGGGAACCGGAGCTAATCGACCTGGGCATCCCTCTGGCCTTTGCCGTCCAGAACGGCCATCGCCCGGAAGATGTGCCGGAGTCGGCCTCGGTGATTTTCCTCGGCGGCACAGACGAGTGGAAATTTGCTCATCTCTCTGAGTTCGTTGCCACCGGAACGCCTGTCCATGTCGGTCGGGTGAATGGGCGCAAGCTCTGGATTTGTGAGCGTGAGGGTGCGGCGTCAGTCGATGGCAGTGGGTGGGGCCGTGGCGATGTGCGTCAGCTTGCCATTCTGGAGCACTACCTGAGATGCACCGCAGGCGAGGCCGACCCGCCCGAAGCGCAGCAACTCAGCCTGCTCGAAGCGGACACGATCGCCGAGTCCTTTGCTCAGCGGTTAGAAGCGAAACGGTTTCCCATCAC
>NZ_JACSWC010000424.1 GCF_016888165.1 Halomicronema sp. CCY15110 | reverse complement strand
TCGCCTTACTCCGCGACCAGGGCAGCAAGTTACAGACTGCCGCCGATGAACAATTAGCCGAACTGCAAGCCCTCATTCAGTCTCAGTCACAGGTTGAGGATGAATTCGACCAGGCCGAGATCGCCACGATGCAAGCCGCTGGTGCCAAACGGGGCGTCATGCGGTTTCAGATTGAGGCCGAGCAGGAAGACGCGGCCTATTACCAACTGCGGAAGGCCCGCGCCGCCGCTCGTCAGAAGAAGTAATCGTATTGCAATCAGTTACGCAATTTTTGAGGTGTACCGATGATTTTTGGTTGGCTCAGACCGGAAGAAGAACCGGAAGACAGCAGTTTGGTGGAAATCAGTGACGACGACGGCACTCATATCGTGGTCAATACGCCCACCAATGATGACGCCCTCGACGTGGAGGGGATGACGCGACGGGAGGCAGGGGCCAAAAGCGATCGCGATGAGTCCCTGGCCAATGAGGCCCGCGCTGATCGGCGGTGGGACAGGCGCGACCATGATGAGCTGCGGGTGCGGAGTGGCCGCGCTGTTGACTCCAATGAGGACTTAGAGCCGGATCACGACAATGAGGATGATGATGCGGAGGAACGCAGTGAGCAGCCAGCAGAGGGGGGCTGGTGGAACATTTTCGGATAACTGATTAACGGGTTAAGATGTGGGAGTAGCTTTGTACTCCCACGCAGCACATAGGCCACCATGCAACAGATCAACCATTTAGAGAACTTCAACCTGGCCCTAGAGCACGATGACGGGCACAATCCCGAGCTTCGTGACGAGGAGCTGGAGCGCGAAACCGCTGACATGAAGCTGATTTTCTCGGATGTCGAGAACAGCGATCGCGTGCTTGAAGATTGTTCCTATCTCTGGGTTGACCCGGATTATGTGGGTCAGCTCTCCCCCGGTCAGGAGCGCTGTTATGAGATTCTGCTGGCGGCTCAACAGGGCATGGTCTACGCCGTGACGACGATTGGGAAACTGGCTGAGGCTCAGGGATTAGAGAATCCCCTATCCTGCTACGAGCGGGTGAACAACTTACAGTCTTTAGGTGCGATCGCGGGTTTTAACGCCTAGCTTCAGCGCCACACCATGACGAAGCCTCTGCTGTCCGGCAGGGGCTTTTTTAATGGCAGCGTTGGCGAAGCCTCCGTGGAGAATCGCGGTTGAGTTTCACCGATGGGTGGCCGCCCGTCGCGGTCGTGGCGGCCCCGGTCGTTCCCCCCGGCCCCCCGTGCTGAAACGCGATCGCTGGGATGAGCCAACGCAGGCGAGGATATTTTACGCCTGAAGAACCCGGCGCAAGGGCTTCGCAAGGCTCCACTCTGTTCCGCCCCTTGCCCCTAGCGTTATCCCTTTCCAAGAGCCAACTAGGCCTTAAACTAGCGAGGCTGCGGTTTGGGCCCAGTTACCACCTAATCCCTTACGTCACAGGCGATTTGGGTAGTACAGTATCTGGACTAATCCTGAACTGATTTTCGTTAGAAACTGAGTAGTACACAGCGCTTTTTTGTATGAATTGGAGGCCGAAACTCTCATTCTCTCGTTGAATGGTTGCCCGTCGCGCAGCTATTCCGACCCTAACGAGAAGTCCTACAGAGATTGTCGGATAAAGCTTTCAGCCTATTGTTACTGAATCCCGGTTGAATCGCTTGTTTGCAGGTTCTTAAGATTTCGTTTGCAGGCTACTACACCTACTCGGCTTCGCCAATGAGCGTAAAAGCAGCCCAATTAATGGGGTCGGGGTAAGCGGCCATGGTTTCAAGCATCGCCGTGCGTAGGGCCGTGGCTTTGTCACTACCACCGAGCCATTCTTCATAAAAGGTCGTCATGAGCTGACCGGTGGGGGCATCGGGCACTGACCATAAGGACACAATGACGCTGGGTACTCCAGAGGCAATGAAGGCGCGTGAGAGACCGTTGATACCATCGCCCGTGAGATTGCCGCCGCCGGTGTTGCAGGCACTGAGGACGACTAATTCGGCCTGCAGCCGAAAGAGCAAAATTTCGTTGGTGTCAATGAGACCTAAATCGGAGAATGACACTTGCCGCTGGTTATAGGGCAAGTCAATCAACTCGGTTTGGCCGCCGGTGGACTGGGCCACGGCGATCGCCCCCGGGAGATCAAAGGGGGTCACGCCTTCTAACAGACCATGGGTGGCAAAGTGCATGACGCTAGCCTCGGAAAACCGCTGCAAAATCGCGGTTTTGGTGGCGGCATCCCCGATTAAGGGCTCAGTCTCTAACAAGTCAGCGATGTGGCGGGCCTCTTGTTCAGCCCATGGCAGTGGATCAAGATTGAGTTGCTGGTCAAGGAGATTGATCGGCGGATAAGTGGGATTACCCACGATTAACGGATTACTGCGGGCGGGGAGCGATCGCTGCCGAGATTGCGCCGTCAGCGATAGAGCTTGGATGGAGGGGGCCGTGAGGGGGGTATGCCGTTCCACCAGATAGGTGCCATCAGGCGCTTGCAAGGCGGGAAACGGCACCATAAACAGCACAAAATCGGGGATAAAAATGATGCGATCGCTGGGGTCAGGGCTGAGCGTGGCAGCGATCGGTTCGATCAAAAGTTGATGAAGCGATCGCAAATACGGAATTTCCGTATCGCCGCCTCGAAAGTTGATTTCTGGATTAGCGGCAATGATGTCGATGCCACGGGCACCCAGCGCGAGGCGAGTATCTTCCACCAGGTTTTGCACATCGTTGGGCGAGTTGGGCAAAGCCGACAATTCGACTGATTGTTGGTGAAACTGGATGTCCCCGGTCGGTTTAATCACCCACGTGAGCAATTGAGGTGGGGTGATGTTGCCGTCGCAGTTATCAATGAAGGTATCGAAGCTGTAGGTGACGAGGGTGGCGTCTTGCTGCCGGGCGATCGCCCTCATCTCTTCCAGGCTGGGCGGGCGCAGCCGTTCTCCAGGTTGTTTAATCGCCCACAGCTCCTCTAAACCTTGAGTGCGCCCCTGCTCAATCGCGACGAGAGCTTCGTCGGTGCGGCCCTGACGAATGAGCACATGCTGCAACATTTGATAGAGATTCGTGCTGCTAAACGGTTCGCTGTACCATTCGGTCAACCTCCGAATATCTGCGTCCGCATTGAAATCATTATCGCTGTCATGGCGCTGAGCTTCGGTGAAAATCTGATCCAGCAGCGTGATGGCTTCCCGCAGCACCCCTTCGGCTTCATCTAGTTGCCCCGCTTGAATGTGGGTTTGAGCCATGCCCACTAGCGTAGTCACATCTTGATCGAGCACGCTACGGACTTCTCGCAGGTCAAAGACATCGGGCCGGTTACGCCGATAAACATCCAGCGCTGCCCCATAGTTGGCGATCGCGGCGTCCCATTCCGCGCGACATTGTAGCTCTCCAGCAACGCCCCGGAGCTTTAACGGATCAACCAGTGACTGAGCAATTTCGGCCTGCCGCTGCAACAGTTCAGTGCCCGCTGGGATCCGATTCGTTTGGTCATAAACCGCGACTAATCCCCGTAGGGCGTCGTATTCACCCCTGACATCAGATCGGTCTCGAAAGAGTTGTCGCGCCACGTCAAATGAGGCTTCGGCGGCGGCAAGATTCGCTTCTTGATAGAGCTGCGCAAAGCCAGTATCGAGCAGTGTGGCGGCTGTCTCAGCCAGGTTTGGTTGATTGGCCGCGATCGCTGTAAACTGCCCTTCAGCAAACCGAGCAACGACGGTTTCGGCATAGTCGTCCTCAGTCAAGATGCGCTGGGAAATTTCGACCACTGCGGGACTGCGACTGAGCACGCTGAAGCTGATGAAATCGATCTGCGGATAGCTATCGTCCTCAAACTTGACGAATAGAACGATCCCGCCAGCGACCGGATAGTCAGGATTGGGAGGAATTAAAGCCCCGGATTTTTCGATCTGGAAGTCAATGACGTACTCGGCCGCCGTCAGTGCGATCGCTTGCTGCGTTTCAATCGATAGTCCGGCGCGGAGGGTAATGGCGGGTGACCAAGCGGTGAACTCTGTGCCGTCCTCGTACAAAGAGGTTGAGGAGCTGGGCCGCACCGCGACAATGTCAGGATGAAGCTGGAGCAGACCGGTCTCAAGCTGATCACGATCAGCGGTGGAGGTTGGGGTTTGGGCTAGAGACCAGTCCCGGACATCAGCAACGCGGTTCGATGACGCAGCGGCGATTTCCTTCCTGTAATTAGGGCTGGCAGCCACCTCAGATAATGGCCATAACGCTAGCCCCAGGGCCATCATGCTGGAGCGCCAAACCATGATTCTGTCCTCATCAATAGTCTGCTGCTGACACGCCATACCCCCAGCAAGTAGCCCATTCGGGAAATCGTAATCGCTCGTACTGGGGTTTGCGGCTAAGCTCAGTCTGCTCAACTCTAGCACCGCGATCTCTCCACTACCGCGGCGACCTTTGTTCCCCTTAGATGGGGTAACTGAAGCATTGACTGAATAGCTGCTCCGCCCCTCAAACACCCCGACCTTTTGATCGGGCATAAATCGCCGCCTCGCCAGTTTAAGGCTGACTTCTTGTCTATCCCCGATCAGCCCCTAACCCTGGCTCCCAGCCCGCTTACCCCAAAACGATGCAACCAACCGACACTGCAGCTTCACCCACAATATGAAGCAGCGCTAAGCGAAACCTCGCCTCTGGCAATTGGTCGATTACAGTGGAACGAGACCGTAGTTAGTAATGATGTTCGCTTCGGTTTGTCCATGCCAATACCTGAAAGTTCTCACCCTCATAGCTGTTCGGACGCCGATCCGGGTTTGCGCCGCACCCTCGTTCGCCTGGCGCAAAGCCTCGAGCGAGATGCAATGGTTGAGCAAGTAACGACTGACCTGCAGTATCAACTGCAAGTCGATCGGGTGGTGCTGTATTACTTCTATCGGCAGTGGAAAGGTCAGGTCACCTTTGAAGCCTTGGGTGCCCCTCGCTATTCCATCTTTGGGTCAACCGGCCCTGATGAGTGCTTTAACGACGAATATGCAGAGCTTTATCTAGCGGGACGGGTGCGGGCGATCGCGGATATCGAAGCTGAACCCATTGCTGACTGTCATCGCGACTTTTTGCGTGAGCTGCAGGTCCGGGCTAATTTAGTGGTGCCGGTGCTAATTCCGCAAGGCCTTTGGGGGTTGCTCGTGGCCCATCACTGTCAATCAGTGCGCCCCTGGTCAGAGGCGGATATCACGTCAATGCAGGCTGGGGCCGAACAGCTCGCCACAGCCCCAGCCATCCGCGGCGAGATGATCTAACGGGAATGGGTAAGTCGCGCCGCAAAAACTCCAGCCTTAGCGATCATTTTTTTGCTGCCAGAACTAAGCCCTAAACTAGCGAAGCTGTGTTTTGGGGTAATTTAATACTTGTGACCTACTCTGTTAACGAGAGCATGATGGTTTCAAGCTCTGAACGGATGCATGAAACCATTATTTCTGCAAATCAAAGATGATCGCTGTCTTGCTTGCACAGAGGTGCTTTCAGCCTAAACTTGCCCGATATCGCAGCCTCGCTAGTTTGGGGCCATCAAGGCGAGGTCGAATAGCATCGGAGAAATTTTGGTCGCTAAGGCTGAAATCTACACAGGGATACCGCATCTGGTTTTCTGGTTTTCTGGTTTGCCAGAAAACCAGAAAACCAGATGCGGTAGGGTTAGGGGGCCGGGGCCGCGTACCCGTTAGGCCAAAGGGCGTCTACGGGGCGTCTTCCGGTGCTTCGTCGAGTGATTGGACGACACTGGCAAGCTCTGACTGCAACTGCTCGGGACTGGGCAATACGCTCGGGATGCGATGCTCGGCGACTGCGATCGGGTTTTGCAGATTTCTCAATGCATACTCCGCAATGACGTGGTTCTTGGACGAACACAAAATGATGCCAATCGTCGGCTGGTCATGCTCTTGCCGTTCTTGGCTATCAACTGCCGATAGGTAAAAATTCATCTGTCCCGATTGTTCTGGAGTGAATTTGCCCATCTCTAGCTGAATGACCACAAAGCACCGGAGCTTCAAATGGTAGAACAGCATATCGAGATGGAAATCTTCACCGCCGACATTGATGAGGTGATGATGACCGACAAAGGAGAAACCGACGCCGAGAGTCAAGAGGAACTCTCGCATATGGGCCACCAGCAGGCGTTTGAGATCCTGATCCTGGGTATTATCGTCGGCATACAAAAAATCCAGATGGTACGGATCTTTGATGAGTTGCCGGGCTAGGTCAGACTGGGCTTTGGGCAGTGTCAGGGTAAAGTTGTTCGCGCCGCCCAGTTGTTGCTTGTATAGCCCGCCTTCAATCTGCCGAGTGAGAGCGCTACGGCTCCAGCCATGCTCGACCGCTTTGTGGGCATACCATAGTCGCTCTTCGGCATCCTCTAACTTGCTGAGCAGCACCGTGTTTTGCCCCCACGGTAAATTGGTCAACACCTGTTGACCAATTCCAAAGTCTGACCAGGCATCAGCAAACGATCGCATGTATTTGAGATTGGTGGACGAGAAGCCTTTCATATCGGGGAATTCTCGCTTCAAATCCTGGGATAGCCGCTGAATCACCTTGCTGCCCCAACCCTGCTGCTGTTGCCGAATTAAGATTTCTCGCCCGATGTACCAGTACAGCAAGATCATCTCTTGATTGACGGCAACCGCCGCGCGAACTTGCGCAGAGCGAATGCGGTTTTTCAAATCATTGAGCAAGTCTCGGTAACTGCCTTCATCTAGAACCAGACGCGACTTTGGCACGATTCACTCCCTTGTGCTTCTAGAAAACAGACTTTCGATCGACCCAGATAACCAGATGTCTGGTTATCTGGGTGTCTGGTTATCTGGCAAGCCAAACTCTGTTGTGAGTGCTTCTACCATCACGTCGGTCATGGTGCGGCCGGTTAGCTTTGCCTGGGCGGCCCAGTGACGCCGCCACGACTCGGGCACTTTGACGCAGAGATTTTTCATCGGCCCATCTGGCTGTCTGGCTACCTGGCTATCTGGTTGTCTGGCTACCTGGTTTGCTACTAAGGCTTGATGAAGCTCCGCTGACTGGCTATCTGGCAGGCTGGTTGTCTGGCTATCTGGTTTGCCAGATTTGGCCTGCTTGATGATGTCTCCGTATTTAGGCATGTCCAAGGATCTCCATGATTTCCCTTCCTGCTGCTTCGTAGTCCAGCCAACCTAGGCGATCTCGCCCCGTCATGTTCTTGATGGGGATGCCTGCCAGTGCCGCTTTCTGAAACCCGGCAGCGCGCCTGATCATGGCCTGGAAGATGGGGACACCGTTGTCCCGCAAGTCGTCTCGCATGACTTCTCCTTCTCGACTCGGTTTTGGCGGCACGATAGTCAACAGCGCTCGATAAGAAGCGTCACCCAAGGCTCTAGCCGTTTCTAGCATCGGCTCCAGTGAGACTACGTCAGGAGTTGTGGGTAACACCAATAAGTCACAGCCCTCTGCGAGCTCCTTGAGGTCCGTGGAGTCTGGCCGCGCCGGGGTGTCAATCACAATAAAGTCACGACCTTGAATCACCTTCATCGCCTTGCGTTCGTCGACAACAGTGAAAGGGAGATGACCGCGCGACGACCAGTTGAGCGCGGTTCGGTTTGGGTCGCCGTCAACTAAGACGGTGTCTCCTAGATCGCTTAAATAAGCTGCCAGGTGAATGGCGGTGGTTGATTTCCCTACACCACCCTTGAAGCCAGTTACGGTCAAGATGGTTGTCATCTGGTTTGCTGGTTGTCTGGTTTGCTGGGTATCTGTAAATACAGATGATGAATAATAGATACCTCAAATCGTGGGCAGTGAAAATATCTTCTATATTTCTTTGCACGCCCTGGCGAGATCGCAAGGTGATGAGCTGCCACTTCGGGAGTGTGCCAGTTGACGAAAACTGCTGGACTGAATCTGGATTATTCGCTGATGAAAGGAACTGTGCCAGTTGCTGAAAACCCCTGAAATCTCGTGACGGTTGAGAACTGGGCGAAAAAGGCGCGATCGCCCTCTCCCACCCGGCTTTCCCCACTTTTGCCCGCCGGAGTAGTTGCCTTGTGGGGCAGCTATTCGGAGATCCACTTTTCCTCACTGAGGGGTGCCCCATTAAGGGTGTCGCGACTCAATTGCCAGTGGGGAAGAAACTGATCCATGAGGGCCTGAAAGCGATCGCCGTGCGTCCTCTCCAAAAAATGGACGAGTTCATGGACCAGGACATACTCCAGGCACTCGACGGGTTTCTTGGCCAATTCGAGGTTGAGCCAGATGCGGCGCTGTTGAATGTTGCAGCTACCCCACTTGGTTTTCATTTTTTTGACGCCCCAGGCGGAGGCTGACTGGCCGATCAGGGGTTCCCACTTTTCGAGGAGGGCCGGGATGCGGTCTTTGAGCTGCTGGCGATACCACGCTTTGAGGGCGCGATCACGGTTAGCTTGGGTGGTGTCAGGATTTACCAAGAGCTGTAGCGTGTAGTGGTTTTTAAGGTGGACTTCGTGGCGACCCCGGCGTTCGATCACCTCCAGGCGATAGCGCTGGCCGAACACATAATGGCTTTCGCCATTGACCATTTCCCGTGCGGATTGGCGAGGCTGGGCCGTAAAGGTGGCCTGTTGCTTCTTAATCCAGCTCAGGCGAGAGATGACGGCCAGACGGATGTTGTCGTCAGTGAGATGTGCCGGTGCGGAAACGCGCACCTGGCCATCGGGTGGATAAACGCCCAGGTGCAGGTGCTTGATGGGTTTGCGCACCACCTGCACGGGGATGTCCCGAATGATGATGTCTGGGGCTTTGATGAGGTTACTGGTACTCACGTTGTTTTTTTAGCAGCTCCATGACCTCTGTAAGGTCAACATTGTAGCCAGCGGATTCTTCACGCACGGCGTTGGCGACTTCTCGCTCTTTGAATTTGTTGCCAATCCAGTCGGCTTTCTTGGTGTAGCGTACCGCAGTGTCGATGCGGGTGACTAAGACTTCGTCTTGACCGAGGTTGTCGTAGAGCGATCGCTTGGCGGCAGTATCAATGGTCTCGGGGTAGTTGGCCTGGGCGGCCTCGGCGGGGGGCTTGACCTGGCGGGCCAACTGCTTCACCTGCTCCAAGTATTCCTGGTAGCTGAGGGCCTGCTGGCGGCGCTGCTCAATGAGGGCATCCAGCAGTTCTGACATGCGCTCGTAGTATTTGGGGTTGACGGGGCTCTCATCGACAATGGTGCGCCGCATATTGTTTTCGATGGTTTCGGCGACGGCTTCCTCGTTGTCGCGAATGCCCTTGGGAAGTTGCTGAGTGGCGGCGTCTGGCCCTCGCTGCACAATCAGCTCGATCAAGCCCAAGTTTTCCAGGTCGGAGAGGGTTTCGCTGGGGTCGGCGCGGATGTAGCTGTCGAGCAGTCGCCGCATGGCCGGTTCGTACTGCTTCATGTCGATGTAGTCGCGGCTAGCAATTTTGACTTCATGGCGCATAGTCTCGAAGTGGCGAACTTCCTCCTGGATATTGGCGATTTCCGCAGGGGAGTAACCCGCTGCGGCCATGTCGTTGGCGAGGTTGGCGTAGGCGCGAAGGAGTGCTCCGACGGCCTGATACAGGGCTAGCCGCTTTGGTTCGTTGGCGGTCAGAGCCTCTTGGTCGGCAGTATCTTCGGCGCAGAAGTAGTGCAGGTACTCGCGGGTGCCTCGGGGTAGCAGCACGGGCTCGCAGATGGCTTTGACCTGCTCGCGCATATCTTCGAGGCGATCGCGCCCTTTCTCCAGGCGATCGCTGAGCAGGCCCTCGACATCTTGGGCGTCGAAGTTCTCGAACGCGCCGCTAGTGTAGTCAGTGATGGCTCCTTCCAGGGATTTGAACAGGTCTTTGTAGTCCACCACGTAGCCGTATTCTTTATCGTCACCGTCGAGGCGGTTGACCCGGCAGATGGCCTGAAAGAGGCCGTGATCCTGCATGGTTTTGTCGATGTAGAGGTAGGTGGCGCTGGGGGCATCGAACCCGGTGAGCAGCTTATCCACCACGATTAGCAGGCGCATCTGGCCGGGTTCCTTTTTGAAGCGCTCCTTAACCCGCGTTTCAAATTCCTCTACCCGGTACATCGCTGTATCTTCCGGCTCGTTGAAAAAGTCAGCTAGCATCCGTCGATAAATTTCGTATTGGTGCAGCTTTTCGGTCAGTCCTTCGCCGCTGTCTTCCCCTTTGATATCGCCGGGGCCGGGTTTGTAGCTGGTGACGATCGCGCACTTGCCCTTGAGGTCAGTTTGGCCGAACAGGTCGTACACCTTGCAAGCTTGGTAAATGCTGGCGCACACCAACATGGCATTGCCGCGACCATCCATGAGCCGGGGCTTATTATCCATGTCCAGCAGGATGTCGTTGACGATCATTCCCAGGCGCGACTGGCTGGAGAGGACGTTGCGCAACGTACCCCACCGTTGCTTGAGTTGGGATTTCGCTAGTTCTGTCAGCCCCTGGGTTTTGGTGTCAAACCATTGGTCGATCGCTTTTTGGGAAACAATATGCTGGTCGATGTCGCGAGCTTCATAGCGCAGGTCAAGAACGACGCCATCTTTGACGGCTTCATCGAACTTGTAGGTGTGGATGTAGCTGCCGAAGACTTCCAGGCTGGTTTGTTGGTCGGCTTTGAGCAGCGGGGTGCCGGTGAAGCCGATGAACATCGCCTCGGGCAGCAGGGCCGTCATGGCGGTGTGGAGCTTGCCAGACTGGGTGCGGTGGCACTCATCGACAAACACGAACAGGTTACCTTTGGCGCTGAAGTTGCTGGGCAGATTGGCTTTTAGGTCTTGAAGGAACTGCTCGGTGCCCTGGGTGGCGGCAGAGTCGCTGCGGCTGCCAAATTTGTGGACGAGGGAACAGAGCAGCCAAGGGGTGGTGGCGTTGAGTTTGCTAATCAGGTCGGCGCTGCTGGTGGTGCGGTCGATCGCTTCATCGACGCCCTGAAAGATGCCCTCGATCTGTTCGTCGAGTTCGGTGCGATCGGTGATGACCAGCACGCGAGCATCGGTGGCGTGCTCCCGAATCCACTTGGCCAGCCACACCATGGTCAGGCTTTTGCCAGAGCCTTGGGTGTGCCAGATGATGCCGCCGTCGCGCTGCTGGATGCGGGTTTGGGCGGCTTTGATGCCGAAGTACTGGTTGTGGCGACAGGTCTTTTTGACGCCGACATCAAAGACGATGAAATCGTGAATGATTTCGAGGAAGCGGGACTTGTTGCACAGGCGCACGAGGGCCGTATCGAGGGGATTGTCGCCGATCGCTGCATCAATACTAGGGAGGTACTTGCGGCTTTTGGCGTCGGTTTTGGGCTGGTAGTCGGGGTTTTCTTCTTTCCAATTGAGGTAGTACTTTTCGGCGGTTTCGATGGTGCCGTAACGGAGGCCCTGGGTGTCGTTGCCAGCCATCACGAGCTGCATTGTGGTGAAGAAGGGCTGGATGAAGTCTTTCTTCTGGTTGTCGAGGTTCTGACGGATGCCTTTTTCGACGGAGACGCTGCCCTTCTTGAGTTCGAGAATGCCGAGGGCGATGCCGTTCACGTAGAGCACCACGTCGGGACGTTTGTCGTTTGGCCCTTTGACGGTGACTTCTTCAGCGATCTCAAAGTCGTTATTCTCGGGCTGCTCCCAGTCAATAAGCGGCACGGTCTGGTACTGTTCTCCGGCTCCAGCTTTGACTTTGATGCCGTAGCGCAGCAGGCTGTAGACGGTTTTATTGGCGTCGTAAAGGGTTTGGCTATCGCCGAGGGCAGCGGCTTGTTCAAGGATGCGCAGGGCTTTATTGATGAGAGGATCGCTCACGCCCTGGTGAGAGAGCCACTGGCTCAGCAGGTTGGCTTCAACGTTGCGGTTGTTGGGGCGGGTTTCCCAGTTGTCGAGGTAGGCGTACCCCATCTGATGGCGAAAAAGTTGGACGACGCGGTTTTGGGTGACTCGTTCCCGTTGGCCGACAGTGCTCACGGTGGGGCTTCCTCAAGGTGTTTCCGGTGGCAGAATCCCTGCGAGTTCAGTGTTCCCACTGTTATAGCAATGCCTTAGATGGCGTGGGTGAATTTTTAGAATGTCTAGCGAAAAATTAGAACTACTCTAGCGGCAAGTTGAGTTCGGCTAGCAGTGCTGAGTGATCTTTCCAACTGGCGATACTGCCATCCCGGTAGACTTTAGCGATAAAGGGCGCGGGATGGGTCTGGAGAAACTGCTGCATGGCTGAAATTGCCTCGGTGAAGGCAGCGGCGGTGTCGGCTCCTGACAGGTTTTGTGAGACCAGCACAAACATGCGAACCCCGGCACTGGCCACGGCAAGGCGCTCCAGAGAGCGTTTGGCAATCCGTTCGTCTTTGGTCAGCACGACCCAGCCCCATTGCCCAACGGTGGGCAGCCAGTCGACATCTTTGGCGTTTTTGTCGAAGTGGCGATCGTGAATTTCAACGGTCAGCCCCTGGGCTTTGAGCACAGTGGCGAGCTTTTTGCCCAGGCAACGATCCACAAAGAAGGTGAAGTCTTGGGATGACGCCTTACTCATGCCGCCAGGGGAATTTCACACCGGATGGCTTCTTCGATTTGGCTGAGGTCGCAGTCGTAGTCTTCGGTCAGATCTTGTAGGGAGTCTCCGGCTTTATACCGTTCGGCGATGATGCTGGTGGGGATGCCGGTGCCGTCGATGACTAGGCGACCAAAGGCGATGCGAGGGTCAATGACGACGATGCGAGGATTGTGAGCTTCGTCCGAGCGGGTAAAGGGATACAGCTTGATGGCCAGCCCGGAATCGTCGGGTTCGATGCGCTCTAAATGCTGGGTCAGCACCGCTTTGAGCTGGGTTTGCCCCTGGGCGGAGGCGTTAATCAGGGTGCCGTAGCGGTCGATGAAGAGGCTAATGCCGTCGGTGCGGAATTCTTCGTGGGCTAGAGGGTGGGTGACGTTGAGCTGTGCTTCGAGAAAGTCGAGGGCGGTGCGAACTTTGTCGAGCTGAATTTTGTGGTGTTTGCGGATGGCTCGCAGGACGTGGATCTCGATCAGGTTGGTGAAGGAGAGCAGACGGGGCGTTTGTTGGGGAACTGCGATTAACGGCTCGAAGAAGCGTTTGCCTTCAGTGACCGGATAAGACCGACCGACCGTCCACGATCGCACTGTGCCTGCTGGAATGCGTAGATAGCGGGCAGCATCGGGGATGGTGTAGGTGGGGATGTCTCTCGGGTCGCGACCCCGGTAGAGATCGGTCATGATGGCCTGGGCGGTTCAGGGATGACTCAGATTATCAGACATACAGGGCGATAGATCACTGTCCTCTTGTGGATACCCTTGGAGAACGGTAGTTTGGCATCCATGGCGGAAGGATCGCCCCCTTCAGTTATTGCTCATAAGGCCCAAAGGCTTGAACGATCGCCTCATCAATGCGGGGCAGTTCATCGGTAAGAAACTGTTGCCAAAAGTGTTGTACGTCGTCTTCGATGTCGCTGAGAAACATTTCTGGTCTGATGTCCTCAGAGATGATTCTTTCTACAAGATGAGGCCAGCCCTGGTCGGAAGTAGGCCGACCACCTGTGAAGCCGAGAATATTGCGGTTCTCTAATGCGTCGAAGATCGCTTGGCGAGTGGTCAAGTCCCCAGGTCCAAGGATGAGGACAAGTTTAAGAATCGGAGCTTCGACTTTGAACTGTAACAGCAGAATTCGCATAGGCTTTGGAATCCAGCCTGTACCAGCTTGTTGGAATGGGAGATCATGCCATTTGGTGGAGGCAAAGCTGAGGATTTTTCTCTGAAACCAGCTATGGATAAAAATAATCTGGTCAGGTGGAGTATTTTTGACTAATCGCTTGACCAATTCATACGCCTCAGTTTCTAGGGATGGGCGATGTTTGTAGATCAGCTCAATGGCTGCTTGGTGCTTGAGGTAGATGTCGCGACAGAGTTTGGCGATTTCGGAGTCTTCCATGAGGTGTCGGTTGATGAGGGTGCTGTAGTGCTGCATGAGGGCGCAGACTTCGGGCTGGAGGGTGGCGCGGTGCCGATCGCACACAGCATCGATCACCTCTGCGACCTTGCGGTAGCTGTAGGCTGACCAGTGCGCTTGATCGGCTTCACCATAGGGCAAGCTGCCCTGGGGGGTGAGGAAGACGAAGATTTGGCGGTAGTCGGGGAATGCCTGCTGGACGATTTGGCGGTACCGCTGGAGCTGGTTGGAGTGTTCGCCGGAATCGACTTTGTTCTCGATGGCGCAGACGATTTTGCTGCCGGGGGAAACCAGCAGAATGTCGATATTTTTCCACTCGCGGCGGACTTCGGTATCGGTGAGGGTGGCGACATCAATTTCGATGGGGCTGACGGTGGCGTTGTCGGCCTCTAGCAACAGCCGTTTGAGGAAGGTTTTGAGGAAGACATCGCGGAGGTGATGGGAAGCGTTGGGATTCAGCAGGAAGGCGAGGAAGTGGGAGTGGCGAATCTCTTGCCGCGCCATGCCCACGGCTTCAAAGATGTTGAACTGGTTGAGCAGGCTTTCCAGGCGTTCGAGGTCGGCGTTGTTGACGACGAACTGCTCTAGAAGCTTTTGGGGGTCGGGGTCAGGCTCACTCATCATTAGCTAATTGTTTCCAACCACTCAGCATCAACCAAATTCTTATCGACGAAGGGCTTCCCAATCACTTTCAGGGACAGCCGGGGAAATGATGTCACCCTGAATAGAGCCCGTATCTTTCATGAAACCAAAGGCGGGGCGTTGGGTCTGCGCTGCTGAATCGTAAGGCCCCTCATAATGATTGACTGTGCCACGCAGGGGCGCTGCTTCAGAATCCGCTGGTGAAGCGATCGCAGACCGCATATCGCGATTGATAGTGCGCCAAATGGCCTCAATGATGCGAAGACGCTCTTCTATGGACAATCCTTTCAAGTGTTCCAACATTTCGGAATCGTTCATCGCCCTACTCAATCACTTCATCGTATTCGGCATCATCGTTACTCTGATGCTGTCTCATGGCGGCGAGAACATCTTCTAGAGAAGTTTGGTTAACCCAGGCTTGGCGTTCCTGGGTGTAGTCGCCGGGAGCATCTTCGCCGATTGCCATGGGTCTGCCATCGCGCCAGATGACGGCATAGTGCCCCAGGCGGCGTTTGCGTTCTAGGGTATCGGCGGCGACTTGTTTCAGGGTTTCTAGAATTTTTTGAGTGTCGGGGGGGATGGTGGTCATTTTTCTGCCTCCTGGGTGAGCTGCTGGAATAGTTCGGGATCAAGGATTTCGCGGGTTTCGCCTTGCTGGATGAAGACGGGCTGGGGAGTATCGCCGTTGTTCATGAAGCATTGGGTACGATCGACGGCATAGCTGAACTCATTGAGCAGGTTCCGCAGGCTGCGGGGAAAACGACGTTCGATGTCTGCCAGGGGGATATTGTGGCCACCGTGGGCGACCCGCTCGGCCACCCGCAGTCTGGACATTTCCACACTGGGCAGGGCCAGATAGATGAGTTCTACCCGCCACCCTTCTGATCGTAACCGTCGGATGAGTTTGAGATAGCTGCGACCCGCCAGGGTGGTTTCAAAGGCGAAGTCCTGTCGGGCCTGGATGCGGTTTTCGATTTCTCGGAGAAAGATGCGACTGGCGGCCAGCAGTTCTGTTTCTGGGGCCAGGGGCGATAGGCCAGCCGCAATCAGGTCAGCGTTGACGAAGTTGCGGCAGTTGGCCGCGGTGGGCAGATAGGACAGGGCAAAGGTGGTTTTGCCTGCACCGTTGGGGCCAGCGATGATCCAGCAGGTGGGGGCTGATGGGCTACTCATACCAGCCGCGTTCTCCCGGTGAGGAGTTCTTGCATCATGCCCTGCTTGATCGCCTGGGTCTTGGCGCGGCGGGCTTGCAGGGCGGAGATCGCACCATCCATGTCGGAGAGGACTGTGGCGATCTCCCGTTGTTCTTCCTGCGTAGGCGGCACCTGGATTACGAAGCTCCGAATATCGCCGGGACTGATATGAGGGATAGCAGTTACAGTCTTGACGGCGTCGCAGTGCTCTGTAAAAAACTTGCTACAAATCCACTCTTTCAAATAACCCATATCAATCTTGTCGGATCGAATTCGGGCCACTCGTTGCAAAAGTAGCGCGGGCAAATCATCTTTTGACAATCTAGCAAAGCTTCTGCCGACAAGCGATCCGTCCATTGCTATAACAATATCGCCCTCATTAAGGACATATTGGCTAATATCTGAAGTAACTTCCGGCCAATATTGAACTAAATCATCTGACCAATCAGTTACACCTCTCTTGATGTTTGAACCGCGTAAGAGTTTGATTCCAGAATCGAAATATTGAGCGCTCGGAAATGGAAAACCCGTTAGCAGATCAATCTCTGAACCTATTTGTTTTTCTTTCCATTCACCACCAAACCCCGGCAGGCGTTTCTTGCCCGTGAGGAGTTGCTGCATGGTGGCAGTTTTGAGGTGGCGCTGCTTGGCGATGAGCTGATCCAGTGCGGCGATCAGGGCATCTACGTCGGATAGGGTTTGGGCGATCGCGCGTTGTTCTTCTTTAGGAGGCTGTGGAACTGCTATTTCTAGCAACTTGTCTGGAGAAGTATGCTTTACTTTTGTCCCAGCAGCAGTTTCTTGAACTTTAGAACGAAAAGCTGACGAATTAAAAATGTAGTAGAGAAAATCTATATCAGTATCCGATGAAATCAGATTGATCTTCCCAAGTCTCTGATTATGCAGGTAGCTGTCTGATTCAGGAATAATTGCAGCGCTGCCTAGTAAGCCATCGGCTTGTTCTGTCATTGCCACAATTAGATCACCCTGCTTCAGCACATAACCACTAGGTACTGCTCCTTCGTAATACTTTTGCCTTTCTCCTAAATCCCGAAAACCACCCTCTTCATAAAAATTTCCTGGAGTGGTTAGTTGATACTTCCCATATGAACAAAAGTATTGGCTCTTAAATCCATAGCCATGAGAGATTAGAATTTTTCCCACCAATGGGTTACATTCCCAATCCTCAGGAATCACCCCAACCTCAGTCTGCTTATACCCCTTGGGTACCTGACGCTCACTCATTTTGCGTAGACTCCAATAACCGCTGCCAGTCCTCATCCGTTGGCAGCATTCCCTCATACTCCTGCGGCACCTGCGGATAGAGCTGATAGGTTGCCACCCCAATCGGGTTTGTCTTCGACTTCAGGCTAAACTCCACCTCCAGCCGATCCTTCTCCGCGCAGAGAATGATGCCGATCGCCGGATTATCGTCCGGGGCGCGTTCCTGGTCGTTCAGCACCTCCAGATAAAAATCCATCTTGCCCGCATATTCTGGGCGAAAGCGCCCGGTTTTTAGCTCAATCGCCACCAGACACTTCAGAAAGCGGTGATAGAACAGCAAATCCAGAAAATACTCGTTCTCCCCCAGGGTGAGCCGATACTGGCTGCCAATAAAACAGAACCCATAGCCCAGCTCAATCATGAAATCCTTCAGCCGGGCCAGCAGACTGCGCTCTAAATCTCGCTCATGTACTGCCTGGGTCAGTCCCAAAAACTCCAGACTGTACTGGCTTTTCAGGGTTTCCTCTGCCTGCTCCGCCAGATACTCCGGCAACACTGCCGCAAAATTGTGGCTTTTGTCTTGCAGGCTGACCTCATAGGCTCCTGCCTTGATTTGATTCAGTAGAACATTGCGCGTCCAGCCCAGACGAGCCGTAGCCTCCAGGTAATAGCGTCGGGCCGTTTCATCCTTAATCCGCTGCATAATCACGATGTTGTGTCCCCAGGGAATTTCTGAAACAGCTTGTTTCAGAAATTCAGGTGCGTCTGCATAGGCTTCATAAAACTGTTTGATAAACCAAAGGTTGCGGGGTGAGAAGCCCGTCATTTCAGGAAACTCAGTTTTCAGGTCAGCCGACAGCCGTTCCACCACGGCCTTGCCCCAGCCCAAAGCCGCCTGCCGCTCGACAATCAACTGCCCCAGCGTCCAATACAGCCCAATCAAAGACCGATTAACTGCCCGTGCAGCCCCAATCCGGCTTTGCACTACCTGGCTTTTGATCGCCTGCAAAAACTCCTCATATGCTCTGTCTGAAGACGGCTGAATCGTACTCATGACGCCTCTATCTGCCGACTAACCGCTGGCAGTGGTTTGCATTGGTCAGAAGGCATCTGACCAATTGGACCGCAAGCTTGAAGAGTTGTCCTAACCAGTCCTCGAATTAGTGCGACACTGTCGCAACAATTAATCACCATTCCAACCCCATCTTCTGCAAATGCTCCGCCACCCGACTCGATAGCCCCTCCACCGTCTGCACCAGTTCCGGCAGGGGTGCCGCATAGCGTTCCTCCAGATCCTTCACCCGGTTCGCTAACTGCTGGGTCACCCGCTCAATTTCTGCCGTAATGGCCCCCTGCAGGGTGGCGTGCCACTTGTCTGCCACCACCAGGATTTTCACCGCCGCTTCGCTGAGCTTGGGGTACTGGCCAAACACCGCCCGATCCAGGGCTTCGGTGGCCTGCTTCACCGCCTTCTTCATCGCCGCTTCCTGGTCATAGAGCTTCCGGCATGACTCCAGCATCGCCCGCTCTTCCGCCGCGTCGGGGTCGCCTTTGATCTCCTTCAGCCGCGCCGATACCGACCCCTTAGTGACGCTGCCCTTCTCCGTCTGGGCTTCCGCCAGCAGCCCCTCCTCGCCGCTGTGCTCCTCAATCAGCGACTCCAGCTCCTGGCTAATGCCATCCAGGTCGGCCTGGAGTTCATCAATGTGGGCCTGCTGATCGGCAAAGTACCGGGCCACCATCAGTCCCGGAGGGATCAGGTCCGCCTTGTACTTCTTCTTGCCCAGGGTCAGGTCGGGGGTTTCCTTCAGCTTTTCGCCCTTCTTCGCCACCAGCTCCCGCAGGGTCTTGCCCGCCGCCCAGCCATCCTGCACCAGCACATAGACATCGTCCTGCATCGTCTCCGCCCAGTAGTCCATCAAAATCTGATAGATGTCGTAGCGATCGAGCAGGTCGGCCTCGGTAAAGCGGTGCAGCAAATCCTCCGACAGGGTAGCGATCAGCGCCTTGGGCTTCACCTCTGGGTCAATGCCCTTGAGGGTGTCGGCGTGGGCCGCGTACCAGTCGGTGTATAGAGTCAGGGTGCGATCGGCAAAGGCCTCAAACTCCGGATGGTTGAGGATGGTCGCCTTCACCTGGCTAGCCTCCACCAGGCTCTGGCTGTAGCCGGGGCGATCGCCAGGGGCAAACAGGGCATTGCGCACCTGAGGAAACACCTGCCAGTACGCTTCCAAAGCATCCAGATCAACCTTGGGAATGCCGCCGCTGAGGTGGGCAGCCAGGTCGTGAAGGTCTTCTGGCTCGCTGGCGTCGATGTAGCGGGGGATGTTGAGGTTGTAGTCGTTCTTCTCGATTTCGGTCAGGGGCACCCGACGGCTGTAGCGGTCTAGCTTCGTCTGGTGGTTAAACACATCCACGATTTTGTGGATGTCCTGGCTGCGCAGGCGGTTCTTGTTGCCGTCTTTCATCAAGCCCCGGCTGGCATCCACCATGAACAGCCCCTGGCGCTCCGCCGCCCCCGCCTTATCCAGCACGATGATGCAGGCCGGAATGCCCGTGCCGTAGAACAGGTTCGGCGGCAGGCCAATGATGCCTTTGATGTAGCCCTGGCGCACCAGATTCTGCCGGATGCGGGCCTCGGCATTGCCGCGAAACAGCACCCCGTGGGGCAAAATCACCGCCGCCTTGCCCGTACTCTTCAGGGACTTGAGAATGTGCAGCAAAAAGGCATAGTCGCCGTTTTTATCCGGCGGTGCCCCATACTCAAACCGCTGGAACTCGTCCTCAGAGACGCTCACCCCATTGCTCCACGACTTGTAGGAGAAGGGGGGATTCGCCACCGCAAAATCAAACCGCTTGAGGCTGCCGTCCGCCTCCTTCCAGTAGGGATTCGAGAGGGTGTTGTCGCGCCAGAGTTCCGCCGTGACGTTGTCGTGCAGAATCATGTTCATCTTGGCCAGCACCCAGGTGGAATAGTCCATCTCCTGACCAAAGATCGACAGCCCCCGAGGAGCCTCATCCACCACCTTCAGCAGCAGGGAGCCGGAGCCGCAGGTAGGGTCATATACGGTTTCATCCTGGCGAGTGGCCTCGGTGACGCCCACCACCTTCGCCAAAATCCGCGACACCTCCGCCGGGGTGTAGAACTGGCCCTTGCTCTTGCCCGACTCCGTGGCAAAGTGGCGCATCAGGTATTCGTAGGCATCCCCCAGCAGGTCGTCCCCATCCGCCCGGTTCGCCCGCAGGTCAATGCCTTCAAAAATGCCCACTAGCTTCGAGAGGCGATCGACCATCTCCTTGCCCTGGCCCAGCTTGTCTTCGTTGTTGAAGTCGTTCTCGGCAGTGCCGAACAGGTTCTCCAGCCCGTTCTCCTGGGCGAGCTTGCCGATCACTTTGTTGATCTTGTCGCCGATCTCTTTGTCACCCTTCAACGCCGCAATGTCATCGAAGGAGCCGCCCTCGGGCACCACTAGCAGGGCATTGGGGTCGCCCGCATATTTGTCGGAGACGTACTTCATGAACAGCAGGGTCAGCACGTAGTTCTTGTACTGACTGGCATCCATGCCGCCGCGCAGTTCGTCGCAGCTCGCCCACAGGGAGCTATAGAGTTCAGTCTTTTTAACGGCCATAAGGGGGGCTGAAGTTCAAGCGATACCGGGCTTAATAGTACCCAAGCCGCCCCGGAGGTTGGCGATAATAACTCAGAACGTTAGGTGGTCGAGTGATTCCCCTGTGCTCTTGCCGCTGAAAGAGCACAGGGGACGTGGGGCGATCGTCTCTACTGGACTTTAAGCGGCGAAGCTGGGGTCAGGAGCAAATTACGCTTTGGTTTCGGCAACCTGATATGCGTTTTGGGTCGGTTTGGCGAGGGCTTTATAAAAGCGGGGTAGTGTTTCCAGTATCCAAGTTTGCATCTCTTCCAAAACCTCAGGAGGATCGGTGATGGAAGACTGTTCTCGATAGATGGAAATTCTAGCTCCCTGTTGCCCAATGAGTCTTTCCCAACAGAGGTCAGTCCCAAAGTCAGCCTCTATCTGGACAGATTGGACTTGTAGATGCTCAAAAATGCGTCTGTTGGTATCTCGATTTCCAGTGCCGATATAGTGGCTGATGCAGAGCCTCGCCCTTCTCAAAAAGTTGATGTGGCAGGTCATCGGTGGCAAGTCCTGGGCTGAGATGGTTAGCTGCACCCAGGACCCACCTTGTGGAACCGTAACAAACTGGATAGCTACGTCAGGAACGGCTTCAAGCTTGGGCTGCAGCGTGTTGAAGAAGTCGGCGTAGGCAATTTTTCGTTCGCTGAGGCGCGAGAAAACGACTTGTTCCTCGGAGAGATTGATATTGGCAACCCGCCAGCCCACTTCAAGCCATTGCTTAGATTGGGAGTGGCTGACAGTATCATTGGCCCACCAGTTGCGATGCTTGCGAGCCGACGAGGGTAAGGTGTCTTGGATAATGGTTTCTACAGCTTGAAAAGCAAGCGTGACTTTGTTTTGCTCCTGACTTTGCAGCCAAGCAGCGAGGGGAGCATACCGACTTTCTAAAGGATCGACTTCCTCATCAGGAGGACGAATCTCAGCAATATCGCATGGGCTATCCCCGTTCATAAACTGTGGGAGTTGCCAGGAACCTGGAATGAAGCTAGAAACTTGGCCAGGCAATTGGGATATTTGATTAATAGCAGCAGAGAAATTAGGTGAAGGTAGGGTGACAGCGACCTTCGCTGTCTCAGGCTCTAAAACCTCTACGGATGGTCGATGCCGATCGAGAAAGTCAGCACAGAATTTTAGCTGTTCGCGTTGTTGAGGGGTGATTTCGCGGAAGTGGGCGATCGCATTTCTGATGCTACGAACGGCATCAAGAAGTTGGTCGATTGCTTTCCAATCGATATCTTTGAAGCTGGTTTGATAATGAGCCCAAACGTTACGGAAAAGTTGGATGTACTCGTAAAGTGTCAGGTCGCCAAAGCCTTTGACCTTTATCGGTTGGTCAAGATGTTTGGCAAAGGCTTGTTTAGCGACTTGTTCGTCGAAGTCTTGCGGGTTGAGGCCAGATTTTCCGAGGTATTGGCGGAGAGCTTTTAGGAATTTCTTTTCAGTGTCTCGACCTGAAGTAAGAATAGCTTCAATCGCTTGGTTGAGCTGTTCTTCGTCAAGGTCGCCGTCGGGGGTTTTGTAGAAGGCCTCGATGAAGTCGCGGAGGGTGGTTTCGACATCTTCGGCGAGCATGATGTCTTCGGAACGGGTGCGGAAGTATTCGGTGGTGTCGAAACTGGTGATGATGCCGAGGGGTTTGTGTTGCTTATCAACAATAGGTACTGCATTAAGGTCGCGGAGTCCTTTGAGCAGTTCGGAGAGGTCTTCGTCGATGCGGTAGGCTTTGACTCTGACGAGGGTGTGGGAGACTTTGAGCTGATCAACAGTGACTTGAAAGAAGCTGACAGCTTTCAGGATAGAGTCGCTGGTGATTAGTCCCTGGAGTTTGCCATGTTGGTTGACGACAAGAAGCTGGCTGTAGTCGCGCTCGATCATCACTTCAAGCGCTGCTTTCACTGTGATTTCTTCAGTGACGATAGCGAGCTTTTGGTTCTGGGGGAGAATACCCTCGATTATAAATGGCATAACTTGAGTCTCAGATCTAAACCGTAAATGAGTTGATCTTCAGGCGGGTATAGCTTGTTAATCCTCTTCTTCTTGTGTCCTGAAAGAGCACAACTTTCCCTGACCCCGTAAGGATCCGGGATAAGGCTGAAACGTCTATTCCTAAGGGATTAGAACGTACCTTAACTCACCTGAAAGTGCTGTGAGCAAAACTTGTATAAAGTCTTCTTCTCAGACTCGAAGGTACTGGTTTCTGGAGAGAAGATAACCTGCTGAGACCCTTGATATCTAAGGGCTTGAGGCGATTCGACTGAAAGCCCTTGAAAGGCCTACTTAGAAAGGTTTTTATGGGATTTATCCTCCATTAACAGTTCAGTGCCTTCGATACCTCTTCTAATCAGGAGGATTCCCTTTGTTTTTGTCGTAGAAACATTCAGTTGATCTTTGCCCTCGCCTTAGCCAGTCGGCATGAGGCGTTGGTGAAATCACTCTGGAGGAGTATCGCCGTTACTTGCTCTTTCCGGGGTTTCGTCCAGTAGATTGAGTTGCTGTTGCGCGTTGGCGAAGTCTCACCAGAGGTGAATCGCTCCTGTGCAACACCTTCCCTGTTGAGAATTTGGGGCTAGCTGCAACAAGCAGCACCGCGATATCACAGCAGTAACGCCGAACTGCCGAGGATTGCCGCCATGCACCCCACCGCCATCACCACGACTCACCCACCCACCCACCAGCGCCGCCTGAAAGCGATCGTCAAACGCCTGGTCATCGAACTGGGCTACCTGGAACACTGCCTCACCGAAGGCCATCAAGAGGCCTATTTAGAGACCGCCGCCGCTGGCATTGATACCGCCATTGATTGCCTCAACGAACACCTCACCGATTAATCCCCCAGTCCCACCAAGCTGCCCACATGAGTTTGGACATTCTAGGAAAGCCATCCCTTCAGATGGCCTTCTGATCGAAAGGTCATACCTCCTCAGCCGCGACAGTCTGGGGAGGGTGTGATATGGCGATCGCCATATCACACCCTCCCATGAGGAAGAACACACTTTTGGGCCAGAAAGGTAGCCGAAAGCGGCTGTTTCTATCCATAACAACGCACCCACAATGATGGATTCCCCACCATGAAACTGTCCTTCCTCGGCCAATCCTACGAAGCTTCCACTCCCGCGATCGCCGCCACCGCCACCCACGAGACCCTGACCTTTCGCGGTACGTCCTATCGCCAAAAGCAATCCACCGTCGCCCTGCGCCAGCCCACCGCAGAACTGACCTATCGCGGTGTCCGCTACACCGCTTAAGCCAGACTTTCTCTCTTTCCTCCTGCTCAACGCAAATCAGACAACGCCCTCCCCTGCACCTGCACCGGCGCAGGGGAGTTTTCGTCATCGCGTTCTCCGCCCCCGCCCCCCCGACAAGATCTATCGGACGATGGTTTACATTCTGTTACATGTTCGTTAATGTTGTAGACATACATATCTATCCCGCCTTTCGTCCCTTGTGGACATCGGCCTTTGTAAACCCGCACTTATCTAATTAATGACTACGACTCTCCAACAACAACAGTCTGCTTCCCTCTGGGAACAGTTCTGTCAGTGGGTGACCAGCACCGAAAACCGCCTCTATGTGGGTTGGTTCGGCGTGTTGATGATCCC
>NZ_JACSWC010000423.1 GCF_016888165.1 Halomicronema sp. CCY15110 | reverse complement strand
GGGCTCAGGAAATTTGAGGCCATCTTTCAGGGATGGTCACTAGCCCAGGAGGGATTTATGTGTACTTAGTAGCCAAGTTGAACAGAGGAGCTTTGACAGTGGGGCTATCCTCACCCCTTGTGGCCGCTCTCTTGTGCGTCGGGCTACCGAGACTACAGAAGTCCTGAAAACCTTACTGTTCCGACTTTCCCTCACCCGTTTTGAGCAAGGAGGCAGGGTGGTTCCATTGCCGCCAGAAGATATCCTCAAACCTTGAAATGAGGTGGGGCTTATGGCCGTACGCCCCTACAGAGAATGAAAAACAGGTCTTGTAGAATTTCTTGCGATGGTGTGAAACTACCCGGCCTATTTTGGGAAGCGGGGGGAGAGTCGCACCGTCACTGCGTCGCCAAATAACCGCGACTGGCAAAGGGGAGATCCACCACGGTGGCGGGCTGATCGCCCACCGTCACCGGGAGACCCAAGCCCCCAGCTTTAGTGCGAATGTAGCCCAACGCGATCGCCCCCGCCGCCGTGGGCACACAGCTCGTCACCACGCCCACCTTCTTGTCATCGACCACAATCGGGGTATGCGGCTCTACCGCTGCGGAGAGCCGGAGCCCCCAGAGCTGTTGTTTCACCCCTTGATAAGTTTGCAGCCGCGCAATGGTCTCCTGCCCGATGTAGCACCCCTTATCGAAGGAGACGGCTTGCCAAAGCGCCGCTTCTAAGGGGTTGTAATCATCCGTGAGTTCGGTGCCGGGGAGTGGTCGCCCCTGCTCCACGCGCAAAGTTTGCCAGCCGCGATCGCCCATCGGCACCGCTCCAGCGGTCGTCAGCGCTGACCACAGAGTGCCACCCGCTTCTGCGGCGGCCATCAGGGTAAAGCCCGGTAGGGCCAGACCGCTACCGCTGGACACTTGCACCTCGACGTCCGCGATCGTGGCGACTTGATGACTGCCAGGAGGGGCAGATGCCAAATCTGGTAGGCCCAGCTGGGCTAAGAGTGATGTACTCTCAGTCCCGATTAACGTAAACGCCACGGTCGTGGCCGTTTCATCGGTTAGTTTGACTTTGTCGGCAAAGAAAATGTATCGATCCATCCACTGCATGAGGGGCGTCGCCTGCCCCGGTGAGGTCAGCAGCAACACTGAGTCGGCATCGACATAGGCGGTCACGAGGTCAAGGGTACGGCCGGTGGAGGTCACAAATACCGTGTCGCACCCTTGACCGGGCTGTAGTTGCTGCATCTGGTTGGTCGTTTGGTTGTGAAGGAAGCGCAAGCAATCATCGTCAGATACTCGAATGCGGCCCCAGTGAGAGCGATCGCACACGGCCACCCCAGACTGCGCCGCCGACAATGCCGCTTCATCGTTACCAAAGGTGGTCGGCACCGAGAGCCCCTCTTGAAACGTGGCCCCCTGTGCTGTTTGAACGTCCTGTAATGTGCCCATCGTCATAACCAAATTGTGCGCCGATCGCCGTCCCGACTATACCGCTGCGGCAACCATTTTAGCGAACCGTCATCCCCATCCGTCACCGACTGGAGATGCGCCCTCGATGACTCGTCGTGCCGGTGCCCGAGGGCTTTTAGAATGGACTCAACCTGCCGCTGATCGAACCATGCTGCCTTCTGCTGATGCTGATGCCAAAGCCGCCAAACAGCAAGTCCGCGCTGCTGTGGTGCAACACCTCAACCATGTCGCCCCCGTCACCGCCCGCGCGATGTTTGGCGGCTATGGACTCTACATCGAAGACGTGATGTTTGCCCTCATCGCCGAGGAAACGGTGTATTTCAAGGTGGATGACGGGAATCGTGACGACTTTGAAGCTTGGCACATGCCGCCCTTTACCTACGACGGCAAGGGCCAACCGATCACGATGTCCTACTCCGAAATTCCGCCGTCGATTTGGGAAGATTTAGCCGCTCTCGTGCCGTGGGTCGAGCGGGCTCATGCTGCTGGCAAACGCTCGAAGCAGGGGCAGCGGCGATCGCGCTCATAGCCGTCACTACTTTTGGTCAAGCTGTCGAGCTTCCTCCAAGGCCGCTTTTTCTCGCGCCCGCTGCACATAGGGCTGCAACTGTGCGGACGACAAGCCCGACAACAGGCTCAGATTTTCCACACTCATTCCCCGCGTTAGCATTTCCACACACCAGGTGGGTTTTGCCTGCCGTGGATGAGAGTGGGGAAAAAGGGTCAGCGCTTGAGCCCAATCAGCCCATTTTTGGGCGATATCTTCTACGGAGAGCCCAACGGGGTCATCATCCGCTTGAATGAACAGCCAGGGGCTCTCATCTTTACGACTTTTGAGCCATTTGGTCAGCGGATTGCTGGTGTAGGTGCCATAGCGTTTCCCCCCAATCCACTGGTTAATTGGCACCTGACGATCGCTTACCTGAAGCGTGTGCTGAGTCTTCGCGCTCAGGTGCTGCGATCGCGTCACCGACACCACCTCAGCCGGATCTAACCCGGCGGCTAACAGCAGATAGGCGAGGGCGTAATCTTGTGAACTCGCGGCTTTGGCCTGAGTCAAGATTTGATGTACACAGGGCGCGGGTAAATCTTGTACGGGCTCCGGGGGCGGGTCTGTCACGGCATCAGACTCAAAGGCTAAAGTCTCCCCCAACAGCAACCCGACCAACCCATCCAAAAAATTTTCGCGGCTGGTCCAGAGTCCATGATCGTCACTGGTGGCTTCGATGACGACGTACCCCACGAGCAGCGCCCCCAGATAGCCCGATAGCTGACCAGCGGCAAAGTTGCGGGCGGGCATGGTGTGCTCTAAGTATCGCGCCACATACTGGCTGGCTTCCTGTAGGCGGTGGCCGAGGGCTTGCCGATTTTCGTCGGGAAACTGCCCCGCTTCGCCAATCAGCGATCGCACAAACGCGGGGGCTTGCTCCAGGGCTGCCAAGCATTCCCCCGCGTAGGTTTTCAACGTTTGGTGGCGATCGCTCGTCGCAATCGTTTGCTCCATCAAGCCTTCGCCCAAGTCACGAAACGTCGGGGCGGCATTCAGCACAGCCTGCAACAAGCCATATTTATTGCCAAAGTTCCGAAACAAGGTCACCTCATTGACCCCCGCGCGATCGGCGATTTGGCGGGTCGTCGTTTGATGAACCCCCTGCTCTAAAAAGAGTTCCAAAGCGGCTTGAATTAGACTTTCACGAGAGGATTTTGCCATATCACCAGTCTGCAAGCCTCACTTGCATTCAACAAAGATTAAGACAACATTTAGCCCTTGTCACACCGTTCAAAACTCGCTAAGCTGACTTTTGTGCAAGTGACACTTGCTTTACCATAGCAGTCAGTCACGTTCGATGAAACATCCTGTTTGGTTGGTGCAATGAATTCAACACGTTTATCAACTCCCCCCCGTGCCCGTAATACTTTAGATTGGGGAGTTGTGCTCTTTTTTGGGGTGTGCCACGCGATCGCCCTCATCCTTGCCCCGATATATTTTTCCTGGTCAGCCCTCGGCGTCATGTTGCTGCTGCACTGGCTGTTTGGCAGCATTGGCATTTGTTTGGGTTATCATCGCTTGCTCAGTCACCGCAGCTTTCGCGTGCCCCATTGGTTGGAATATGGGTTCGCGACGGTGGGGGCGATGGCCGCCCAAGGGGGACCGATTTTTTGGGTCGGCGGTCACCGCAAGCATCACGCTTTTACTGAAGACCCGCAACAGGATCCCTATTCTGCCAAGCGTGGCTTTTGGTGGAGCCATATGATGTGGATTCTCCAACCCCAGCCGGAGTCCTTTGAGTTTGCGCAGTATGCCAAATATGCGCCAGATTTGGCGAAACAAGCCTATTACCGCTGGTTAGACCGTTATTTCCTGCTTTTGCAAGTCCCGCTTGCGATCGTCCTCTACGCCCTCGGTGGCTGGTCGTTTGTGGTTTACGGCATTTTTGTGCGCGCGGTACTGCTGTGGCACTCCACTTGGTTCGTCAATTCCGCCACCCACTGCTGGGGCTATCGCAATTTTGACGCTGACGATAATGCCCGCAACCTCTGGTGGGTGTCCCTGGTGACCTACGGGGAAGGCTGGCACAACAACCATCACACCTTTCCGCGATCGGCCCAAACCGGCTGGCATTGGTGGGAAATTGACGTTACCTGGCAGACGATTCGACTGTTGCACCGCCTGGGACTCGCCACCAAAGTCAAGATGATTCCCCGCGCGAAAAGCTGAGCTGTCCCCTCCCTGGCTCGATCGTCCGCTTTTCATCCTGCCTGTCAGAGACCATTGGCCTCTTTGGTAGTGGTTCTGCTGAGGTCATTGACGGGGTGGCAAGCCGCTTGGGATGGGGGGAGCGATTGCGACCATCAAAAAACGCCGTAGGCACCTGTGATGTCTACGGCGGTTGCTTGATCGGGCAACACGTTATTGAGAGCAGACGAATGGAGAGCGACGGCCCTGAGACATTAGGCTTCAACTGAGGTTTGTTGGATGGCCCGCCGGGTCGATAAGGCCACGACCAATAGCGATAGCCCACTCATGAGGATGCTGATGCCGATGTAGAGGCCAATGAGCCAGATCGCACTCTGGGGCCACTGACTGAGCACCAGAATCCCCAGAATCAGCGTAATTACACCGTCTAATCCCAAGAGCCAGGCGAGGCTGCGCCCGGTTTTGTTGACGAAGGCAGAAATGATGGTCACGATGCCTTCAAAGATCAGCAGGAAGCCAAAGAGCCAAGTCAGGGTCAACACCGCGCCAATCGGGTTGGAAATTACAATGACGCCGGAAATCGCGTAAAGGATACCGACAATCAAACTCAGCCAAAAGCCGCGAATGGGTTTCGAGCGGAACGAGTTGACGATGCGCACAATGCCGTTAAACAGCAGTAGCCAGCCTAAAATCAGCGTAAAGGTGACGGATGAAATGCCCGGCATGGCGATCGCCACAATGCCCGTCAGAATCATCACAATGCTGAGGGCAATGAGCCAACCGGTGGCTTTCTTGGCCTCTGGCCCTAAGAGTTCTGGTAAAGAGGTTGATTCCATGGGTTGCCCCTCCCTTGAATTGATGTACTACCACCATGTCAAGGAATGCTGGGAAATCAGTGAAAACCCGGAAATTCTTAAAGATCTCTGAAATCTTTCTTATTTGGCAATCAACTGAGACAAGTCAGTTTGTCCCGTTTCGAGCCAGCCCAATGCTTCGAGGGCGGCCACCGTATTGGCCTGGTCAGGCGGTACTGCCCGCAGGCGGGCCACACTCTGCCACAGTAAGGGTAGGGCACTCACGGCAATCACGAGCGCCACGGCAGTCCCAATCAGCATGTCGGCCCATACCCAATTGAGAAACGTCACCGCGATCGCGGCCAAAATGGCTCCCACTGACCCCACCAAATCCGCCAGGATATGCAAGAAGACGCCGCGCACATTCAAGTCCTGACGTAAATCGCCATGGAGCCAGTACAGATTTAGCCCATTGATGAGCAGACCCAGTAGCGAAGTGATCAACATGGGCAGGGTCAGGATTTCGGTCGGTTCCCCATGCCAATGCGTCCAAGCTTCGCGACCAATCCACGCCGCCATTGCCAGTAAAGCCAAGCTGTTAATTAGCGCTGCCAGGATTTCTACCCGCTGATTGCCCGTAGCGATGGGGCGCGATCGCTGGGCCATCCACGCTGCCGCCAGGGCGATCGCCATCGCCAGGCCATCCGTCAGCATATGGCCCGAGTCGGCCCGTAAGGTCAAACTGTGGCTCAGCCAACCCACCCATAACTCGACCCCGGCAAACAGGGTGACTGTCACCATTACCATGACGAGCCAACGCAGTTTCAAGTTAGGCCGCCAGCAGGCGGAGCAATGTATGGGTAGTTGATTCACCATGTGAGCGTCACTTTAAGTCTGCTTAAGAATACCCCAGACCGTTGGCATTTCAGCATCAAAGCGCCATGAAGAACCGGGCGACGTAACGTTGGCAAGGCCGTCGGTGGCGATCTCGCCCTCATTCGTTGCGGTGCTCATTCACTCAACGCTGGGCCACAGGTCTGAAATCAGTAGACGCCTGACCGCCGCTGGCAGTTCCCTCAGGGGGAACCGTCCCTCTGGGATCACGCTAAATTGGGGCAATTCGCGATGTCAGATCAGGCTCACCGCACCTCGACTTTCAGCCTAGATTTCGTTAAACAGGGCTTAAGCAGAATGTTAAACTGGCATCTGCGTTCTACTGAACTGCGGGTCTCCATGCCTCAGCGAGTTTTATTTATTAGTAACGGCCACGGGGAAGATAATCACTCGGCTCACGTTATCCGCACCTTGCGCAAGCTGGCACCGGAAATTGACATAGCGGCCATTCCCATCGTGGGCGAAGGTAATGCCTATCGTCGGCTAGGCGTGCCCATTTTGGGGCCAACGCAAGTATTGCCCTCCGGTGGGTTTACCTACGTCAACCGCTGGTTATTGCTGAAAGATATTCAAGCGGGGCTGCTGAGTCTAAGTCTGCGCCAAATCAAAGCCATTCGTCGCCACGGGCCAGCGTTTGACCTGGTGCATGCCACGGGCGACTCGGTCGGGCAAACCTGCGCGTATCTGACAGGCCGCCCCTTTATTTCCTTTATTTCTTGCCTATCCGCCCTATACGAGGGGCATTTGCAAACGGATTTTGTCATGCGGTTTGCGATTCGATCGCCCCGCTGTCGGGCCGTCATCACCCGTGATCCTTACACCGCCAAAGATTTGCAAAAACAGGGATTCGAAAAAGTTCACTACGGCGGCATTCCCTCTCTGGACTGGCTCATCCCCCAGGGCAAAGATCTCCAACTCATGCCAGCGGTGCCGATGGTGGCGCTGTTGCCGGGGTCACGGATGCCGGAGGCCGTGCGTAACTTCAAACTGATGATGCAGTTTGTGGTGGAGTCCACGCGACTGATGGGCAACACGGTGCAGTTCCGGGCGGCGCTGGTGCCTGCGCTGATGCGAGAGTTGGGGGCGATCGCGGCTGATCTGGGCTGGCAATACGACGCGGGCCAGTTGACCTATGAGCTCGACGACGGGGCGATCGCCGCCATTCGCTGCTATGACGACGCCTTTAACGACATCGTCTGCCATACCACGTTGGTGATTGGCATGGCCGGACTCGCCGTGGATCAAGCCGTGGCTCTGGGCAAACCCGTGATCCAAATTCCGGGGGAGGGGCCGCAGTTCAATTATGCCTTTGCGGAAGCTCAAGACCGGCTGTTGGGCATGTCGGCCCAAACTATCGGCACTGGGCCAGCGACGCCGGAAACGCTGGTGGAAGCTGCCCACTGCCTACAAAAAACTTTGAATAACGCCGATTACCTGGCCGCCTGCGTGGATAATGGTCGCGATCGCCTCGGCACCCCCGGTGCCTCTAAACGCATTGCTCAACTCATTTTGGATAATCTCAACGCCGATCCGATTGAAGTGACGCCGCCGACCCCCACCGCTGAAAGAGGAACCATTACCCCGTGACCGCCCCGTCTTCCCGCCAGCGCTCTAGCTATTGGCACCTGCTGCCCTTTATTCGGCCTCATCGGGCGCGGTTTGCGCTGGGGTTTGTGTGCATTTTGGGCTACGTCTTATCGACGCTCGGGTTGCCTTACCTGGCCGGTCAGGTCGCCCTTTATATTGGTCAGGGCAATGTGCCGCAAATGGCTTATTGGCTCGGTCTGGGGGCCATCCTTTTTCTGGTGCGCAGCGTTTTCCAATATTGGGAAAACATCATCATGATCCGCGCTTCGCTCGATGTCGCGTTGGATCTGCGCCAAGCGGTCTACGCCCACCTGCACCGCCTGGGTCTGGACTATTACGAACGTAACAAAACGGGCGATTTGAGCTATCGCCTCACGGAAGACATCGATCGCATTGGCGAAGTCATCCACAAAATGTCGCAGCAGTTCGTCTCTTGCGTGCTGCAACTCATCGCCATCCCCATCTACATGCTGTATTTGAACTGGCAGCTCACCCTGGCGGGTCTGATCATCGCGCCATTGATGGCATGGCTGATTGGTGAATTTGGCAATCGTCTGTTGAAGCTATCGCGCAAGAGCCAGACCCAAATTTCGAGTCTGTCGGCTTTGCTTACGGAAGTCTTTGGCAGTATGCGACTGGTGCAAGCCTTTGCCGCCCAAAACTTTGAGCAGCAGCGCTTCAACCAAGAGGCGGTCCATAATCGCAATCTGCGCTATCGGGCCGAACGGCTGAAAGCCTTGCAATATCCCGTGGTCGGTTTTTTAGAAGCGATCGGGATTATGTTCCTGTTTTTCCTCGGCGGCTGGCAGATTGCCCAAGGCAACCTGACGCCGCAAGCCCTGGTGAGCTTTTTGGCCGCGATCGCCCTTCTCCTCCATCCCATCGATCTGGTGACCCAACACTACAACGAGTTCAAGCAGACAGAAGCCTCGGTGGAGCGAGTCTTTGAACTGATGGACGTGGTGCCGTCCTTGGTCGAAGACCCGCATGCGCAACCGCTACCGGCGGTCACGGGCAAGGTGCAATATAACGATGTGTCCTTTGCCTATGACCCCAGCAAACCAGTCTTGCAGCATTTAGATTTACGCGTGCATCCGGGCGAAGTGATTGCCCTGGTGGGTTCTTCGGGCGCGGGGAAGACGACGCTGATCAACCTGCTGATGCGCTTTTTTGACCCGGTGGATGGGCAAGTCCTCATTGACGGCACCGACCTGCGCACCGTCACGGTGGATAGCCTGCGGCGACAAATTGGCATCGTGCCCCAAGACATCACCTTGTTTTCTGGCAATATTGCCCACAACATTGCCTATGGCGAAATTGAGCCCGACTTCGATCGCATTGAGGCCTCGGCAAAGCTCGCGAATGCCCACAATTTCATTACCCAATTCTCGCAGGGCTATCACACCTGGGTCGGTGAGCGGGGGGTGAATCTGTCTGGGGGACAGCGGCAGCGCATTGCGATCGCCCGCGCCCTCTACTTTGACCCGCGCATCCTCATCCTGGACGAAGCCACCTCCGCCCTCGACTCCGAATCCGAAGCTTTAGTGCAAGAAGCCCTCGATCGGGCCATGCATAACCGCACCGTCTTCGTCATTGCCCACCGCCTCAGCACTGTGCGCGAAGCCGATCGCATCATCTTTCTCGAAAAAGGCACCATCGTGGAATCCGGCTCCCACGACGAACTACTCAGCTACGGTCAACGCTACGCCCAGTTCTACGCCCAACAGTTTAAGTCTTGATGAGACCAGGGGACGGTTCCCTGGCCGATGTCTTCCCCGAAGCGGTTGAGCCGACAGGGAACCGTCCCCTAGTTGAGATCTGGGCGATTAATCTTCGTAGAGCCAGCCCTTGGTCGCCGGAGTCCAGCTAGCGAGTTCAGGCTCAGTGAACCAGAGCGCGATCTCCCGCTGGGCAGTTTCTACCGCGTCGGAACCGTGAATCAGGTTGCGGCCAATGGTGATGCCAAAGTCGCCGCGAATGGTGCCCGGAGCCGAAGAAATGGGGTTCGTCGCGCCGATCAGGGTGCGCCCAGAAGCCACCACATTTTCGCCTTCCCACACCATCGCCACCACGGGGCTAGAAGTAATGAATTCTACCAAGCCACCGAAGAAGGGCTTGTCTTTGTGGACATCGTAGTGCTTCTCGGCTAGTTCCCGAGACACCGCCATCAGCTTCATGCCGACCAGCGTAAAGCCCTTGCGCTCAAAGCGAGCAATCACTTCACCGATGAGGCTACGCTGCACTCCATCGGGCTTGATCATAATAAACGTGCGTTCCACAGATCCCAAACTCCTAACATGCGGATAATCCTTTCCATGCTGAGCAAGAAAGGGACGTTTGTAAAGGTGCGGGGGTGACAAACTCGGGGGATTGGGGAGCCGGGAGAGCGGCGAGCCGAGGGAGTAGAGGAGCGGGGGCGCGATTCGGCGTAGCATGGACGGTGTTGTTGGCGTGCGGGTCACGAGCATAAAGGGGGCGCGATGACTTTTGATACGGTTCTCGATCAACTGCGGGGGGGGCTGATTGTGTCGTGTCAGGCTCCGGCCGACTCGCCCTTGCATGATCCGGTGGTGATTGGGGCGATGGCGGCGGCAGCGGTGAATCAGGGGGCGATCGCGGTGCGCATCGACAGTCCCGCTCACATTGCGGCGGTACGCGATCGCGTGTCGGTGCCCATCATCGGGTTGTGGAAGCAGGTCATCCCCGATTCGGAGGTGTACATTACGCCGCAGTTGCACCATGCTCAGGCCGTGGCTGAGGCCGGAGCTGATGTGATTGCGATCGACGCGACGAAACGGCCTCGTCCCGGTGGCGAAACGTTGGCCGACTTGGTGCAGCACATCCACGATCAACTCCAGAAGCCCGTCATGGCGGATATTGATACATTGGCCTCGGCCCAGGCAGCGGTGGCGGCGGGTGTCGATATTTTGGGCACGACTCTCTACGGCTATACCGCCGATACCCAGCAGTGCGAGCCACCGGGTTTTGAATTGTTGAGCAACCTCATCGACCAGTGCTCTGTGCCCTGCATTTGCGAGGGGGGCATCGCGTCACCCACCGCTGCTCAACAAGCGTTGAAGCTCGGCGCATCGGCAGTGGTGGTGGGCACGGCCATTACGGGCATCGACATTCTGGCGCAGCGCTACCAGGCCGCGATCGCCCACCTTTAACGGGGCGCGCGGGGTGGGTGGTTCGATACCTCTGTCTCCTGATCGGTATAAGTAACGTTGATTTGTGCTTTGCGCTCATACAAGCGGTTCAGCCATTGCGGGTCGAGCTGGAGGTGATACATCACCTTTAGCGTTTGGTTCATGATGGCTTGGCGATAGACGCCGCGATCGCGATACCGCCGCGCTGAGGTGATCACCGTACCCGGCAAGATTTTGGGTGGGCCATAGGCCCGGAGGCGCTGACTCAGCACCGTGTCTTCAAAAATGTCGAGATCGGGCACCCCGCCGATGTCGTCGAGTCGCGATCGCCGTACTGCCACACAATGATCCAAATACAAAATCTGCCCCCAGCGCGGACGCACCGTTGAGGAATACCAAGAGGTGTAGTTCAGCAACCAGTGACTTAAATCAAACTGATGGCGAAAGCCGCTCCACATTACCGCTGGGTCTTGAAAGGTGGTGTCGATTTGCCTGAGAGCCGTTTCGGGCGGCAGCAGGGTCGCCGGATGGTGCAACAAGATGACCTCGCCCCGACTGGCTTGGATGCCCACATTCAGCCGTTGGGCGCGATTCTTGGCGGCGGCCTCGATTACTCGAATTTGGGGAGCCGCTTGCAACACCGCCAGCGTGTCATCGGTACTGGGACTCACGACGGCAATGAGTTCCTTGTCGCCCTGCTGGGCTTGCAAGTTAGCAATAATTTTGGGCAGGTAGCCGTGTCGCAATTCATTGATGCAGGGCAAGACAACAGAAATCACAAGCTCAACCTTGAACGAATCCTACGCACTCTAGAAGTAAAGCTTAAGCAATCTCGTCCTCTAGAGAAAATCGTTTACGCTGCAATCGAAAGCGCCCACGTCGATTTTTCTGAATTTTATGACCCCTGCACAGATTGAAATTTATCCCGATCGCCCTGCCTTGGTTGCCCGATCGCTGGAGTTAGTGCAGGAATGCATTAAAACTGCCGTTGCGGAGCGGGGTAAATGTGCGATCGCGTTGGCGGGGGGCAGCACCCCCAAGCCCCTCTACGAAGGGCTGGCGAAGTTAGATCTGCCCTGGGCCAACCTCCATATCTTTTGGGGTGATGAGCGGTACGTGCCCGTCGATCATCCCGACAGCAACGCGGGCATGGCTAAAGCGGTCTGGCTTGATTTAGTGCCCATTCCCCCGACGCAGATTCACATTATGCCGACGCATTTTGAGCAGCCGGAGGATGCGGCCAGCGCCTATGAAACGCTGCTGAAAGACGTGTTGGGCTATCAGCCTACCTTCGATATTGTGTTGCTGGGCATGGGCGACGACGGGCATACGCTATCGCTGTTTCCCCACACTGAGGCGGTGACGGTGAGCGATCGCCTCGTCACTGTCGGTAATAAAGATGGCGAGCCCCGCATTACCCTCACTGCACCCGTTGTGAACCAGAGCCGCTGTGTTCTGTTCCTCGTTTCTGGCAGCAACAAGCAACCCGCCTTAAAGGCCGTCTTTTCTGCCGATGCTGATGATCTAGCGTTTCCCTCGCGCACCATTCGCCCCGAGGGCGAACTGTGGTGGCTGCTGGATGCGGCCGCCGGAGCCGCCGTCAAAACCCTGCCGAACGTTCGCGAGATTTAGCGCGATCGCTCCAACGCCGACACTGCTGACGAAACTATTTGGCAAGATTGCAAACGACTTGCAAGCTCCTTAGTTCTCCAAAATTTGGAAAATTAAGCACCGGCTCCCCCAGGATTGGGCCTGGGGGGTCGCAGAAATCCAGATTGCACGCTCATTGTTGCTAAATGCTAATTTCGCCATTGCCATCAAAGCAGGGCGAGACAACGATTACAGCGATCATCTCAGACGCGAGATTTTCATTTCTTAAATTAATCCTCTAAACTCCGACCGGAATACCGGGGTTTATGGCAAGATAGCAATCGTGGCTAAAGTGAGCCACACCACATTGACCTTTCAGATTCAGAGAGAGTTACCTATGACGCTGCAATTAGGCGATACCGTACCTAATTTCACCCAACAATCTTCCGAGGGTGAAATCACGTTTTATGACTGGGCTGGCGATAGCTGGGTGGTCTTTTTTTCCCACCCCGCCGACTACACCCCCGTTTGCACCACTGAATTGGGTGAAGTCGCCAAGCTCAAAGGTGAGTTTGCTCAGCGCAATGCGAAAGTGATTGCCCTGAGCGTGGACGACGTTGATTCTCACAAGGGTTGGATTGGTGACATCGACGAAACCCAAGGCACCGCCGTTAACTATCCCATCATTGCGGATGCCGATAACAAGGTATCTAACCTGTACGGCATGATTCACCCCAATGCCGATGCTAAAGTCACGGTGCGCACCGTGTTCGTCATTGACCCGAACCGCAAGCTGCGGTTGACCATCACCTATCCCCCCAGCACGGGCCGCAACTTCCTAGAAATCTTGCGCGTGATCGATTCCTTGCAGTTGACTGACAACTACAGCGTGGCAACTCCGGTGAACTGGAAAGACGGTGAAGATGTCGTTGTTTCGCCCAAGATTTCCACCGCTGACGCGAAGCAGAAGTTCCCCAAGGGCGTCACCGAAATCAAGCCCTACCTGCGCATGACTCCGCAGCCTAACAAGTAGGTTGATGCGGCATTGATGCCGACACCAGAACTATCAAATGGGCTGCCGTAAACACGGCAGCCCATTTTTGATTATTGAGAGTGGCGTTCTAGAGGAGGGAAAACCCCTCTGATTGTTCTGGTTGTAGCGACAGAATCTCGTAGACTCGCGATGAGCCATAGTCTGAACTGATCACTCCAGGCACCCGGTCCCTGGGTTTTCGCAGCCGAATATCGGGTTGTCCGACAGGGACCGGGTGCCTCCGCTTAATGGATACGGGTTTGTGAAGGCTCCCGGTCGCAATCAGGGGACGGGTCCCTTGGTCTGATCCCGAATGTATCGGTTAATCCGACAGGGACCCGTCCCCTTAAGGTGCCAGGTCAACGTGAATTTGTGCCTGCCAATTAGGTGATTTCGGCGGTTTCGGCTTCAGCCTCGGCGGCCTCGCGGGCAGCGGCTTCGGCGGCTTCGGCTTCGGCGATTTCGACTAAGAACTGTAGGGCCTTGGCGGTATAAAGGGCGCAGTCTTTGGGCGATCGCCCATAAAACGCCGACCACGCCGCTTCTTTTTGGGCATCGTATTGTCCGGCGCGATCGGGCCGATCTTCTACCCAGGCAATCCGTACGGCGTGGCCGATCAGCACATCCAGAGCGATGTAATCATCAAACTGCAGATCGGGATTGCCTTCAAAAATCGCCGCCAGTTCTCGCAACGACTCGATGGTGAGGTGGCGATATTCCGGCGCATGGATTTTGGTCAGGAGGTGATCGAGGCGGCGGGCAAAGTTGGCTTCCCCTGGGGTCATTTCTGAAATCACGGACTCGCTATCGATGCGGTTGCGGCGATCGAGCTTGTTGCCAATAATTACGCCCCGGCAGTGATGCAGTAGTTCCCACACTTTGAGGTAAAACTCCTCGGGCAGGCGCGTCAGTTCGCCATCGATTTGCCGCTTACGCCACCAGTCTTCGACTGGCATCGCGCTGCTAGTTTCAAACTGCTCAGGCACCACGCTCCAGGTGACAGGTGACGAGGTTTTGATGTGCAGTGATTCTTGCTGGAATAGGGTACTGTTGATGCCGCTGTAGCCAGCCAACACCTGACGCAGCCGCATTTTGATTTCGTAAGGGCTGAGGGCGGTGAGGCGATCGTAGGCTTCGTCGCGGGGAATGTAGTGTTCGCGGGCCATTTCGCTGGTCAGCAAGAGAATCAGGTAGCCCACCCGCAGCGTCAGCAACCCTTCAAACAGCTCGCGTTCCGATTTGATGAGGACGCTGAGGTAGACGATGATTTCTTGGGTGAGGGCGCGATCGCGCTCATCTTCCCGACAAAACGCGATGATTTTCTCCATGATGTCTGAGTGCGGCATGGGGTCGCGAATCAAGGAATCATCAGAGTAAGCTTTGCCCACTGTCACATACTTTTGGCGCACCAGCAGTTCCGTTACGGCATCCGACAGGTTCACGTCCATTTTCTTCAGGAGGCCCGCCGTGCGGCGGACAATTACCCAAATTTCCTGGCGACCCGCTTTCACATAAACCTCTTCCAGCAGGTCAGCTACGGTCATCGAGCCATCCTCACCAATGCCCGTGTCAAAGTCGAGACCCTCTAGGGATTGGAGGCGAGCCAGCAGTTCCACCTGTTCATACAGGTTGGTCGATCGCTGCAAATTTTTCACCAGGTGCCCGGCGTCGATTTCCCGCTCAATGCGGAACAGGTGCCACACATCCAGCGGGGCTGTGTCTTCGGGCACCATGGCCAGGTAGGCCGAACGGTGCACGCGATCGCGCAGGGTGGGGGGACTGAAGGCATAAACCCCCACATCATCCACCCGCTCCGAGCCCGCCGTGAGCAAGAGCTGATTGAGCGGCCCCAACACCACCGGCACGCCCCCACAGCGTCCCGTTTTCAGCTCTTGCATGAGCTGGAGCAAGGGCGACTCGTGAATGGGCCGATGCCCCAGTTCCAGCATGTCGTGGGTCAGCAAGAGGGTGATCGTGGGCCGCCCGATCGCCTTCCAGTGGTAATGAATGTAGGACAGTTCACTGCGAATCTGGGCCACTAAAAAGTGATAGTCCAGCGTGATGTAGAACTTTTGCGGATCGAGAAACGATGGCAAAAAGACCGCCGTTTCACCACGAATGCGAAACACTTGAGCCGTCGTCAGCCCCCGCAGTCGGCGAATGGGCCGACCGGAGAGGCCCAGCTTTGCGTTCATGCCAATCTGGGCATAAATGGCCGATAGCTCCCCCGAGGGATAAATTTTGACGGGCTCGACCTGTTCCGGCACTTGTGTCTCAATGCCGTAGTCCGCCAGGGTTTCTTGCAGCGCTTCGTTTTCCGCAATGAGGGCGATTTGGACGATGGATTGACGCTTGCGCCCCACTTGGGAATGTCGCCCCAAGGGATCAATATCGCCGGGGGTGATCAATTGATTTTCGAGGAGCTGGCCCAGTAAATATAGACTCTGCGCCCAGATCAGGGGCACATTTTCGTTCGGCAACCGGGTCTGACTGCCGGGCTTTGCCCGTTCCGCCGCGATCGCCTCCTCCGGTACGTAATATAGCTCGGGCAACAGGTGCAGCCCGTCTGTGGGGACGGCGATCGCCTCTAACCGTTGCCGATAAAAGCGCACCGTTTCCCGATCATTGCGGAATAGGCCATCCAAATAGAGATAGGTGAAAAATAGCGGCCACTCGCACTCGATGTGCTCGAACTGCTGCAGCTCTGCCGATTCATAGTGCAATCGGGTGGTGTCTTCAATCACCGTCTGGTGACCATCCCGCAGAAACCGCTTGCAGCCGTAGTGGCCCTGCAACTTGTCGATAATCTTGGTGCGGGTGCGATCGACCAAGTCCGCGTCTTCAATCGCAAACGCCGGATAGCCAATGATGCTCAGCACCGCCGCATCTACTTCCTTCGAGCCCGATTCGCGCGGCAACAGCGATTCCAACGTGAGCCGCGCCCGCGACATTTCATCCGGTAGCACATGCACCACCGACGCCTGCCCCCCTTGCACACCAAACAGGTTCAGGCCATCCATCGCCTCTAGCGCCGCCTTCGCCATGCCCACCGAGCTGGCGTTGAGTTCCGGCTTGCCGTGGTTCAGCTTATTGCCCCGCTCCCAAATGCCATAGTCGGGGGTGCGATAGGCCCGCGCCACGTAGTACACCAAGTTTTGAATGAAGTTCACCTCATCCAACGTGAAGATGATTTGCAAGCCCGAGGCTGTCATCTGCGCCAGCATGAGCAAAAACACTGAGGTGGCGTCAATTTGCAGATGGCCCCATTCGTCATCGCCTACCACTGTGCTGCCCGTTGCCGTGTCATATTTGGCGTGTAGCGATTCCAAAGGCTCTTGAGCATCTTTGAATTTCTCGACTTTGGCGGCCTGCTGCATCATGGCAAACAGCAATCCCCGCATGAGTTTCGTCACGCTTTGCTGGAGCTCGTAGGTGCGGCCCTGGTTCTCGTCAATCTTGCGATAGGCCAGTGCCAAGCCCCACACCGCCAAGATGCTATACACGTTGTCGCGTACCCAGGCGTCGGTGTAGTCGCCGTGGGTGGTGATGGCGGTGCTCGCGGGCAGCAAGCCACTGACGGGATGCTGTCGCGCCAAAATTAACTGTTTGACCTGGGCGTAGTAATCGTTCAGTTGGTCAGTGAGGGTGGCGATGGATGACGTGGCTGAGCCCATAAACGGCAATATCCTGCTCAAAGTTTAGAAAAGCGTGCATACAGCCTAGTGGATACGAAGGCTAATCAGCTAGCGGGGCTATCTTGCAATATTCGGTCACCGCGATTGGTAACGCTGAACACGCTCTGTAGATTGAGCTCTGCAGCAGTGAGTTTACTCGTAGCGTTGCCCACCGATCAGGCAGAGGGTTAGCAAACGGCTGGCTAAAGCTATGTTGCATTGAGCTCCAAACCCGCTAATCGCCGACGATAATGAAATTCTGTCGTCAATCCACCCAAGCTCTTGTCTGCCGAAAATACCAACGCGATCGAGCATCAGAACATCCCCACCGCTCATCAGGGACTCCACGACTTCTTATACAGCGCTGGCGACGAACACGCCGCCGCGACCGCCGCGACCCCTGACCTAGAGACTGAGAGCGATCGCCCCATGCCGGTGCTAGCCTGGTGCGACCTCGCCCAAAATGCCAAAGTGGCTGGCGTTTATGCCGTCCTTGATCGCGATCGCCAAACCCAATTTATCGGCTATTCACGCAATGTTTCCCTCTTGCTGCGGAGCCATCTTGCCCAAAAAGGAGACGCCGTGTGTGCCTGGGTAACCGTGCAGACCTTCAAATTTCCTAAACGCGACGCTATGGCGGCCCTGCAAGCAGACTGGATTGCCGCCCTGCCTAGCCCGCCGCCCGGCAATGTGGACGGTACCTGGGCGAGCACCGTTAGCGAAGCGGCCTCTCAAACGATGTCGGCGGCGGAGCGCGAAGCCTACGAAGCGAAAAAGCAAAAGCTGCGTCGCGCCATGGCAGAAGAGGTGCCCGCTGCGCCCTCGAAGGCTCACAACCCCAGCGAAAATCCGCCAGCGGATTTAGCCGCCGCCATGACTGACGATAACTGGAGTGCCTTGGTTCGAGAGCAAACGCAGGAAACGCAAGCCTAAAAGGCGACGGCGATTCGGAGCCCGCCTATCAATCTCTTTCACATACGCCAACGGGCTTTGCTTTGCTTTGCTCCCGGTACATCGTCATGTCGCAGCGATCGCCTCTCTCCTCGCGTCACCGTGACGCTAGTTGGCGGCAAGGGCGATCGCGCTCCTCTTGCTCTAAACTTTCATCGCGATCGCTCCGCCAAAACGTAGAAACGGTTGATTTGCAAGCGCTGGGAGTCCCGCTTTTGGCGGCGTAAAGTTTAAGAGGATCGCTCTATCGAGTTCCAGCGTAAGGGTAGGGTTAGAAGCGTTCGCCCCATCCCCATCCCCATCCCCATCCCCATCGCTCTCAACCTCCATTGCGTTGACGCTGTTGTGTTTCGCAGGGATGGTATTCGGAGCATTGGGGGGCGAATCGGGTGATTGAGTTGGCGGAGGAGTGTGAGTGAAGGAGATGTTTGTTGGGTTTCCTGGCGTCAACCCAACCTACGGCGATGAGCGATCGCACTAGCAAAAGAGTTGCAGATGTATTTCATCACTAATCAATCTGATTTCTTAAATCAATCCCATACAAAATTTGAACCCTTACTCTATTAATATTGCAATCTTTCGCCAAGAATTTAAGCGCAGATTCAAAGTTTTCAAGAATAAGCCTGTATTTTACATTGACATCATTATCCTGACCTTTGGTGCCACGAAAGTAGAACAAAAACTCTTGTAGTTTTGCCGCAATACTTGAATCTTTATCTAAAGACTGCGCATTTATCCGGTTTATCCAATCATAAATATCGGATGGACTCAGAGAACAGAGAAAATCTATTTGTTCCATGCGATGGCTTTGTTTCTCTGTAATGTGAGTCAAAACGCTGTCGAGGTCAATGTCTTCACGCATTGCAACTCGAACATTCTCTACCTTCTCTGCAAGAAGCTTGTTCTTAATATTGCTTCGAGTGAAATAAGCTTCAGAAGCTATGCTTCTAATGACATCTGAGTTGATCTGACAATATTCTTCAATATACGATTCTGTGACCTCTTCTAAAACATCTAGCAATTCCATTATTTTAGAAAAGTCGCTAAACCCCATGATCTCTAGTCCTATAGCCAAAAGATTATGAGATGCTTGCACTATTTCTTTCTGATTATCACGTAGGGAGTATTGATACATGTTGAACACATTCTCAATACGCTGCCTATATTGGTATTTCTTTTCTTTTTCGTTTTCTTCCGATATGTTTTTGATAAATTCGCCCTCATCCAGCAAATATCCATATTGGATAAGATTAATTATATTGTCATCATACTTGGCTTCGCTTATCGGCAGATTGGAAACGACTTCATTCAACCAACGCTTTTCGTATTCCGTGAATCTAGAGTCATCTTTGTCTTTATGCATATTGGCTATCATGTAACCATACAGGTTTAGACTTTGTTTCACGAATAGCAGCGATAGATCTTGGTCAGACTCAAGGAAAGCCCAGGAATAAAGCGCTAGATGGGCTGCTATCTCTACCTTCACAGCATCTTCACAATTATTCGTGTATTCCTGAATGTGCTCTATCGCCCACTTGAATCGCTTAAAGATTCTGATATTTACAGAGCCTAGATACTTGAAAATTTCTAGTATTTTCTCAAAATAAAGCTCTTTTCCAGAAAAAACCTTCAGGATATTCTCTAGTGTACTCGGTGAATATACAACTTCAATATCAGCAACTTTTTCTCTATACTTTTTGAAGTCACTAGCATTCTCATTTTCTAATTTTTCTTCATTCAGAATGACAACGAATTTGCACCTTCTCTGAATACTTAATTCATTAATTAGCCCCATCACTTGACTAACTTCTAAATCATCTTGCTTCCGTTCAAAATCGTCGATACAAATAAGGTATTCAAAGATAAGACTTTCTCTATATTGCCTGTAAAATTCTGATATAAATCCTAGTTGAAGAGTTCCCCATCTCGCACCACTTAATATTCTTGGGATGATTGCAAATTTGGATTCTAGTTGTCTTGCTTTATTTCCGTATAGGAGCTCAAATACTTGGTTCTGTCCGTTTGCAAATTCTTCTATTTTCTTTATGGATGATCCACCATCATCTATGACTTTTGCAGAACTCTGAATCTTTTCCCTTAGCTGACTTATATTAGATACTCCAAACAAAGAGGCGTAAGAATAAGCCAAGCTTTCAACTTTCTTTTGATCTAGCTTTTCTCTGATATAGCTTTCCCAAAAATAGGTTTTTCCTATCCCCCATTCACCCCTTATAAACAAGACATTTGTTGCTTCATTCCTTAAAAACGAATTTAACGTTTTCTCTATTTTTTCTGTTTCATTCATGGTTTTGTTTTGCTGTGATTTCTATTATTGTTGTTGCTTTTGTTTTTTAAAAATAACATCGAAAGCATTAATGCCTGATTGAAGTCGTATTTTCAGAGCCGATGGAAAATATCGGCTAGTGAGATCGCAAATCGTCGTAGGCTGGTTTGAGTTCAAGGAAACCAAGCATTGCTACAGCCAATCATGAATATTGGTGAGGAATTGGCAACCCAAGGTAGAGAAGGCGCTTTCGGGTAAGTTCAGTTGAATTTGAATCAATCATAGTTAACACCGACAACAGGAGCCATAGTCAATCACAATGGTAATCGGGCTGCGCGGATAGATCCTGCCGCGATTCTCCCCTCGTCAACAAATCAACAAATACTGTTGTACCGTACGACTTGCTAACAGAGAGACTTCGCCTTAGCCAGAACCAGCAGAGTTTGCGCATTCGACATGCCAGCGTTCTAGCTTCAGTCTCATATACTGAGAGAACGCACCGGCTTGGTCATCAGGAAGCAGAGATTAACGATGGAACCCACTGTCTCACTAGACGCCAACGCTTTGAAGTCACTGATCAAAGAAAGCGTTCGTGAAGTGATGCGCGAAGAATGGTTCAAATTCTTCGAACTGCTCATTCCGTATGTCGATGACGAAGAGCAAACGGAAATCGAAACCTCCTTTTCTCCAGAGCGCCATCCCGATTCAGACTTCGTTGACATTACTGACTGGTTTGATGATGCAGATCAAGCTCAGTAAATCAGCCGAGAAGTTTCTCAAAAAAGTCGATGACAATAGCCGCCAAGCCATCATCGCTAAAATCGGCATTCTCAAGACCTGCTTAGAAACCCAGCAAGTTTATCCCCCCGAAGAACTTGATATCAAAAAGCTGAAAGGCACCCTCACTGGGTTTTCTCGTATCCGGGTGGGCAAGATTCGCGTCATTTTCCAAATCCGCAAAGGAACAGGCGAGATTTTTATCTACGACATCAACTACCGGGGAAAAATTTACGACGCATAACCTGAGAATGCGGGACACTCAATGGAACCGTTTCGCTGAGAAACCGCCAATGTTACTAATATTTTGTCAACGAGCACGAAGGGATTCGAACCCCCGACCCTCAGAACCGGAATCTGATGCTCTATCCAACTGAGCTACGTGCCCTAGGTCAGCATTGATTGTAACACCCTGCTTTTGCTGCGGGCGATCGCTGCGTCGAAAAGTTTAATAATTGCCTGCTAAATTGCCAGCTTTTCACCGCGAATCGACCGATCCAGCAGCTCGATGGGGTGCATGAGTGGGAGATGGTGTCCTTGATCTTCCAGATGCTTCAGAATTTGCAGCGAGCACCCCGGATTGGGCGAGGCGATCAGTTGCGCCCCGGTATTAACCAGACTTTGCGCCTTCATCTGCCCCAGTTCTGCCGCCACAGCCGGTTGCAGCATGTTGTAAACCCCCGCACTGCCGCAGCATAGCGCTGCATCCACCGGTTCCCGGATTTGCACGTGGGGAATTTGCTTGAGCACTTGCCGGGGCTGCACACTGATTTTTTGACCATGCAGCAGGTGGCAGGCATCTTGATACACCAGCGGCAGGGGGCCATCGGTGATGGGGTGGAGTTCTGCCGTCAGGCCCACTTCCGCCAAAAACTCATGGACATCGCGGACGCTGGCGGAAAAGGCGATCGCGCGATCTCGATACTCGTCATCGTCCTGCAAGATGTGACCGTACTCTTTGAGGGTGTGGCCGCAGCCCGCCGCGTTGATCACCACATAGTCAACGTCAGTGCCCTCGAAAGCGTCGATCATCTGTCGCGCCAGGGCTTGGGCCTGCTCCTCTTCGCCCTGGTGGGCGGGCAGCGCCGAACAGCAGCCCTGACTCCGGGGAATGACGATTTCGCAACCGTTCGCCGAGAGCACCCGCGCGGTGGCCTCATTCACATCGGAGAAAAAGACCCGCTGCACACAGCCCAAAATCATGCCCACCCGATAGCGCTGCTCACCCTGGGCCGGAATCACCTCCGGCAAATTGTCTTGAAACGACTTGGCGGTGACCGTCGGCAACAGCGACTCCATCGCAGCGAGATGGGGCGATAGCCGCTGCAATAGCCCTGACCCCTGCACCAGTTTCGACAGGCCGAGTTTTTGGTAAAGGCCGAGCGGCGTCAGCAGCAGGCGAATGCGATCGGGATAGGGAAAGAGCTGGAAAATCAGGGCGCGAAAGAGGTTAGCGGGGAGCGATCGCGGATGATTCCGCTTGACCTGGGGCCGCACTGCGGCAATCAACTGGTCGTATTGCACGCCCGACGGACAGGACGTTGTACAGGCCAGACAGCCCAAGCAAGAGTCGAAATGTTCCACTGCCGTTTCTGAAAATGGCACCTCTCCCTGATTAATTGCATCCATCAGATAAATGCGACCCCGAGGCGAGTCCATTTCTTTGCCGATGACGCGATAACTGGGGCAGGTCGTCAGACAAAAGCCACAGTGTACACAGGCATCAATCAGCCCCTGCTCGGGCGGATGCTGCGGGTCAAAGCCTTGATCTGATGAAAGTGGACTGGGCTGCTGAGCCGAGTGAGCGGGGGAAGAATTGGGAGAATCAGCCGTTTGCATAGGGGCGATCGCATGCTGTGTGTCAGTAGTTTCCAGCGTACCGTGTTGCTTTCGCGATCGCGGGGGATCATCTTTCAATCGTGATCATTTGCCCAGCCCCGTTCCCTTTTTCAGCCAACGGATCAGCGCTTGCTGTCTCGCGATCACCAGACAGCAAGCGCCGCTCACACCTTAGCCTGCTAACAATTTTGCCTTAGCGAGCTGAAACTCTTCATCCGTGAGAACTCCTGCGGCTTTCAGGTCGGCCAGCTTTTGGAGTTGACCCAGCAGGTCATCACTGGTCGCCGCCGGTGCTGCCGCCGCTGGCATGGGCGTTGCCGCCATCGCCTGCTGCGCCTGCATAGCCGCCATGTCGGCCCGCATTTGCTCTAGTTCCACTTGCGATTGCATTGCGGCATTATTGGCGACCTGCTGTTGCTGAGCCTGCTGAGAGCGGCCGTCCATCGCACCGCCCACCGCTCGGGAGGTGGCAGTCGCCGTCCCGGAAATCACAGCAGTGCGGGCCATTGTCCGGACTAAGCCAGGTCCTTGACGTTGCACATTGACCGTGGGACCACGTCTTCCTCTACGGGGCATAACAAAACTCCTAATGAATTGATGGAGGTCTTAACTAAATCTAAACGGCCAACCTAAGCGATCGGTTCTGGTTGCTCGACGCTCAGGGCTTCGATCACGCTGTGCGGAATGCGCTCACTCAACAGCACTTGTCCATTAGCGTTGACGATCGCATCCCGGAAGCGGGTAGCCCAAACATTTTCAAACAGTAGCAGGGCCGCCGAGGAATTCGTTTCTAAAGATTGCGCCAGGGTGATGGCGTCGCTTTCTGACAGGAAACCGTTGACCTCTGGCACCAGCGGGTCAACGGCGTCGTACACCTCATCTTCGTCCACTTCATCCACTTCGATGATGGTCAAACTGCCATCCGCGTCTTTTTTGATAAACAGTAGATCGAGAATGCGGACGGTATTATTGTCCACCAGTTCTTGCAAAGCTGGCACAATTTCACCAGTGAATTGGTTGCCGGGAAATTTCACCAGCAACATTTCGACGGGGCCAAGGGACATTAGAGCGACCTCCTCAGGGCATGAGAACGAGGCCATTATATGAATACTTTGAAGTCAGTGGATGTTGCCGCAATGCTTCTGCATAGAAAGGGAATGCGGCGCTGGACGCGCTCGGTCACTGAAGTGCGGTAAACGAATGTCGCCGCTTAACCCATGCGACCGGGACTGAACTGGTGAGTCGGGTCAAAATTCTGACGTAACCGCTGCATGAGGAGTTTGGTCGCGGGGGCCAGTCCCCATGCATCCAGGCTGGTGCGCCACTCGGTCGGTGCCGTCAGCAGGTTGAGATACCCCTGGGCGGCTTGACAGTGCGATCGCACCGTTTGCAGTGCCTGGACAGAATTTGCGGCGGCGTTCAGGCGTAGCGTCCCGATGCCGCTGCTGGCATGAATGCGAGCTTTCCAGGAATCTGCCGCCAAGGTCTGTTCCAAAAAGTTCAGCAGGGGCACGGCTTGGGCTGGCAGGATGCCGAGTTTGGCGATCGCCACCGCATCGTTCGACGGGGCAAACAGGGTATCGCCCAGCCCCTGCCAAAATTGGGCATCGGCGGTGTCGGTGAATATTTGAGTTTGGAGTTGGTGCGCTTGAGCGATCGCCTGCAAGCGCTCGACCTGTTCCGCCACTCCCGCCGCAATGCTCTGAAACTGGAGCGCCAGCCCCAACGTCTCCGCCGGAGACGACGGCAATAAGTGGGTCGAAACCACATCCATCGCCACAGGCGTAAGTGATGAAGTCAAAATCGCCGCAGTTGCGGACTGTATGGCCTGGGCCTGACCCGTCAACAACACCGTTTGCGACGTTTCTGATTGTGGATACGTCCGCAGGGTCAGTTGCGTCAAAATGCCCAGCGTGCCAAAGGACCCCGTCATCAGCTTCATCAGGTCGTAACCCGCCACATTTTTCACCACGCGGCCCCCGGCCTTGGCGATTTTGCCGTCATGCCGCACAAACGAGATGCCAATCAGCAGGTCCCGGATGCCGCCATAGCGCTGCCGCAGTGCCCCCGTATCCCGCGTCGCCACCATGCCCCCCAGGGTAGCGGCGTCAGGATACGCCGGATCGATCGCGAGAAATTGTCGAGTTGCCAGCAGTTGCGCCTGTAAGTTCGCGAAACTGACCCCGGCTTGGGCGGTGACCGTCAAATCACCTGCGGCATGTTCAATCACTTGATTTAAGTGCTGAGTGCTGATCACCAGATCGGCCCCAGTCACTCGGTTGCCCCAGGCCAACTTGCTGCCGTGCCCACAGGGCAGGATGCGCCACCGATTTTGGTGTGCACAAGCCACGACTGCGGCCATCTCGGCGGGCGTTGTGGGAAAAGCGATACATTCAGGCTGAGTCTCCGAGGCGATCGCACTCCTGACCGCCCTTAACCACGGCTCCGCCACCGACTCCCACGGGGTGACCTGAGCCGCCCCCAAAATAGATTCCACCGTTTGGGCGATCGACCCCATAGCACAATTCCGAACCTCACCGTCTCTCAGTGTAAGCTGTGCAGCCGTCCTCACTGCGTCGTCACCGGGGCAGCCGGCCCAATCCCTGTCAGCGCCAGTAGAAGACTGACCCTGCCATGCCTCGAGACTGACGCGCAACTAAGAGCCCCATGGACTGAGTTTCGACTCCGCTTCATTCTCGATACCGTTAGGTTGAGCGGAGTCGAAACCGGATTGATCGGGTACTTTAGTGAGTTGCAGATTCCTTAAAAGCCAGTCGTGGCCAAATCAGCCGGATGTTCAACAATGTCTGAAAATGCCAAAATGCAGGCTCCTCATTCATCCGAAGAGCCTGCACTTAATCCCAAAAACTATGAAGTCCCCGCAGGTGACCCAGTCAGGCTTTAAGCCTCGCGATTATTCAAGAAAGTCTGGAGCTGACCCAGGGCAGCTTTGCCAATGTTAAAGATTGCCCAGCTTGCAGCCAAACCCACGGGTGCCAACACGACCACAATTCTCCAATCCATCGCCAAACCTCCTAAAAAATAAGTGACTTAATGTGATGTCACACTTTTCTCATAATCTCTCTATATCATAATTGAACTTCGACTCACAATCCTTGGGACTTATGCAAACCCCAGATTTTCTGCCTTGCCCGCGTGGGCGAGGGCCAGTTGGTGATATTTTTCCGCATGTTGAATGAGGTCAGCGGCTTCAGCCTCAGAGACTGGGCGAATCACCTTGGCGGGCACGCCGACGACGAGCGATCGCGGCGGCACATCCTTCGTCACCAAAGCCCCCGCCCCGACAATGCTGCCCGCCCCCACGCGCACCCCATTCAGCACAATGGCCCCAATGCCGATCAGACACCCCGCTTCGATGTGGGCGCTGTGAATCACGGCGCGATGCCCCACCGTGACATGGGCCTCTAGCACGGTCGGCTGGCCCGGATCCCCATGCAGCACCGCCCCATCTTGAATATTGGTGGCTGCCCCCACGGTGATCGTTTCAACATCGCCGCGCAGCACTGCGCCGTACCACACACTACTGCCCGGAGCGAGGGTGACTTGGCCAATAATGGCTGCGCCAGGGGCCACAAACGCCGCTGGCGAAATATCTGGCACGGGCCACAATTTTCCTGGCGCAGATAAAATCGGAGCTAAAAAATCTGTCATTGACCAAAGCTTTATAGAGACTGCACGGTGGAAGCATCATTTCCACCGCTATAATACGGCTACTGGATTCCGTTGGACTGCCTCCTTCAGCCGCTTGCTACATGGTTAACCCAGCCCTGCAATATCCGATCTTTGGCCCTGAGATCAAATGTCCTCACTGTCGGCAAAAGATTCCGGCGCTGACTTTGACGGATACTTATTTGTGTCAGCGGCACGGGGCCTTTGAGGCTAACCCCGACGATAAAGAATTAGTGCACTTACAGTCGGGTCGTCATTGGCGGCAATGGGAGGGTGAATGGTATCGCCAGCATACTCACCCCGACGGCATTCGATTTGAAATTCACGAAGCGCTAGATCGACTGTACACCCAAGGCTATCGAGCCACGCGAGTGATTATTGCCCAGCGCTATCAAGAGTTGGTCAAGGCCTATTTAGAGCGAAGTGCGCCTTGGCGGGGTCATAGTGAAGGGACGACCCCACGGCTGTATGGCTTGCCCGTGGAATTTAGTTCCCCTTCGGACGAAGATCCCTGTTGGAATGTCATTAATTTCAACTTAGAGAAAGAGCCCGGTGTGCCCGTGCGCTATCCTTACTTCCGCCTGTTTGAATAGGCTATTAAACAGTGGCACAAGTCTCGCGACCAATCCACCCATCCAGCGGGATGTTCCTCGTTCTTTGGGAGAGGGATCACAGAGTAGGCGTACGCCATCCCCTGCTAACGTTCTGGAGCAGGTAGCAGCGCTGCAGCCTCTGATCAGTCTTGGCTAGGCCAATTATTAGTTTCTTTATGCATCACGCTTCCATCCGTACCGCTAACATTCATCGCGCGATCGCCTTTTATTCGCTGCTGGGGTTTGAGATGGAAACCCAATTTACCGCTGGCATTACCCTGGCCTGCTGGATGACGGGATTACAGGGCCGCATTGAATTATTGCAAATTCCTGAACCGCAGCCTGCGCCCGACTGTTTTCACGACGAACACTACACCGGGTATTACCATTTGTCGTTTGACTTAACAGAAACCGTCGCGAGTCTGCCAAATTGGCTAGAATCGCTGTCAAAGCAATTTGAGCACGCCTCTCACCAACTGGCGACCGAGGTCGCGCCCCTCCAGGTGTTGCTACCGCCGCAGCAGCAAATGATCGGCGATCGCGTGTATGAGGTGGCCTTTATTGCCGATGCTGATGGCCTGCCACTGGAGTTTTTGCGGATGATGACAGCATGAGCAGTAATGGGGTGCAGCCGTTTGAGAATAACTGGGCTTACCTGAAAACCGAGTTGCGCTGGCTCGATCGCATGTTGATGATGGCGGTAGCCCGCAAACGCCAGGATGACAAAGCGGTGCATCACGTGTCGAGCGCCACCGTCGATCAGATCACTAGCCACTGGTGGAAAGGGATTATCACTGTGAATCGCGGCATTGATGACCGCGAAGGCCCGCCGCCCAAACGACACCCCCAAGCTGCGCCCAACCAGGCCAGCTACAGTCAACAGTTGCAGCTGCGGGTGCAGGCGGCGCAACAAGCCAGCATCGTCCTGGCCTTACCGTCACTGCGCGATCGCCTGCAACTCTCAGAAGTCGAGAAAAATCTGGTACTGATGGCGATCGCCCCCGAAATTAATCGTCGCTATGGTCGCCTATACGATTATCTGCAAGAAGAAGAAGGTGCCCTCGCCGACTTGCCCACGGTCGATCTCTGCCTGCGGTTGCTGTGTCGCAACGACCAAGACTGGCAGCAAGCCCGCACCCGCCTCACGGCCAGCCATTCTCTGGTCAATCGCGGCTTGCTGGAGTGGATCGGCGATGAAGACGGCACGCTGCTGAGCCAGCAGGTGCGGGTCAGTGATGCCTTAGCCAACTTTCTACTGGCGGACTATCCCACCGCCGCCACCCTGGAAGCTCTGCTGGCATCGTCGGCACTAGCCCCGGTGTCAGACCGGCCAGAACCGTCAGCGGTCACCGCGAGTCAATCCCCCTCGACCGCATTTGTGCCGCTGGCGGTGATCCCTGACCAGCCGATGAGTGTTGATGAGTCGGCAGTTCCCATCCCCGCGATCGCGCCCACGTGGAATGATTTGGTGTTGCCTAAAGCGGTGATCCGCCAATTGCAATATCTGGGACGTCAGGCGATCGCTCGTCATCATGAGACCGCGATTCCTGGCTTCATGGTGTTGCTGGTGGGGGCACCGGGCACGGGCAAAACCACGGCGGCTCAGGCGATCGCGAGTGACATGCAGGTGCCCCTCTCGAGCGTCGAGCTAGAAACACTGACCCCCGAAGACTATCCCGACAGCCTGACGGCTTCCCCCAGTGAAACCTGTAGTTTGCTGCTAGTGAAACAGGGCGAGCTGTGGTTTGGGCGGCAATCACAAGTCGAAACCCCTTGGCTGCATCAATGGTGGCAGTGGCGACTACAGTTTGGCCTCACCCTGGTGGTCACCACCGCCGCCCATCAGGTTTTGCCCCACTGGCGACAAAAGTTTGATGCCGTGCTGACCCTACCGCGCCCTAATGTTAAAGCGCGTCAGCAACTCTGGGAACGGGCATTTGCGCCCAAGATCAAAACCCATCAATTGGACTGGCGGGCGATCGCGCAACAGCTTCCCCTCACGGGGGGCGAGATTTGCACCCTGGCCCAGACCATCGAACTCGACCTGCAATCTCGCCAGCGGGCGACGGTTACCCTGGCGAGTTTCCGGGCGGCGCTGGCCCTCCATTATCCGCATTTAGAAGTGACGGCAGCCGCCAAGGCAAAAGCAAAAGACTGATCAAGGATCCGACGGCTGGCCAGAGACCGAGGCGTTAGCACATGCTCCTAGGAAATGATTGTCCGAACCGTTTGGGGTGAGCCTGTCGAACCCCGTTACTGAGCTGTTCTTGCCGGGTAATGGCTTTCGACCCCGCTCAGGCCGAACGTCAAACTCATCGTTTCGTTCAGGACTGACCCAGGAGCGAAGTTTTGGAAGTGTTGAGTCAAATGCTCAGGCGTTGGTGGCACGTCCAGGTGCCATCGGCATGGCGCTCATACAGTCGTAGCTCCCACTCCACTGGCGACTGCGGATCGATCAAGGTCTGCGCCAGTTCTTGCAGCGTGGTGTGGTGTGTGTGGTCAAAGCCGTAGGCCAAACTGAGATGCAGCCAGCTTTTGAGCCGGAGGGGAGCTGATCCGGTCGGGGCAGTGACCGTGCGGTCGAAATCACCCATCCACTGCTGGAGCCAAGCGGATGACAGCTCTAAACCGTGCCAATTTTCCCGGAACGTGAGGCCCGTTATCACAATTGGGGGGTGAGGTTGCGATCGCCAATGCTGTTGCCGCGATCGCGCTAGCCCATCAGCATAGGCCGGAATGCTACTCGTCGTATCCTCAAAAAAGCCGGTCAGCGTGCAGTGCGGCATATATTGATGGGCCGCATTGGGGCCGCAGGCAACGCGACTTTGCGCAAAATAAACGTCCAGCTGCTCGGCCAACTGCCCCACTGGGCAGGCATAAACAATGAGTTTCGGCATCGGTCGTCAGATCGCGAATTGCGGTCGGATTGGTCGCCAGAGAGCTTGGCCTCAGCTTGCGAGGGGAAAGAACAGTTGTAGATACCAGTTGATCAGGCGATCGCCCCAAAACAGGGTGATCAACGCGCCCAACGCCAGAAAGGGGCCAAAGGGAATGGGATTTTGGCGCGTGGTGAAGCGCAGGGCGATCGCGGCTCCCCCAATAAACGCGCCCAAGGCACAAGCCATAAAACTACTCAGCAACATGCCCTGCCACCCGAGCCACGCCCCCAACATGGCGGCTAGCTTACCGTCACCGCCGCCCATCACCGTTTTGCCCGTCATCAGCGAGCCCACAAAACCAATGGTTTCAAAGATCCAGAGGCCCAGCACCGCCCCTAAAATCGCCCCCATTAAGCCACTGGCGGCACTGCTGAGGCTGAGGGGCTCCGGCGAGAAAATCAGGAGCGTTTGGGCCATCACCCCGAGCACCAGCCCCGACTGAGTCAAGATATTGGGCAAGGTCAGCGTATCGAGATCAATAAACGTGAGGCACACCAGCCAGCTCAAAAAGATCCATGCTCCGACCGTGGCCCAAGTCAGCCCAAAGTAGCTAAACGCGCCTAAAAACAAGCCGCCGACCAGAGCCTCAATCAGCGGATAGCGAGGGGCAATGGGCGTATGACAATAGCGGCAGCGCCCTTTGAGCCAGAGCCACCCGAAGATGGGCACATTGTCATACGGACGTAGGGGATGATAACAAACTGGACAGCGAGAAGGCGGATGCAGTAGGGAGAGAGCCGCCGGCACGCGATAAATGACAACGTTCAGAAAGCTGCCGATCGCCGCGCCGAAGGCAAACACAATGAGGGAAAAAATAAAACCGATCAAAACTGACCTATCGCCCTGCGCTGAATCATGTCAGTCCAATTGTGCCACTAGTGAATATCCGGCTCAATTTGCTCAAGGGGCACAAAACATTCGCTCGGCAGTAGCACCGGGGGACCGCTAAAGATCAGTTTGCCCCGACGGCTCTTGCGATTGATGGCCACACCCATGGGTCGCTGCATGTCGTCAGGATGCACCTCATAGTAGGTGCGATAGATGTGTCGAGCCGCCTTGAGCAAGGCCGGATCAAACATAGCCGCCGCCCCAGCAATGTCGTCGGGGTAGTGGGCGCGCGGGGCCGGTGGGAGCGGCTGATGATAGCTATGCACAGCTCAGGAACCCTTAGTGTGTGGACAAAAGTTCAGTCAACTATAGCAGTAGTCTCGGCGATCGCTCGGTCGGCGATCGCTTTGCAAAACTTCTTAAGCAAGTGCCTTTAGGATAGCGTCTCCCATGGCTTTGCAGCCAACCGCCGTCATGCCTTCGGCCATAATGTCGCCGGTGCGATAGCCCTGGTCGAGCACCGTACTCACCGCCGCTTCAATCTTGTCTGCGGCTTCCGGCTGATCGAGACCATAGCGCAACATCATCGCCGCGCTGAGCACCTGCGCGAGGGGGTTTGCCTGGTCTTGCCCAGCGATGTCGGGGGCGGAACCGTGGACGGGCTCAAACACCCCAGGGCCAGCGGCTCCCAAGCTCGCGGAGGGCAACATGCCGATGCTCCCCGTCAGCATCGCCGCTGCATCGGACAAAATATCTCCGAAAAGATTGCCCGTCACGATGGTGTCGAACTGCTTCGGCCAGCGCACCAACTGCATGGCGGCATTGTCTACATATAAATGTGACAGTTCCACATCAGGATAGTCGGCGGCGAGGGCGGTGATGCAATCGCGCCACAGCTGCGACACTTCCAACACATTCGCTTTGTCGACGGAACAGAGACGACCCTGACGTTTTTGGGCGGTTTCAAAGGCGACACGACCGATGCGATCGATCTCGCTCTCGGTGTAGGCCATAGTGCTGACCCCCCGCTTTTCTCCCGTTTCCGATTGAAAGATGCCCTTGGGCTCGCCGAAATAGATGCCGCCGGTCAGCTCTCGCACGACCATAATGTCCACGCCTTCAACGACTTCCCGCTTCAGCGAGGAGGCGTCAATGAGTTGAGGCAAAATCGTGGCGGGGCGCAAGTTCGCAAACAGTTCCAGACCCGCGCGGAGGCCCAACAATCCAGTTTCTGGGCGTTGATGGCGCGGCAGGGTATCCCACTTGTAGCCCCCGATCGCCGCTAGTAACACCGCATCGCTTTGCTTACAGGTCGCCAGCGTGGCGTCTGGCAAGGGGGAGCCTGTCTCATCAATCGCGACCCCGCCCATGAGGGCTTCCTGAAAGTCGAAACTGAGATCAAGCTGACTGCCCACCTGATTCATAACATCGACGGCGACGGCCATAATTTCAGGCCCGATGCCGTCGCCAGGGAGGAGGGTGATGCGAAAGGATTGCGTCATGGATTTGCCAGAAAATCGAATTGCGAGATGCAGAATGGCTAGTGATTAACAGTCACCATCCAAAGGCGTATTATCCTACGTCTGAGTCAGGAGATCCAACCCTGCCGCTACCGCCGGCTGACCCATCACACTCACGGAGAATCGGAGGGTACCTGTTTGCGCCCATGGAATACCTTTACCTACATGGTTTTGCCTCGGGGCCACAATCGGCCAAGGCCCAGTATCTGCGGCAACAGTTCGCGCAAGTGGGCAAGACGCTGCATATCCTGGATCTGAACCAGGGGGATTTTACTCACCTCACCCTGAGCCGCCAGATCGAGCAGGCGATCGCGTGGATCGGCGATCGTCCCCAGGTCAGCCTCATTGGCTCTAGTTTCGGCGGCCTCACCGCCGGCTGGATTGCCGAACAGCCCCAGGTCTCGGCCCAAATCCAACAACTCGTGTTGCTGGCTCCCGCCTTTCAATTCCTCGCCCAATGGCTACCGCGCTTAGGGGCTGAAACCGTTGCCCACTGGCGCGAAACCGGACGGCTCGCGGTCTACCACTACGGCCAACAACAGCAGGTGGATTTGGCCTACGATTTCATCACCGATGCCCAACAGTACGATGAAGCAATGTTACAGACGGCACTACCTACATTGATATTCCATGGCCGGCACGACGATGTGATCAGCATTCAAGCTAGCCGCGACTACGCCGCCCACCGCCCCTGGGTCCAGCTCATCGAACTCGACAGCGACCATACCTTGGGAAATGTGCAATCCACGATTTGGGCGACGCTGCGATCGCGCCGCTTACTCTAACAATTGGGACTCTGTGCATCAGTTGATTCAGCGCCCACCGGACTGCCATCATGGCCTGTAAGCCGTGATTTATACGGTTCGATTGTGAGGGCGTGACCAAGAAACTGCCGCAAAGTTTTAGCCTGGATGAAGATACGGCTATGGGCTTGCAAGAATTTACAGTAACGGTCAAATTGATGAAAGAGCATAGTCGGGATTTATACGCAAGTATTAGCTTGACCAATGTTTGGGTGCATCATTTGTTAGCCAGACGTATGGACTTTTTCAAGAATATCTATACATCCAGGGACATCTAGACTTTTCGAACTCGCCAGACGGTTCGAACTTTGTGAGAGTGCGATCGCCATCAGTTGAAAGGCTGAACCGAGCCTTGATGGACTGCGCACAGGGGTATTGGGGTATGTCAACTCGGGAACGTTGGTAAACCTCAGCAGTCATTAGTCAAAGACGAACTCTAATACCCAGGTGCGTGAGGTGAATCATGGCTTCACAGAGATTAAGTCAATTGCACTGCAAGCATTGAGGCAGATATGAAGGCTGTTGGCCTATGTTTTTCAGGGTTGCTAGGGCTTGCGATCGCAGCTACTGTCGGGACCGCAGCAGAAGCGGCTACCTTGATTTTGGGTGCCAGCACGCAGTCTCGATACGATCAATACGGCATTGACTTTTTGGCCGCCCGGCCTGATCATCCTCCCTTGGGTAACACCCTGACCGGGTGGCGTAATGACGTTGAATTTCGCTCCTATTTTGTCTTCGACTTAGAGGCATTGTCGGCCGCTGTGACCGGTGCTCGGTTGCGGCTTCTCAACAAGCGCTATTACTCGACCGAGGCGAGTGAAACGATCCAACTCTTTGACATCACCACACCGATTGACCAGTTAGTTGGCGGCTTCGGACGACCTGATATTTTTGCCGACTTAGGCCAAGACGACTCTGGGCAAGGGAGCTATGGTGAAGCAACTTTAGTCGCTCATCCCACCACCACCGATTTCGATAACCTGGTTGAAGAATACTTTGAAGTCGTACTGACGCAAGCCGCGATTGACGGCATTAATCAAGCTGTGGCGGCTGGGCAGCGCTACTTTGGCATTGGCATTCGACTAGCCGATACCAGTCGAGGCAGTCCCTACGCATTCAAGTGCGAGTTTTCAAATGGCGATCCGATTCCCCCTGACCTCTGCCCGGTGCAGGGAGTCCTGACAGAAGGGGTCGTCTTTTCGGGTGGCAACCGGGATCAACGTCAGCAGTCTGAAGTGTCTGGAGAACTGCTGCTCGATTTTCAGCCAACCACGCCACCCGTCGGAGTGCCTGAGCCCGCTACGGCCCTGAGTCTGGTGGCCTTAGGATTCATCGGCACCCTTCTCAAAGGCTGCTCACAGCAATCTGACTAAGGCCCGTTGCGATGAGTACCGCCTAATTGTGAGTGGTGCATCTCGATTGCCGGTAAGATACCCGACCAGAACTGAATAGATACATGGGCAAATTGGGAATGTCCTCTTTGCGGCCAGGGATTCAGCTCAAAGCTACCCCGCTTGAGAAAAGTAGTAAGTAAAAAAGCGATTGAGAATGGCCAGAGATTCAACTCGATATTCTGGCAGCATGGGCATGTCGGGAATGCCCAAAGACGTACGATAAATGCTGCCGATCGCAAAATTTAAGCGTTCGGTGCGATCGCGAATTATGCTGTCCAGCTGTGGCATGAGTGACTGCACCATTTCACCACACTGATTGCCCAGCAAGTCGCCAATACCAGCGGGCAAATCGGTGCAGACTTCATCGGTGAGGTAGGTCTGCGCTTGTGTACCCACGTACTCAGCATAGGCTTCCGGGCCAGGGTTCGTTACCACTAACGCCGCCGTGGTGATGGCTAAGATGACCGCCCCGAAAAGAACAGACAGTTTCATTATTGACCCAGATACAAAAACTTGGACGCTCGCAGCCGACAACGACTCCCAGCCGTTGCCTCAATATCCTTTGAGACGTGCGATCGCCGCTACGGTTCCGTAGTAGTGTTTATGCTAGCAGAGTCATTGCTGCATCTTGTGGGTCGGCCAGCTCTGGTGGTGCGGCACCCGTCATCCCTACACGACGGCTGAATTTACTGCCCTTGCTTGTCAACAAAACGGGATGCAATGTTATATTGAAAAACACGCATGGCGAGCGTAGCCAAGGGGTTAAGGCAGCGGTTTGTGGTACCGCCATTCGGGGGTTCGAATCCCCTCGTTCGCCCTTATTTTGGATTTGTAATTAGACTAGCTATCGAACCAGCATGGTTAGCTTGATCGGCAAGTTCTAGTCAACTGTTTCAGGGCTGTTGGTCTGTGGCGGTTGTTCGTGGGGCTGGGCTAAGTGTTTTCCCGATCGCTGACTCAACACACCTCGCGGATAGCGCGTTAACTGCAACTCAAGAGCTGGCTGATCCCTGACAGACTACGCACGCCGAGCACAAAGGCTGGCTATTTGACGCAAAACAGCTTAACGCGAAGCGGAACTCATGCTGCCTGGAGTATCATCGGTGGCTTAAGCCGTGGGAATATTTTGGACGAGTTGAGCGATCGCTCCATGCTTGGATGTGATGTGGTACTCGCCGTAGTCTGCTAAGTCATCGAAGCCGATGGAAGTCAAAATGATTTCAGCCGCTAGCCAAATTATCGATTGCCAAAAAAGTCGTTTCCATCGCACTGACATGGTCTTCACCTCAATTTGGTGGAGTGCAGTTGATCATTGCCCCTGATTCCAAGTTGCCCTGGTCAGCGCCGCCCTATCTGGCCGAAACTACGGATCTTTTGGAGTTTCGTTGTGAAGTGTTGAGTATTCTTGCGGAATGTCGCCAAACAATCATCGTAAAAGCTAACAACATTCTGAAGACTGTTGGGGGCGCGATCGCGATCGCTGAGTGCTCAGGGTCAATATCCATGGGCTCAGACGACTAGGGCTGGGGTATGGTCGCCAGTTGTCACCTGCCTGACAGTCAGTGGGCAAGGGTGAACCCCTAGTGTGGAAGGCGTTCTAGACGCGGTGAGAAGATTTTTGTCGGCCCGACGGGATGGCTTTAACCTGCCATCTAGGAAGTTTGTGGGGCGCAACGGCGGTGGTGAAATCGGTAATAAGTTGTAGGCCCAGCTGGCATTTTTCCGCCGGTCTATCGACGGTCGCTCGGCAATTGCCTGGATAGAATAATGATCCAGACGTCTTCTCACTCATGAAAGGAAAAAGACATGGCCCAGAGCTTACTTGAGCAACTCCGCGAGCTGACCGTCGTGGTGGCTGACACCGGGGATATTCAAGCGATTGAACAGTTTACCCCCCGCGATGCGACTACCAACCCTTCACTTATCACGGCAGCCGCCCAGATGCCGCAATATCACGGCATCGTGGATGAAACCCTGTTGACCGCGAAGCAAGAGGCGGGAGCTGACGCCTCGGATAAAGAAGTTGCTAACCTCGCGTTTAAGCGTTTGGCAGTCGCGTTTGGCCTCAAAATTTTGGCGATCATCCCCGGACGGGTCTCGACCGAAGTCGATGCCCGGCTCTCTTACGACACGGAGGGTACGCTCGCCACAGCGCGGGATCTGATTGCCCAATACGAAGCCGCTGGTATGAGTCGCGATCGCATCCTGATCAAAATTGCCGCGACCTGGGAAGGCATCAAAGCCGCTGAAATTTTGGAAAAAGAGGGCATTCACTGCAACTTGACGCTGCTGTTCGGCTTGCATCAGGCGATCGCTTGTGCAGAAGCAGGTGTCACCCTCATCTCTCCTTTTGTGGGTCGCATTCTCGACTGGCACAAAAAGGAAACTGGCAAAGACTATGCTCCCACCGAAGATCCAGGCGTGCTGTCGGTCACTGAAATTTATAATTACTACAAGAAGTTTGGCTATCAGACCGAGGTCATGGGGGCCAGCTTCCGCAACATCGGCGAAATTTGCGAACTGGCTGGGTGCGACTTGCTGACGATTTCGCCCAAGCTGCTGGCCCAGCTGAAAGACCAGGAAGAGACTTTGGAACGGAAGCTCGACCCGGCGAAGGCAGCGGACATGGACATCGATAAGATCACCCTGGACAAAGCGACCTTTGACCAAATGCATCAGGATGACCGGATGGCGTCGGAGAAGTTGGATGAAGGCATCAAGGGCTTTAGCAAAGCGCTGGAATCGCTGGAGCAGCTGCTCGCCGATCGCTTGGTACAGCTGGGCGAAGGCGAATCTCTGGCTAACCATGCCACGCAGGATCTTTTTGCAGCCTATGACCTGGATGGTGACGGCCTTATCACCCGCGAAGAATGGATGGGCACCGATGCTGTCTTCGATGCGCTCGATCTCGACCATGACGGCAAAGTTACGAAGGAAGAACTGAGCTGCGGCCTCGGCGGAGCCTGCACCCTCGCTGTTTAGGTCGGTATGACATGCCTAACCTGATGCCGCCCCTTTGCCGCGATCGAAGGGGCGGTTTTGTGTACCTCCATTCAGCGAAACTATCCCTGCACCAGTTTCGCTTCGCGCACCCACTGCACGACTTGATCCGGCGTGGGGCACAGGTCGGAGCGGCGCATGGTCATGGTGTGTAGTTTACGAATTTGATTGTGCAAGCGGCCCGGAGCCTGTAGCGATAGTTGCGCCACCGAGGCGACGCCGCTGTGTAACAGCAGTCCACAGTAGTCGCAGCCCACGCTTGGTAAACTGGCCAAGTCGGCAAGGGCGGCCCACTTTTGCAAGTAGCGTGGAGAAAGCTTGAGTTGAGCCGCGATCGCCTGCAATTGTTGGGGCGATCGCGCTAGCAGTTGCAAATCGACAGTCGTCACGAATCCCGCTTGCTGTAACTGAGTGGCATGCTCGGCACTCAGCCCTGGCAGTGTCTGAATCGCATGGGGTTGACGACGGATTGCAGCCATGGCAAAAGACCTAGAGAAAAATTGGGATAACCCTTATCTTAGATTCACATCAAGGCTTGGCCTCACCCCAACGTAATCCCGACGAAGTCGGCCGACATCATGCTCACAGCAAAACGGGCAAGCGGTAGGGGTAGATTTGTAGATGACGAAACCGTTTGATCCCGATGAAGTGGCGGAAAAGGCGATCGCAATTTTAGGTCTTGAGGTTGTCCTGTCTGCGATGTCATGTGGTCGGTCAATCTCGCGAGGCGGTTCACTTCACGGTGGGGCGAACTCGCTCAAGCCCTGGCTGCTAGCAGGTGCTGATCTGGCCAGAAGCTCAGCACTTTGGATGTTGAAATTGCTGCTCTTTGTCTTTGGAGGTGCCCCCCATGTTAAAGAACGACGTTGCCTTACTGTGTGCCCGGCTCAGCAAAGAAATTTATGAACAACTGGACGGGATTGTGGTTGACAGCATTCCCAATGGCGAAGTCACGCCGCTCACGAGCCCTATTGCTGAGAAGCAGAATGCGGATCCCAACGATACGTTAGCGACGATCCGAACGGATACCCAAGCCGCCGTCATTTACGTCCCGACGGATCAATCTGTTTATGTGGTTTTCCGGGGCAGCGAAAAGAATCTCACTGACTGGAGTAATAACTTCCAGCTTCGGCAGCAATATTACCCATATGGTGATCCCGCCGAAACCGACGTGCGCTTTCACCTTGGTTTTATGACCGCCTATCTTGCCGTGCGGGATGAACTGATCAAGGTTCTGAAAGCCTTCCCTCAAGCCCCGCTAACTTTTACGGGACATAGCTTAGGCGGGGCGCTGGCTACCATTGCCGCGTTGGATATACAGTACAATCTCGCAGCGGAGACGGGGCAAGCCATTGAGCTCTACACCTACGGTTCGCCGCGTGTCGGCAATGACGCGCTGGTGGAGTCTTTTGATCGGCGGGTGCCCTACAGCTATCGCTTTGTCTACGGTTTGGATGTCGTGACTCGGGTGCCCCGTCAGTGGCAAGGCTACGAACATGTTTCAGCACTGCAACAGTTGGGCTCGCGATGGACGTGGCGCTTTCTCACCCGTCGACTCTCAGACCACGACATCGACAATTACATCGCAGCTTTAGAGGCCAACGTTTAGGCTTCATGCCTGGCGCTGCTGAGTTCATCGCAGGCGCGATCGCGGTTTGCTGATTGACCAACGTGAGTTCGATGAAACGATACCGATGCTCGCCAACGACTCTGCACCAGAAAATTCCTCACGTATTCACTAGGGTTTGAAGCCTTTCTCCTTTTGGGAGAGAGGTTTGGAGAGAGGGCAAAACGAGTCTGTCGAACTGACGTTGACCCAGGCATGAGGGCGGCGATCGCTTTCTTGGAATTGACGCTCACGGCACCTCTAAGAGTCCTCAGTTCCAGTCAGCTGCCGCCGCCGCCCTGATCAAGGTCAGGATGGGCCGATGTGACAATGGCCGATTTAGATTGAATCGGATGAGTCATTGACCGAGCGCACTAGACGGAACCCGACGTGGGTCGTTCCGGTATCCAACGCCTGGGATTCGCGGGCCGCCGGACGATAACGACTACAGTAGTTTTTGGCACACAGATAAGAACCTCCCTTGATGACGTGCATCGCTCCATCCATGGGCTTTTTGAGGTCATAGCTCACGTCTTGAGTGGGGCCACTGGGGTCTTGCTGATGGGCCATGAGGTCATGGTTTAGGGTGAACCAGGTGGCGGTGAGTTCCCACACGTTGCCAGTCATGTCGTAGAGGCCATAGTCATTGGGCGGATAAGACATGATGGGCGCAGTGCCCAGGTGCCCATCTGCCTTGGTATTGAAAAAGGGAAACATGCCCTGCCAGGTGTTGGCCTGCTGAGCAGAGTATTGTTCGCCCCAGGTGTAAGTCCACTCGTCGTTGCCGCCGCGAGCCGCATACTCCCACTGCGCTTCGGTGGGCAGTTGGCGATCGGCCCAGTCGGCATAGGCGACGGCATCTTCGTAAGCGATGTGGACGACGGGATGATTGTCTTTGCCCTCAACGTCGCTATTGGGGCCAAAGGGATGCCGCCAGTTGGCCCCCGGTAGCCAGCGCCACCAGCTCAGGTAGGCGACCTGCTGAATCCCCGCTTCGGGTGGGGTAAACACCAGGGAACCCGGTGCCCGTTCGGCTGCCGACAAGTCAGGGAACTGCTCTGGCGACAAGGGGCGCTCGGCGACGGTGACGTAGCCAGTCGCCTCCACAAACTGGGCGAACTGGGCATTGGTGACTTCGTGGGGCTCGATGCAAAAGCTGCTGACGGTAACATCCTCAGCGATTTTTTCTTCCACAAAGTCAGGGTTGTCAGACCCCATGGTGAAGGTGCCGCTGGGGATGTACACCATGTCACTGGGACAGGGGGCCGGGGAGGCGATCACGATCGCCCCCAACCCAACGAAAAACTCGCCCCCAACGAGGAGGAGGCAACTCGCCGCGATCGCCCACAGAGCCCCAGATTGTGAAATCGCTACGCAGCGACCCAGCAGTTGTCTAACCATAAAAGCCACCAGAGTTCTCCATGCAGTTGTCATTAGGCCGTGGTAACTACCGCCGCTGCGGCCTGCTGGCGTTTAATCCAGATGTTGTAAGGCAGGGCAGTGATGGCCCCGACCACCATATAGGCAATGATGGTGGGAATCGATTGGGGGGCACCATTGGCCGCCAGCAAAAATATCGCTAGCCCCGCGTTACGAGCAATCACCCCAGTCGCGATGGACGAACGATTTCCCAGGTCTGGCCCGCCGAGCAGATGGCCACAGGCCAATCCCCACAGCACCACCGGGGGAATCACGGCAAACCCGCGCCACGGCACCGTCGGCAGTAAGACCCAGCTAAGACCGAGCAAGAACACCACCAGCACGATAAATAGCGTGTTGGCTACGGTGGTGAGCAGGTCCCCAATATTGGCGGCGGCCGTGCCCCCGAAGCGACGCACCGCGAGCCCCAAGCCCAACGGTAAAAACTGCACGGTTAACACCTGTTTGGCAATGATGAGGAAGTCGCTACTGGCCTCAACGTTGGCAAACATAGCCGTGAAGATGAGCAATGTCAGCGGTGTCATCACCACCGCTAGGGCCGCTAAGGTTGCCTGCAAGCTGGTGGCGATCGCCACATTGCCCCCGGCCATACTAGCCCGTGTGGTTAACAGCGGGGCTCCCGGCGCAGAGGCCAACACCACCAATCCCAGGCCCACGGGTAATGCCGCCGCCGTGCCCTGCAATAAGACGTAGCCGATCACGCTAGCCCCGATGGGAAACAAGATCAACGCCGCGAAGAGAGCCCGAACGAGCAATTGCGGTTGCCGCCACAGTTGGACCATGTCCGACAGTTCTGTTTGGACGCCTAAGGTCAGCATGAGCAGGAAAATCGTTAAGGCAGCTAAGGTCTGCAACACCTGACTATCGAGGGTAAACACTTCGCCTAACGTCACCCCGCTGATGACCAATGGAATAAAGGCGGCCAATCCCAAAAACAGCAGCACCACCGCCACCACCAACCCCTGTGACCACCCTGGCATGTATTCAAACTCTTCGGTTTCAATATTTTTGAGAATGCGCCAGTGGTTAATGATCGCTGCCACCAGGGTAAATAACCCCAACGACATTAAACTTAGCCCGAGGATCCGCTCTTCCGTCAGCACGTTGATGCCGCTGCTGGTTGCGGTTTGATCCAGATATTTGAACAAGCGATCGATGCCAAAGCCAAAGCTGATCATGGACAGGGCCGTGCGAATCCACGCCATCAGAGTGCGTTCTGCGGCGGCGCGTGTCCGTTCTCGGGCCAAGGCCGTACGAATCTCGGCGAGGTCGTTCCGCTCGCTGGCTAAGTCGGTGCGCTGAATCGACAGGCCGGTGCGCTTTTCGGCCATTTCGGTACGTTGTTCTGCCAGGCCCGTACGCTGCTGAGCCATTTCGGTGCGCTGCATGGCGAGTTCATTGTTGCTGGGCGGCTGGGATGGCGTGGGCTCATGCGAAGCCGGAGTTTGGTTAGGTTCAGTCATAGTGATCGCAAGAAGACTCTAGAAAATGAATGATGTTCGGTCAGAAGCCAAGAAATCAGAGCCAGTAGTGGCCTGTCAGCAGTGCTGATTTCAGCGCAGTAACGGACTGAGCAGCACACTGAGAAAGGCTAAACCGCCAATCACGGCTAGGGCATAGGCGACGATCAAAGCGGGCGATCGCCGCGATACGTACACTAAGTCATTGCGTTGAATGCGCTGTAGCTGGTGACGATGATCGATCGCGGCATAAAGCATGGCGAAGGTGCCTAAGGCGACAAAGGCGAGTCCCAAGAGGCGCGTCAGGCGTGCTGGGTTCACGGCGTCGCCTAAAGCCTGTTGAATCGCCGCGACGATACTGTCAATACCAAAGCCGAAACCAATCAGCGCCAGAGCGGTGCGAATCCAAGCCATTAGCGTCCGCTCTTCAGCCGCGCGATTCCGCTCCTTGGCGAGTTCAGTCCCCGGGTTCGGCACGTGAGGGGTAGAATTTACATCACTCATAACAGCAATATTTTTGTTAAACAATAAACGAACACTGAACGAAGCGCGGAGAATACACCCAAGTATCGGCATCGTCACCAGTAGGAGAGACTAGCCCCGTGAGCTCTGATCAACCCCCCAAGCTGTTTGGCACCAACAACGAGTTGGCCAAAGAACGAAACCGTGCGGCGGCAGAACGCACCATGAATGCCTGGATCGGCCAATCGCTCACGCTGATTGGCTTTGGGGTCGCCATTGATCGCGTTTATCAAGGGGTACGCCAACAGCTGCCGGACACGGATCCATTGCAGCGAGAAGCGCTGACTCATACCATCAGCCTTGCGTTCATTGCACTGGGCACGGCGCTGCTGGCATTGGCATTGGTTCAGCACCGCTTGGAAGTTAAATCGCTGGAGCGCGAAGACTATGTTCTGCAGTCGGTGTCGCGGCTGAATCACTTTGTTGTCCTGGGGGTAATCCTGAGTGGGATCTTGGGATTGGTGGTCATCACCTTGCTTTTGTAGGCAGACTGATCAGGCAGACTGATCGCATGGCTCATTAGTCGGACAGTACACTGGGGGGAGTGATTAACCGTAACCGTATGCCTCAGGCGGCAAGTCAATACACGGGCGTTCGCAATAGCCGTAGAAGCGTCAATAAACCAGCCACCAGAATAATCCACCCGGTAACGCCCCCAAGCGACCAGCGCGGCGTGAAATAGTACTCTGGCTGTTGCAGACGTTTGAGCTCGCCTCGATAATCGTGGGCCGCAAAGACGAGGGTAATGACGCCGACCCCCACCATCAAAACGCTTAGCAGGTAGATCCAATAGCCGAGGTACGACACAATCGGCACAAAAATGCTGGAAACTTGATTGATCCCTACGCCAATGCTGATCAGAGTGACGCTACTGCGAATAAATGACAGCAGCGAGCGATCGGCGGCAATGCGATTACGCTCGCGAGCCAGTTCCGGCTGGGGATTGGGAGGGTATGGATTTTGCATGGTCATTCACTCTCAGGCCCATTCGCTAACAAACTTTGATAATTATGCTTTCGAGCCTGCTCTCGCAGTTCTACTTGGGTCTCCATTTCTTTATTCAGGAAGTAGTTTAAAAAGGTCCGAATCACCGCAATCACGGCGAGCCGAGTCAGTTCTTCACGCCCCGGAGAAATGGTGGTCGTGAGAACATCGGCCCCGAGCTGAAATTCCAATGCCATCGCCAGCCAGAGGCCAAATCTGAGGCGCACTTGCAGGAAGGGAAACGGGACACCTTGGCGACGCCGCAGGAGCTTGATGACCAATTGAGCCGTGGTCAAAATGCCAATAAATATGCAGAGAATGGCGATCGCCTCTAGCAAGACCTGGCCCACCTCGGCTAGGACAAAGAAAAACTCCTCAATATGTATTAACCACGCCATCTGGTCGTCTTGTCCATAAATTACAAATGTTCTTGCGTTCTACGTCGATCCGGTACCGGTTTCCAGTGCTGCCGCTAACGCTTGGACGGTTTCCAGCGATCGCCCGGTGGTTTCAATCCGTAAGACAAAGGTAAGCAACGCCGCGACCAAACAACATCCCGAAAGTGCAATTAATAGCCACGGCACCCCCAAAGATTGCCGCAAAATCGGTAACCCGAAAGTCCCAAGTACCGCCCCCGCCTTCGCAAAAGCAGCGGCAAACCCCGCCCCCGTTGCGCGGAGCGACGTGGGAAACACCTCCCCCGACAGCAAAAAGGTGGTGGCATTCGGCCCCGCATTCATCAATAAGTTGAATATCAGAAAGCCGCTGAGCACTAGCCCAATTTCGCCCCGACTGCCTGGCGGGAGCAGACTCGAGGAGGCGAGAATCCCTAACCCCACCGCCATGCCCACAAAGCCAATGATTTGGAGCCGAATGCGGCCCAGTTTTTCAACCAGGAGCAGTGCCCCGATGAATCCCAGAATCAGGAACAGATCAACGATTGCCGATCCGGTCGCCGAGTCGATTTCTCGCCTGAGGAAATCGGGCTCGCTCGCAAAGGCCAACAGACCGATGATGGCGGGGGTAAAGATGCCCACCCCGTAGGTGGCAATGTCTTGCAAAAACCAGGGTACCGAGGCCAACAGCGTACTGCGACGATGCTGGGCATTCAATAATTCGCCAAAGGTGGGACGCTCCGTGGCGATGGGGGGTTCTAGCTCTGGGGTGATCGAGATGGGGGCTTCGAGCAGTTGCGTGGCGGCGGTGGCGGCTTCGGTATATTCGCCTCGACTGATGTAATAGCGGGGGCTTTCGAGACTGAAACTGAGCCGGACGATCGCCACCGCCACCGCCAGCAAGACCCCCACCCCGAGCATCCATCGCCAGGCATATTGAATGGCGAACTGGTCGGTATCGGGATAGAGCACTTTAAAGATCGACAGGGTAACGACCCCGGTCAAGGCACCGAGGAGCGCGCCGACGGCCTGAAATGTAAAGGCCCCAATCACCATGCGACCGCGAAACCGAGCGGGCACATTCTCCGTGATGTAAGACACGCTGATGGGGTAATCAGCCCCGATACCGACGCCGACCAAAAAGCGGAAGGCAATCAGCGACGTGGCATCCCAGGCCAGAGCGGTGCCAGTGGTGGCAATGACAAAAATCGCCACGTCGACGATCAGCATCAGCTGTCGTCCTACCCGGTCGGTGATTGGCCCCAACGTGAGGGAACCGACGAGGGACCCCGCGATCGCTGCCGTCGCCACCGCCCCAATCGCCGCCGCCTCCAGTCCAAAATCCTGCCGCAGGAGCGGAATCGCCACCCCAATGATAAAAAAGTCAAAGCCATCCAGGGCGATCAGTCCCGCTGACAGCAGCCAGAGCCACCACATGGTGCGGGTAATGGGCGAGGTATCCAGGCGTTCTTCAAAGGAGATGGGGGAAGCTGTACTTGTCATCTCGCTTCCTCCTCCGTAGCTGAGACCGATTCCTCGCTGTCAAATCGCAGCAGACGCGTGCTAGCAGCGATCGCCAAAATTGAGAGGGGAATGACCAAATAAGTCCATTCCAGGCTCCGGAATGACAGGCGCTCTAGCAGACCTTTTACAAAAATCACCGTCAACAGCACCACCAACAGTTCCAGCAAGGTTTTTTTGAGCGTACCGATACTACTGACCCGCAGCCAGGAAGGCTCATCGGGCGTTTTGTATCCGAGTTGAATAAATAGGGAGTAGATGCCGTAGGCAAAGTATAAAAACGCCAACCCCACCAGGAAATCATCCAGGCATTCTAAAAGTTCAATCGTCGCGAGTTCCGTCGGATCAATCCGGCTCCCTTCTAGAACTGGCTCTTCCATGCCTAGCACCAATAAGACGGCCTGGAGGGTGTTGGTTGTGCCAATCCAAAACATCACGAGTGAACCGAGTAAGGAAGACAACACGGCCAAGACGCTAATTAAACGGGTTAACTTAATGACCTGGGCAATTCTGGGCATGATGCTGGCAGTACCAGGAGCAGTCGGGTCGGTCATGATCTCTCTGTTCTCAAAAGACACGAATATTGCCGGTGATTTGAGCGTCGTAACTCTATTGCCCCCGGAGCAACAGTTTCAGCACCAGGATCTCAAGCTCCAAGGCAAACAGAATAAATTGAATGCCCAAGGCAAACTGCATGACCCCCAAGGAAAATCCCAGGATTCTGAGCGTCACCGGCCGCACGAATTTAATGATGGGAACCGCGGCGAGCATGGAGACCAAATTCAGGGCCATTACTAACAGCAACAGCAGAATCAGGGTGGTCGGGCTGAACCCCAGATTGGTGGAGAGCACCATCAACATCAGGGCGATTGCGATGCCGAAGGGGGGCAAAATGGCCGGAAAGGCCAGCGGCGTCATGGCTAAATGCAGCCCCGGCGTATCGTAGGCGGTCGTAGCCGATTCGCCCACGGCGTATTGGGCCAAAATCAGCCGGAGGGCCACCAGGGAGAGCAAAATGCCCCCGGCAATCATCAACGCCGGTAATTGAATTTGCCAAATCCGCAGCAGGTTTTGCCCGATCAGGACGACGACCAACGCCATAAAGCTGGCCATGGCGGTGCTGCGCCAGGCCAGTTGTCGCTTGAGGGTTCGGTCGGCCTGGCAAGTCACCTGGAGAAAGGTCGGAATCACTTTGAGCGGCCCCAAGGTCACAAAGAAAATAATAAAGAGATTGAAGCTGCCAAACTGCTCGGCAAAATTTTCTTGGGCGACTTCTTCCGCGATCACCCACATGTTAGGCCGTAGTGGGGTGACGCCGTCTTGCACCAACATCGGAACATCCGCGATCTCGGCCAAGGCGGTAGTCGCCATCATGGCCACGAGCATCGCGGCTACCCCCACAATGATGACCGGTCGTGAGGGCTGCTTGGGCCGACTCCAGCGGCTGAGTACCCGGGTCGACCTGGCATCCGCCGTGATAGCGGGAGCAATCTGGTGACGGCTTTTACTCATACTTTCAATCCTTAACAAGATACGAACAGGCCATTTGGCACGCTGACGGTCGTTCCGGGAGTTGGAGAGTGCGGGCGCGGAAAAGCCGCGCCGGCAAGATGTCTGCACTGCATGGATGACGCTCCCTAAGTCTCGGCCCTCGCTTGGGCGGCGATCGTTTCTTCAATCGCGGCCATGATGCTATCGGCCTGATCTAGAGCATCGGCAACCAGGTCTGGCGCGAGTAGCCCCCCGGCGACCAGGGCCAGGATGGCTGTTTCGATTTCGGTGTCGTCCACCACGCCTGCCGCGATCAACGTGCGGAGCGTTTCCGCCGCCATGGCCGAGGTCGCCAACTCGTCGGCCATCAACGCTTCGGCTTCGGCTGCTGCTTCGGTAAAGGCCAGGGCGTCGAGCACAGCCGCGCCTTTCAGGGCTTCGGTGGTGGCGATGACCTGCTCGGCTTCGGCGATCGCCGCCAGTTCACTTCCCACCATGAGCACGGCCTCGCGGGTGAGAATGCCCTGGGCCAGCAGCTGTCCCCCGGCCTCGCGGACAGCAGCGGCTAACCCCCCCGCCCAGCGATGTTCAAACAGCACGAGCGCCAAGGCGGAGTCCGGCGGCATTTGCGCCACCACGCCGCGAATCTCATCTAACGAGAGGCCATACCCATGATCCACCGAGGTGCCGTTCATCTCAGCGGCGCGACTATCGCCCAGGCCCAGTAGCGGACTGAGCACCTCGCCATAGTCAGCCAGGTCGGCGGCCTCGACGTCGGTGTCGGTCATGACGGTGACATCGCCCGTGGCGTCCCGATAGATAAAGAGCAAGTCAATCAGGCGAATGACGCCCCGCCCGCGCACGGCATCCAGTTCTGCCAAGATCTCGCCTTTGAAGGTGGGGTTATCAAAGGCGATCGCGGCCAGTTGTAACGGTCCAATATTCATGTCGCAAGCTTCCGTTGAAAGTCAGTAACAAATGATGAGGCGGTGGCTTTAGGCATGGGCCATCAGGTCAATCGTGACCGTAATGGCCAACACCAACGGGGCATCAAAGGCGCTCTCTAGCTCGACGCCATAGGTGTCTCGGATCCGAAACCATTTTTTGGAAATCACGGCGATTGGCCGCCGCTCGCCTTTTTTCCGAATCGAGTATTCGTGTTGCAGGATATTGCCCTGGGCGATCAAATCCTCGCCACCGGGGATGTTGATTTGCCAGCGATCGCGGAGGGGCGTAATGAGGGCGTTGTGAACGACCGCCGCGCGATCGCCATTGGGCCGCTTAATCACCATCGTTTCGCGAATATCGATCAACTTGGCTTTGATGGTGTAAAGCTCACGGCCCTGCATGTCTTCAAAGATTAGAGTTTGCCGCACCCGCAGGAGTTTGCCATCGACTTTAACGACTTTTTCGTTGCGCTCATTCGTGATGAAAAAGTCATCGCCAAAGCTAAACAACCGTTCCCGCATCTTGAAGCGGGTGCCAATACGTTGAGCCGCCGACTGCTGCAAATTTTGCAAGGCGGCGCGGCGATCGTTCCCGGCTAAGTCCGCCACTGGAGGTTGAGGTGTAGCGCCCACGTTGCCCCCTTGCAGGAGGCCACCGTTGCGGGCCGCTCGTCGTTTCATCATGGTTGGTCTCCTAATAGGTCAAAAAAATAGATGTGGAATGATGTGGCGATCGCGCGGCCACAATTCTGCGTCCAAGCCATCGAACCAAGAAATGAGCCTAATCAAAAACGTAGGACAGCCCTAGAAACAAGCCCTGAGTTCGCAAATCTAGTTCACTGTCGGCGAAGCGTCCTTCTCGCTGCCAGTTGTAGTCAGTCAGACGATAGGCCGGACGAATGGAGAAATTGGGAAAGATGCGCCAATCCAAGCCCACCGAGATTTTATAGAGCAAATCAGGACTGTTCCCCACACCAAAGCCACCAATTTCGCCAGCGGTAATGAGTTTCGTACGGCTGTTAAAGAGCCATTCGGCTCGCAAGCGTACAGCGGGGGCGAGCCAATCTGGCCCTAGCGTGACGTCCGGTAGGTTGTTGAAATCAGCCTCAATGTCAAAGTCGATGTATTCTGCGCCCCCGATTAGATCAACATTCACGGCTGGAAAGACTTCATCCTGCGGTTGGGAGTCGGCTGGCTCAGGGGCTAAGGCAAACCGACCAATGCGCCAAGCCAAGGCAGCCTGGGCTCTCACATAAGAAGTTCTCAGACGGACCGAAGTGGCGATCGCCCGGTCTTCGGCACTGACCCCCACTAGCACCCGTGACCCCAAGTCGGCGTAGTAGCCCCCTAACAGCACTCCGAAATTGTTGTACCAGACCTCGGCTTCCCCCCCGAGCGCAAACAAGTCTTCCAGCTCAAAGCCAGAATCGAACGACAAATCGATGCCACCACTGTCGTCTCCATCATCGTTGTCCCCATCATTGCCGTCAAAATCGATTTCGGTATCAAAGCCAAAATCGCCCTGCACTCTAAAGGGCAACTCCACAAACGGTCTGATTTCAAAGCGCCATGGGCTGTTATCCCCAAATTCGTCGACATCACCATTGAGACTCACCGGCGCTTCTACTGGGTTGGCGTCTGGGGATGGCAAAGTCTCGTCAGTCAGCGGGCTAGCCATGGGCTCTAGCTGTTCAATCCCGGCTAGCCCCATGGCCCGCTGGTCAAAGTCACCTTCGCCACCCAGGCCAACTGACTCTGACACCGGACGATAATTTGGCATCGAGGCGGCATCAGTCACTAGATTGGCCGACATGCTAGGCGGCGCTTGGTTCAGGCTGGCGAGGCTAACTGGCTGATTAATCGAAGACATTGTTCCCACAGGAACCCGTAGCTTGACGCTTGCTACCGGAGCATCGACATCAGCCGCAACGGTTCTGATGGGTGAGTTCTGCGCAATACCCGGTTGATGGGGAATCGGACGGGCGAATTCTGGCAATGTCGCTTTTTCGAAGCGCTCCGTGGCCCCAGTTGCCGGATGGAAAACAGACTGTGAAGTGTGCTGTGCTGCCAACTCTGGGCCATCAGATAGCGACCAGTGAACCTTAGCGGTGGGCTCTGTCGCGATCGCGGCACTCGAAAAAACGCCGAGCCCCAATATCGACAGCGCCGTAATTTTACTCGGTACTGAGTAAGGGGTTGGTTGCGGGGGTAAGTCAGACATATCAACCATATTTTATCCTTGGAGTTCTTGAGTTAACTGCCCAGACGGTCTTTAAGATCAATGCGCCGAAGGGTTTTGGGCTGACATCACAGCAACCGACATGCCTGGAACTCAAGGGTCTAAATGAACTCGGAAAAACAATATTTATTTAGGCGCGATCGCCAGCAATCTGTTGCTTCTAAGCACGTCGGCCCAGCTCCCCGGCCAGCGGCATCAGAATCACGAGCATTAACACCGCCCCGACTAAAATCATGGTCAAGACATTGGGATCGTCGCCAAAGTTGCCCGTAGCCACCACCATGGCGGCCGCAATATTGCGCTGTGCAGTGCCCAGCCCCAGCACCGGTCGAGTGCCTGCCGTGGGCCCCAACCAGTAGCCGAGGGCCAGTGAAATCAAGATAAATAGAATGGCGACAATCATGGCCCCGCTACCGATCGCCCCAACCATGGTGTCAAAGTTCAGCACCAGCATTAACACCAACACCGCGAGCAAGCTGACTGTCGAAGCTTGAGCCATATGGGGTTGCAGAGAGCTGGCGATCTCGGCATAGCGAGCTTTGATCACGAGGCCGATTGCCAACGGCAACAACATCAAAATAATGAGTGATCGGGCAATCTCCAGAGGATTGACCGAAACTCCTGGCAGCAATAGCGGCAACACCACTGGCACATACACGACGGTAACGACCATCAGCAGCACCATCAGCCCCACGCTAAAGGCGACATCGGCCTTGGCTGCCTGCGCCAGTTTCGGCAAAAAGGGCGCGCCAGCAGCCGTGGCCAGCAACATTAAACCAATACCCAAAGACGGCTCTAGCGGTATGACCGTTTTCAACCCAAAAGCCACCAGCGGCACCAGCACAAAATTGACGCCCAGGGCTCGCGCCACCAGGTTGACATTGGCGAGGGGAGCCAGAATCAGCTTGACCGTCAGGCTCAATCCCAGCGCCAACATGCTGCTGATCACAAAGATCAACGTCGCCAGATTTGCTAACACAGCGATGATTTCAGTCATTAGTCTGTGGTTAAATGCTCCACTTTAGAGCGACGGCCAGAGGTTTCCGCTGCCTTGATTAAGGGGCTCTTGAAACCTAGATTTATCGCCATGACTCGCGGCATGAAATAGTTGGCGATCGCACCGCTTAATTAACGCGAGTGCGATCGCCGACCACCGGCTGGATGCGCTAGCTACTAGGCGACTTCTGTAGCTGCTCTAGGGCATCGTCAATCGTGAAGCTGGCCGCCTTTTGACGCGGTGGATAGTCTTTGAACGTGGCCAAAAACTGACCCACAAACTTCTGTGCTGGCAGCAATAGGTACACATGATCCACATACCAATCCCAATAGGTATTGGAGGTAATGGTGGCCTTCTCATAAGGATCCGTGCGGAGGTTGTACAACCAGGGGATGCGCGTGGCGACAAACGGCTCACCCCACAGCGCTAGAGTGCCCGCTTCCCGTTGCTGCGCAAAATGCACCTTCCAGTTGTCATAGCGCATTGCCAACAGGTCACCGTCATCCGAGAAATAGAAATACTCATCACGAGGCGCTTCGGTGGTTTCCCCCGTGAGGTAGGGCAGCCAGTTATAGCCGTCTAAATGCACCTTAAACCGCTTGCCGTTAGCTTTATAGCCGGTCAGCAATTGCTCTTTCACATCCGGAGCACCGGCGGCGGCCAAAAAGGTCGGTAGCCAGTCCAGGTGTGACATAAAGTCGTTAGACACGCTGCCGGCTTCAATGTGCCCCGGCCAACGCACCATAAAGGGCACGCGGAAAGCGCCTTCCCAACCCGTATCCTTTTCGCCCCGAAAGGGGGTCATGGCGGCATCGGGCCAGGTATTCATGTGCGGTCCGTTGTCGGTGCTGTAAATGACGATGGTGTTGTCCGTAATGCCCGCCTCGTCAAGGGCATCCAACACCTGACCCACGTTTTTGTCATGATCGATCATGGTGTCGTGGTAAGGCGACTGCCAACGCCCCGACTGCCCCACACTTTCAGGTTTGGGGTGGGTGCGGAAGTGCATGTGGGTAAAGTTCGTCCACAAGAAGAAGGGCTCGTCCGTTGCGGCCTGCTGTTTGACATATGCAGCGGCGCGATCGGCGATGTCGTCATCAATGGTTTCCATCCGCTTTTTGGTCAGCGGGCCAGTATCTTCGATGCGGCCATCGGCAAAGCTATGAATCACACCCCGGGGGCCAAAGTTTTTGGCAAAGTTGGGAAATTCTTCGGGGTCGGGATAATCCGGCAGTTCCGGCTCTTCTTCCGCATTCAGGTGATAGAGGTTGCCGTAAAACTCATCAAAACCATGGTTGGTCGGCAAAAACTCATCTTTATCACCCAGGTGATTTTTGCCAAACTGCGCCGTGGCGTAGCCCTGCTCTTTCAACAGTTCCGCAATCGTCGGATCTTCGGCTCTGAGGCCTAAGTCTGCCCCTGGCAAGCCGACTTTGCTCAACCCCGTACGAAAAACGCTTTGGCCGGTGATAAAGGCCGAACGGCCAGCGGTGCAGCTTTGTTCGGCGTAGTAGTCGGTAAATAGCATGCCCTCATCGGCCACGCGATCGATGTTGGGGGTGCGGAAGCCCATAAGCCCTTTGGTGTAAGCGCTGACATCGCTCTGGCCGATGTCGTCACCCCAAATGACAACGATGTTGGGTTTATCGGTTGAGGCCGTGGCCGCTTTGGCCTGCCCATAGGATGAATAGCTGGCCGCGATCGCAGCGCGGCCCCAGGGCACGTTGCCCACGAAGAGGAACGTGACTGTGATCGCGATCGCGATCGTTTTTTTAAACCAAGTCCGAAGCTGATTCGGACAACGTAGAGAATGCAACATAGAACTTTGAGACGCAGGTAACAACGCAATTTGGTAGGACAAGAGCCCTAGAAACATAGCATAGATATTGTTTGGCAAGGCATTCTTGTCGTCCATATTTCGCTACAAGAGTTGTCTTATTTCAGGCTGTTTTCTGACGCCAAACAACCGCTGCGCACTATTTTTCCTAATGACTGATGAATCGCTGTAAAGCCCCTAGCCATGAGGCTTGACAGTTCAGCATGCTTTTTTTAAACGCTTTGGCGGTGGTGGAATGGATTAACCGGGTGTTAACAAATAAGGTGTTTAGATCCCGAAAGTGCAACTTTCTGAAGCTATGCTTGGTTGTCGTCAGCAATAAGATGGCAACTGTGTGAAAAGTGCAAGTTTTAAAGGTGTAAGGTCTTAATATATTGTGATGTCCGATCGAGAAATTGGCGGGCTCTAATCAGCGCACAGAAAGTTAGTCGCTTTCGCATTATTCTTTGGTCGGCGTGCAATGTCTTCAATTACACCAAGTCCCCCCCTGCAAACCCAGTGCTTCCGAGATGCTGACCTCTGTAGCTCAATGTTTCGCAAATGGGGAGCACAATTTCGGCAATTGCACCCCAAACCTTTTCAAGGTGTGGTCTCTAGGCTGCAACTAGAGGGGCTCTCGATTGGGCGGCTAGTCACTAACTGCACGGTCGAAATTGTTGGGGAGAAACCGCGAGACTCATTGGCGTTTGGGCTGGTGCTTCACCAACAGGACTCTTCTCACTTTGCCCATGGGACACCGTTAAACACGAACTGTCTCTTCGGGTTTGACCCCCAGCGAGAGGCCAACCTGGTCAGCTCGGCTGCCGGTTTGTCGGTGGTGTTGGTGGAAGTGAATAAATCGCTGTTGCAATTGTTCGCTAACCAATTGGGACATCATGAGCTTGACGATGCTTTCTTCCGACAAAATATTGTCACCGCATGGCCTACCCATATAGACGCCTACAGCAGTTATCTCAGGCAAGTAATTTTCTTGATGGATCATCATCCCCAGATACTGCAGTCTCCGGATCTGCTGCGATTGATTCAAGGAGATTTGCTGCCCCTGTTGTGTAATGCGCTGAGTCAACCCCAGCAAGCCCCAAGGCCCCTACGGCGAGCCGAAATCGTTGCCCAGGCGCAAGACTACATGATCGCCAACCTCCATCGCCCGATGACTTTGGCTGAGTTGAGTATCGCGGTACATGCCAGTCGGCGATCGCTCATCTACGGCTTTCAAGATATTTTTGGCATGGGGCCGATGGCCTACCTCAAGCAGCAGCGCCTCAACGGGGTGCGCCAAGCCCTGTTGGCTGCCGATCCTGAGCATGCAACTGTCGCTAATATTGCCCATGCCTGGGGGTTTTATAGTCTGGGGCACTTTGCCCACGAATATAGATGCTTATTTAGTGAAGCTCCGTCAGCTACCTTGCGGCATACAACCTGACCGCTTGAAACCTTGACGCTCTGGGCAATCGAGCGACGTTTATGTCAAGGTGCGGCGGCAAGAGAAAAGTCCCTAGGCTGGTTCAGGACCCATACCTAGCCCCTAACCAGTTGAGCGGGCGCGGCGGCCCGGATAGCGTGGATGAGTTGAAGAGCGACCAACAGGTATTGATGATCGCTGTGGACTTTTTCACCACTCCCCCGGTCAGCACCTGATCGTAAACGATGAAAAAGGGCTGTTTGGGCAAGTCGTGCAGGAGTGGTAAGAATTCAAGGTAAGTTTGAGCTTCTTGAAAGTTGACTAAGGCCATATCTACTGCCTCCGATTGAGGGCATTAACTTTTCGAGTTGAGGCAGCGGTGATGGACGACGATACTCAGGCTTGGACATCACTCAAAGCTTCGATTTCCATATAAACTGCCTCAAAGTCATGGAGAACCTGCTGGTTGGTAAACCGGAGAACTTGTAAACCATAGCTTTCTGATATTAGAGTTCTCCTCTCGTCATAGGCTTGAGCCATTTCAACGAAATGGCTATCTCCCTTTACCTCAATGACTAATTTGAGGCTATGACAATAGAAATCAACGATGAAATGATGGATTGGGTGTTGTCTTAAGACACGGTGTTTATAGGGTTTTAAGACATTGATAAGTGGGCAGGCACAATTATTTCGTAGACGGGTTTCGACTCTGCTCAACCCTCAACTGTCTGCCAGGGAGGAAACCTAGCTGATTGAGCGGAGTCGAAATCAGCGACTGGTTCGACTGATTCGACGTTTAATTCGGCCCAG
>NZ_JACSWC010000422.1 GCF_016888165.1 Halomicronema sp. CCY15110 | reverse complement strand
TGGATCCAGATGACGAAATCAATAAATCCGCCTCTCTAGTTGTCGTCAGCCGACAGGCTCATTGTCGTCTAATAGTTGAGATAGACATGATGGGCATACTCAGTCAAATAGAGAAAGTGCATAAACGCCTGCTTCAAAGAATGGATATGCTCTTCACGCGATTTCAGCCAGTCCAGGTATTCTTGCAGCAAGCTCATCGTTTTTGCCGCTGCGGCCTCTTCAAATAGCGCTTCAACCGGCACAATCTGGAAAAGGGTCAGCTCTTCGACGGCAATATTCTTCGTCCTATGGAGCCAACCCAAGATCTTACGAACGCCCCTGGTCTGCCGTTGAATGGAGGAAGGACTCAAGGGAGGAGTCCGACTCGAAAGGGCTTCAGCGTATTCATTGAGCTCGGCCTGCAATGCAGGGGGGACGTCTTGACTGCGTAATCCAAAGTGGTGCCAAACCTTTTTGGGTTTGCCATAGATGTAGGCGGTGGGAGGCAAACCCGGACGTCGGTACGTGGGCCACGCAGCCAGAGATTGACAGTACTCGATAAATTGCCTCACAGCAGACCGGTAGACTCGTTTAGAGGCATCTGAGACCAGGTCGCCCATGCGCTGGAATAAACTTTCTTGAACTTCTAAAGCTTGATTAGCCTGTAAAAGAGACACCGAAGCCATAAATTCTATACCTCTCAACATTTCCTCAGGAGTCAAGCGGCCCGTCAGCTTTAACGGATATCCCCAGCCAGGCAAAGTGAAGCGAACAAGTCCTGTTTTGAGCTTGTTAATAGAATTTTTTGCTTGTTTATGACTCTGCTTTTGCTGCAGATAATCTTCGTATGCTGAGAATGCATCCAGCAGGTTTTCAATCTTTATTTGAGGCCCATTCATTTAGAAACCTCCCTCAAAAAATCCTTATGACTGAAATTATATTACATATTTATTGAATGATTTCGGTGAGCTTATCAAAGGCTTTGGTCGGTTTATCGCTGCTAATAGAAGACTTGGAACCTTTAGTGAATAGGGCTTTAGACAATATATAAATAATTCAACGTAATATTGAGGCGCTATATTCGTTTATTACACCTTTTCCTATATACGGGCTAAGTAACGAGCCACTTAGGACTTGAGGCTTTCTGAATTAATCTGTCGTTTTGAGACCTCATCTGACTCTGTAAAAGATACATATATACCTCCTCTAGCCATCTGCTCTATTAAGTCGCTCTTGGATGTATTTATTCCCTTTGCAGTTGTGTGCAGCCACTCTCGTGCTGTTTGAGTCAGACTCAAACAAGTCGGAATCTTGGGTTCGTCAAACGCCTCTGGCCGACCTCGCATAGATTTAATGCCTGGAGTTGCCATCGTTAGAATCCTTGGTCTATGAATCAACTGCTGAATTGGCAATTCTCTTCTTCTATCTGGGCAGACGAGAACGCAGAAGAATGATTTTGAGCTTTCCCAAAAAGCTTTGAAATTAAATTTATCTTCAGGATGGCACCCTATATTTGAATGTCAAGCCACAAAATCGACTATCAATCATTAACAAAAACTCACTATATCCAACTAGGTCAGTATCCGTGTATTACAATACTGATGTATTTAGGATGCTTTCAACTGTAGGTGAAGTGAGTGATAGTTCTGGAAGATCGCAGATGTTCCATAGCTTTTATTCCTTGAGGGCAAGTGTCCTGAGTGTTTCAAGACATCTAGCGAGGTGAATGATGGGAAGGCTGCCAAAGATACTGGCTGATCAAATCAGTCTAGAGTTGTCGAATAAATCAGTATCCTTAACTGAAGATCAGCAATGTGAGACTCTTAAGATTCGGCGATATTGGTACGCGATTTCACGTTGTCTAGAAAGCTTCTACTCAGATCAAGCAGATCCATTTAAGGCTGGCTATATAAAAGTCTCCCATGTAAAGTTCGAGGACTCCATACTTTGCTTGTCCGACTTGTACAAAAAACTTATGCTGCTTACTTATGAAGGATATCCCGCCATAGAAATGGAAGCAGATAGACTGTTTGGCGAGTTCCCATTTAATTCTCGAGCTGAACTTTTTGTGAATGTTTTACTTGAGGAAGTGATCAAATCAGTTGACGATGTCTTCCATCCTTACAAGGAAATTAGCAGCTGGAAAATAAGAAAAAGGTTGAAATACACCTTAGATAAACTTACAGATTTACCCCTGGGCAGCTCTATCCCACAACAGTTGCCAGAAATGCGACAGATTTGCAATCAAAACCAATATTCTGGCTGGTGTTGGGACGCATTTATGATTCGCACCCTAGCCGCATCTGCATTGCAACAGCCCCAGTGCCCAAATCGTCAACTCACTTCGCAGAGCCTTAAAAACTGTAAGACTGCTCAAGAGTCGCTTATTCGGGATTTCTATTTGCCAGGCTATAGACGACGGGGAGAGTGGGCACTCATATTTTCTGGCTCATTTGCCTGGATAGATGGCAAAAAAGTGCCTTGGAATCCTAAGACAAAAACTTACTCAGAAGGTAGTTAACAAAACTTCAAATCTAGATCCATTTTCGTTTGCCCAGTTTTCTGAGTGACATTGTTATCGCAGTTAAACCAACTACGGCTGTTAAGGGCCGTTAACTGCGATGACTAATCAACTTGTCTCAAAGCGAGTAATCCAAGCTGAATTGGGGATTTCGCCGAGTACTCTCAAGTATTGGCGGTTGGGCCGTGACGGGCAACGGCCCAAATTGACTGAGGGCGTCCACTGGCTGCGCGTGGGACCCCGTAAAACTCTCTACAACCTCGAACTCCTGCGGGATTTCCTGCATAACCAGACCAATCCTGATGCCCACAAACGTGCCATAAACGCCTATCTGGAATCACTAGCATCCAGTAGAGCTACTGCATAAAAATAGCCCCCGCTAAACCACAGCAGGGGCTGAAAAACTTTGCGAAAACACATAACCACACCCATCTGATGAGGCTAAGTTCACTTATGGAATATAACTCTAAGAGACAATTCTCGCAAGGAAATCAACCACCATCTAGTAACTTCAATATCCTTGAGCATCTCGACAAATTAACTCCCGTTAAGGGTAAGGCGGACGGTGAATACCACTGTCCTCTGTGCGGGGAAGAAAACTTCAAGGTCAATCTGCAAACCGGAGCATATAGTGCTTTCGCGTGTGGTTGCGCCGACACCGATGAGGGTAAACGCCAAATTCGGGAAGCGATCGCTCCCTTGAAAGAAACTCGACAATCTAACCGCCGGTGTAAACCGCGTAGGTCGACCACTCAGAAAAATCGGAATGCGCAACTCAATGCTGCAGAAGTTGAAGTGCAGGTCGACCATTTGTTGGTGATGGTAAAAGAGGAATTGCAAACCTACGAAGAATCCATCGTCGAGTTGGCAGGTTGGTGCCAAGAACATGGACACGATAAGTTTGCCGCCAGACAGTTGATGAAAGAACGGGCAAAGGCTGTTGGGCTTAATCCTGGCAAGAAAACAGCGGCGGATATTCTGAGAGAAATTGCCCTCAATGAATGCACCTTGTTCCACACACCGAGTAAAAATACCTTTGCTGACGTGGTGATAAATGGAGTCCGCCAGACGCTACCCATCCGTCGCAAGCAATTCCGTCAATGGTTAAGTCATCGTTATTTTGAGTCTGAGCAAAAAGCAGTTGGAACCCAAACTATGCAAGACACGCTGGGACTATTGGAAGCGATCGCGATATTCGACGGTGCCCAGAGAGATGTTTACCTACGTATTGCAGAGCATGCCGGTAACCTGTATCTCGACTTGGGCCGCGATGACTGGACAGTTATTCAGATCCGGGCCGATGGTTGGACACCCATTCCATCCCAGCAATGTCCGGTTAGGTTTCTCCGCCCTGACACTCAGCTTGCCTTACCTGTTCCAGAGTATGGGGATCATGTATCAGAACTGCGCAGCCTACTGAACGTCGAAGATGATGCATGGGTGTTGATTCTGGCTTGGTTGCTGTTCTGTTTCTATCCCAAGCATCCTCATCCAGTGCTGATCCTACATGGTGAACAGGGCAGTGGTAAAAGTTCCACCGCTCGGTTACTCAAAAGTTTAGTTGACCCCAGTAAGTCCCCCCTTATTCCCGCAATTTCGGATCTGAGACAGCAGGCCATCACCCTGGGCCGACGCTGGCTAGTTGTCTATGACAACCTTAGTGGCATTGCTTCAGACCAAAGTGACGCCATCTGTCGTACCTCTACCGGGGCTGGATTCACCATTCGAACCCTCTACGAAAATGATGAGGAGACGGTTTTTGAGTTTGTCCGGCCACAGTTGCTCACAGGTATTGACTCTCTGGCCACTAGGGGCGACCTCCTGGAACGCTCGATTCTGGTGAACCTTAAACCCATTCCCACCAATAATCGTATAGGGGAAGCAGACCTTGAAAAACATCTCGATGCCAATCGCCCTCGCCTGCTGGGTGCCTTGCTGACAGCAGTGAGTCAAACCCTAGCGGTACTGCCCGAGGTGAAACCGGATCATCTACCACGCATGGCAGACTTTGCCCGTTTCGCCATCGCTGCCGAACCTGCAATGGGCATTCCTGCCGGGGTCTTCATGGCCGCAATTCAAGGCAACTCTGAAGAGCACCATGAAATTGCTCTGGAGTCGTCGCCACTCGGAACAGCCATTCAGCGACTTATGGAGGGGCGGTTACGTTGGCAAGGCACCTCGACTGAACTACTTGACGAGCTTGCTAGTTTTGTAGACGAGAGAACCGTAAAGTCTAGACGTTGGCCGGGAGACGCAACCCGTTTAAGCAAAGAACTTCGACGTCTTGCCCCAGATTTAAGAGGCTGCGGTATCAACTGGTCTAAGGGTGAGGGCAAAAATAGGCGTCAACACATCTTAGAAAAATTATTCCTGTAGCGTCATTAGCATCACTCGCGTCAGCTAATCGCTCACAACCCTTACAGATTAGTATTTCAGGTCGTACGCTATCCGTGACGCTAACACCATCGCTAATCCTATAGCGTCACCTAGCGTCAATGATGAAATGCCTCTGCAACTAGGTCTTGAGTAATACCGTGACGCTAATGACGTGAGTGACGCTAACAGCAACAGCTTTTCTAGCCTTATCCATTCTGATGGGTTGGGATAATGATAGTGAGCACTCAACTCTTGCCTGCACGGGGCAACTACGTTCTTAACCAGATTCCTAGTCATCTTGTAGCTCCACTGTCCTGACTAGAGCTTTTAGAGTCATCACCATAGCGTTGCCATAGGCTAGAGCATCCTGAGTAAGGCAACTGCTGCTCAACATTCCATTTCTGGGTATCAGAACTTAGGCGAATGCATGAGGTCCGATGAATACCAGCAGTCAATCAAAAAATTAAGAGTGAAAGAAAGATGCCACGAAAGAGCGCGAGAGCAAAAAAAGGATCAGTATCAGTCACTGCACGTAGGGGACTGTTACAACTCCGATGGAGACATGAGGGCCGGCGACACACCCTCTACTATGGAAAACCTGACATATTGCAATGGCGACTTAAGGCCCAAGAACTTGCTAACGACATTGAAAAGGACATGGCCTATGGGAATTTTGACGAAACCCTCGAAAAGTACCGCCAACAGCCCCATCAGGATAAGGACACCCAACCCGTTACCACGGCAGAACTGTTCGAGCAGTTCATTGAATCCCGTCGTCAGCAAGGCAGTGGTGAATACAATCTCCATGAAGTCTACGGGACGATGCTGCGATACTTGCAGCGGTTTGGCACCATCGACAGCAGCGATCGCGCGCTGGAATTTATCGGCAAACTCAAGATGGGGGAGCTGCGTGCCACCGCAGCAAAACCAATCAGCGATCGCACCCTCAATAAATACACCTCACTGCTGCGTCGCTTTTCCCAGTGGGCGATCGCTTATGACCACTGGGAAACTGACCATTTCCGAAAGTGTGAAACCGTTCGCACTGAAAAGAACCGCGCCAGCCGGGAAGCCTTCACCGATGAGGAACGCGATCTCATACTGTCAAGTCTTCAGCTGAGCCGCTACTATCGCCACTATTACGGGTACGTCTCAGCAATGTTCTTTCTGGGACTCCGTCCCAGTGAACTGATCGGGCTCCAGTGGAAGCGTATTGACCTTGAGGGCCGCAGCCTTGTCATCGCTGAGTCATTAAGTCGGGGAGAAGACGGCAAGACTTCTAGTGCTGCCCGCAAACGTAAAGAAACCAAAACCGGAGAGGTTGCCACTTTACCGCTAGGGAGCGAGCAACTTCAGATTTTTGCCTACCAGCGCAAAAAATACCCAGACGCCAAGCCAGATAGCTTGGTGTTTCCTAGTCCCGAGGGACTAGCCATCGATGACCACAATTTTTGTAATCGCAGCTGGCATGGCATCCTCAGAGAAGCCCGTATCGATTTATACCGCCCGCCCTATGCTGCACGCCATACTTTTGCAACGTGGGCAAAGCGAAACGGTATGCCAGACGAACAAACAGCCTACTGGATGGGACACAAGACCACACGGATGGTGACAGAACACTATGGCCACCTTGACAAACAGCCTATGGTGCCCCGATTCACGTGGGCACCATTAGATGACTAAAAATTATGCCTTAATTCTGGTAACGCCCAATTGCACACCCAAAACACTGCCAAAGGTGTCTAAATGTGTCTGAGTATGACTGTACTAGAAAGCTAAAAATACCTGAAAACAGTGACTTTACTTTCTAAAACCTAATGGAGCTAAGCGGATTCGAACCGCTGACCCCTTGAATGCCATTCAAGTGCTCTACCAACTGAGCTATAGCCCCGCATAAATGCGACTATGATCATGCCCTGAGAGGGGCACCAGCGTCAAGCACTATAAAGAAATTAACGCTGATGAAGGAATGAACGCGCTAGAGTCAGAGAGACCGATCGCATCCCTTTGACTGTACCTATGGCCTCCTCTGATTCCGTGACCAACTCGCCTGTAGACATCGATCAACTGGTGACCCAACTCCGCCACAAAGCGGGGACTTGGGTGGAATGGGGAAAAGCCTGCCAGGCCCTCCAAAAATCAGGTCTGAGGCCGCAGGAAATCTTTGAACGGACTGGGTTTGAGCCGCCCCAGCAAAATCAGGTCATTGTGGGAGCACAGGTTTATGACTCGATCGTGGCTGCTGGGACGCCCGCCCCGGTGCTGGCTCATTTTGAGCAGCGGGGCAGCGATATTTTGTATGAGCTGCGCATCTTGACGCAGCGCGATCGCGCCCGCGCAGCGGAGCTCGCCCGCCAACAGGGGCTGGATGCCGACACGATTAAAGATGTGGCTAAGGCGCTGAAAGAATACGCCTATTTTAAAGAGCCGCCGTCCGGGTTTAGCGACACCGCTGGCGATGCCATCGCTTATACCTATTGGAAGCTGGCTCGACAACAGTCGGACTTAGCCGCGCGATCGCGCCTCATTGCCCAAGCCTTGAGATTTGCCACCAGTGAGATGGCCCGTCAACAGGTAGAGTCGTTGCTCACCGATTTGACGGTGGTGAAATCACGCCCGGTCCCTACGTTGCCCACCTACCGCCTCGAAACTGACTCAGAATTACCCTTAGTGGTGCCTTTGGCGGGGGTGCTCCCTCTGAGTACTGAAGACTTTCAAGCCGTTCCTGTGATCGAGCCAGAGGAACCTTTTGGGATCGTGAAAACCGCTGGCCCGGCGGCGTGGGTGCCCGTTCCGGGTTGGCAGGTTGTGTTACAAGCCGAAGACCCGGTGGGCATTTTGGCTAAGCCTAAGCATCTGCCGAATGTGCAAAATCCGGACAATCCGGAAACGGTACTGCTGGTGATCGATCGCGCTCAGCGTGACTGGGATGCAGATAGTTACTGCCTGACGGCACAAGGCGACACCGTCGCCGTCGAATGGCTACCGGAACCCAGCGATCGCCAACTGCTGGGTAAACTTCTCGTCGTCATGCGGCCCAAACGCATTCTCGACGAAAACTACACCCGCGAACTCATGCAGTTTGACGACTAGAGCACGGCGACACCCAGGCTCCCACGCCTCACCGCCACCCCCCTACCCAGCCACTCAATCACCCCCTTCCTTCCATGCCCCTCGAACGTCGCCTTTCCCGCGCCATGTTTCTCGAAAACGAAGTTGTCGAACTCCGGCAACTGTGCCTTACGTCTGGTCGCATGTTTGAACCGGGTAAGTATCTTGCGGGCGAGCTCCCTGACACCGCTTTTGAAATGGGATTAGTCGATAAACTTCCCCCAGTGCGGGGCCGGAGCGAAGAGATTGGCGACCCGCCGAGCGATCGCCATCGCCATGATGACGCTTAGACTCCCATAATCATCGCCAGGGTGAATAAGATGCCCAGTAAGCTGGCAACCAACCAACTTGTCCCCCTTAGCCCCACATCGCGGCTTAAGTCTCTTGTGTAGCCACAGTAGAGACACTCAAAAATATCGCTTTCACTGTTTAAGCGCACCAACTCTTTGTGTTCACAGCGCGGGCATTCAAAGCCAGTCTCTGTCGTCATGGCAACCTCCCAAACGCGCTTGGCAATCGGCATCAGGATAGAACGGGCGAATCTGCTGTCTGCCCCTGGCCCTCAGCCAGTTACCTGGGATGGGCAATGCTGCGTCAGCGCATGGGACAGCCGGGGCACATCCTCGGAGACTAAACGGTATTCCTCCATCGCCTGACGGTGGCGGCACCGCTGGGGAGCTTCCCCGGTTCCTGATAGTTCTATTATCGCTGCGCTATCGACCGCCTTACCCGTTTCATGTCGAAGTGTTGAGGCCGAGCCAGGGAAGTTGGGAAAACCGACCACCTGGCCCCCGCATTTAGGGACTTGCGCGTAAAAAAGATCCCCATGAACCGAGTTTCGACTCCGCTCAACTCTCGATACTGCTAGGTTGAGCGAAGTCGAAACCGGATTGAACGGGTACTTTATTTAGTTGCAGATCCCTTAGCCCCGCGCCTCGGGCAAAATCAGCATGGCGTCACCAAAAGAATAGAAACGATAGTCCTGGCGTACGGCTTCCGCATAGAGATCGAGCAGGCGTGGACGACCGATCATGGCGCTGACCAGCATCATCAGACTGGACTCTGGTAGGTGAAAGTTGGTCATCAGGCCATCCAGTACTTGCCACTGATAACCGGGATAGATAAACAGGTTGGTTTTGCCTTGGAAGGGCTCCAACTCGCCGGTTTGAGCTGCGCCTTCTAGGGCGCGGGTGACCGTGGTGCCAACGGCAATGATGCGCCCCCCCTGCGCTTTGGTTTGGCGAATTTTCTCCACCGTGGCGGTGGGCACGTCTAGCCATTCCGCGTGCATGGTGTGATCGGTGATGGTGGCTGCTTCGACGGGGCGAAAGGTGCCGACACCCACGTGCAGGGTAATAAAGGTGCGATCGATCCCCCGTTCCTCTAGCTGGGCAAACAGCTCGGGGGTGAAGTGCAGTCCCGCTGTGGGGGCGGCGACGGCTCCCAGCTTCTCGGCGTAGATGGTTTGGTAGCGATCGTCGGGGGCGGTGGACTCGGTGATGTAGGGGGGCAAGGGCATTTTGCCAAGGCGATCGCACACCTCGTAAAACGACTCGCCACCAGGAATTGTAAATTTGAGAATTCGGCCATTCGTTTCTGGATCGGAGGCGACGACATCCGCCATCAGCGTCGGCTGATCCAGATTTTCGCCAAAGTGGATTTGCGCCCCTGGCTTGAGGCGTTTCCCCGGCTTGACCAAGGCGAGCCATTCCAGCGACGCCCGCTCTTCCAGCAGTAAGATTTCCACCGCTGCGCCCCCCACTTTTCGCCCAAATAAACGAGCGGGTAGCACCTTGGTGTCGTTGAGGACGAGCAAATCTCCCGGCTGGAGCAGCGCGGGGAGATCGTAGACATGACGATGCTCGTGGTCATGAGCTGAGGTAATGGTCAACAAACGGGCATGATCCCGAGGCTCGACGGGGTTTTGCGCGATGCGATCGGGCGGCAGTTCGTAATCGTAGGCCGAGAGTTGGAAGTCGGGGTTATCAGGCATACCCATGGATGAAGGCACTAACGTAAGAGGGCAAGCAAGGCTCTTAACGCCAGATCTGTGAGGATTAAAGCGTCAAAACCGATACTTTGCCTCTATGATGCCGAATCGTGTGGCAGTCCTCAAGCTGCCTGTCAGTGCCAATAAAGCTCGGGAATGAGCACGGCATAAGTTGGGATAGCCGTCTCGGCGGTTCCAAGGCAGACAAGCTGCCTGCCCTAAACAGTTAGGGATATTATTTTGCCTCATTACATAAGTCTTCCTAGAAGCGTCTAAGCATCTGACCGTCAGCAATATTGTGGGGATAGACGAGCGCCGCGCCCGCCATCATCCCCCTATCTCCACGATCGCACGTTTCGTCTTACTCCACTTCGGCCCATTGTTCGCGTGCCCCCACTTCCACCGTCGATAAGCTGGGCACGGGTTCGATTTCTCGATGGAAGAGCACCATGGTCGTGGTCTGATTGGCTTCGAACCCAATGCGTTCGTAAAAGTTCTGCTGGTTGGTTGTCATCAGGTAGACCCGCTCAATGCGGCTCATGAGGGGATGGCTGAGCACGGTTTGTACCACTTTGCGACCGAGCCCGGCCCCCTGGTAGTCGGGGTGAATCACCACATCCCAGATGGTGGCACGAAAGATACCGTCCGACGTGGCCCGTGAGAAGCCGATCAGGCGCTCATGATCCCACACGGTGACGACGGGATGACTGTGAGCGATCGCGATCGCCATCTCCTCGGCGGTGCGATCTCTGGCCCAAAACGCCGCGTCCTGAAAGAGCGCGATAAGCTGCTGCAATTGAGCAGCGTCGAGAGTGTCGGTATACCGAAATTGAATGTGACTACAGTCCATAGGTGATGAGTAAATATTTAAGAATGACACGATGCGAAACTCCAGCAATTACGGCACTGGCAATGAGAAATAGTGAAGGAGTCGAAAGCTTGCGGTGCTCTGGTGAGCGGTCAGGATTAGAGGGGCTCGGAGGTGACTAGCCCGGTGTTCGGCAATCATCCCCTTGCCTCAAACGTGAAAGCGTCCAGAGTCATCGTCGCCCGCCGGCCTGGCGTTGCGATCGCATTCTGGCCTGGGTGTGGGTCACTCGGTTTACTCCAGTTAGGTGCCATCGCCGCCACACCAGCCATTGCTGCGGCGCACTGTCCGTACCCTGGAGGACATTTAAGGTCATAAACGAATTAATCCCTTGAAGGCCAAAAAGTTTTCTGTGAACATATTTTAAGCACAGAGTTTTCCAAATGGGCATGAAGGCTTGGCGAAAAAGTCACCGTTTCCTCATCCCGAAACTCAAGTGGTAGGATCAACTAAATTGTAAATAGAAAGGATTGCACTTAATCAGGTGCGGCGATCGCCCCTTGTGCAGTGCAGATATTTTCGTTTTACTAAAGATTCTGTCAACTCATCGTCTCCGGACATATGCTCAAAGCTCTGCTTGGTGATCCAAACGCTCGTAAACTCAAGCGCTACAAGCCCGACGTAGTGGAAATCAACTTGCTGGAAGAAGAAATCCAGCCGCTGTCAGATGAAGATTTGGCCGCCAAGACCGGGGAATTTAGGCAGCGCCTAGACCAGGGCGAATCCCTCGACGATATCCTCACCGAAGCCTTTGCCGTCGTCCGTGAAGCGTCACGTCGCGTCTTAGGCATGCGCCACTTTGATGTGCAGCTTATCGGCGGCATGGTGCTCCACGAAGGCCAAATCGCCGAGATGAAAACGGGTGAAGGGAAAACCCTGGTGGCAACTCTGCCCAGTTATCTGAACGCGCTCACCGGCAAAGGTGCCCATGTCGTCACTGTGAACGATTATTTGGCCCGGCGTGACGCTGAGTGGATGGGCCAAGTTCACCGCTTCTTGGGCTTAGACGTGGGCTTGATTCAGCAGGGAATGAGTCCCGCTGAGCGCCAGAAGAACTACGGCTGCGACATCACCTACGGCACCAACAGCGAGTTCGGTTTTGACTACCTGCGCGACAACATGGCCACGTCCATTGAGGATGTCGTGCAGCGTCCTTTCAATTTCTGCGTGATCGACGAAGTTGACTCGATTCTGATTGATGAAGCCCGGACGCCGCTGATCATCTCAGGTCAAGTCGAGCGTCCCAGCGAGAAGTACACCAAAGCCGCCGAGGTCGCTAGCCAGCTCAATGGTGATGATCACTACGAGGTCGATGAAAAGGCTCGTAATGTCCTACTGACTGACGAAGGCTTTATTCTGGCAGAAGATCTGTTGGGCGTTCAGGATCTGTTCGATCCCAAAGATCCCTGGGCGCACTACATGTTTAACGCCATTAAAGGTAAGGAACTGTTTGTCAAAGACGTTAACTACATCGTGCGCAATGACGAAGTGGTGATTGTGGACGAGTTTACCGGGCGCGTGATGCCGGGGCGGCGCTGGAGTGACGGCTTGCATCAGGCGATCGAAGCGAAAGAGCATGTCGATATTCAGCCCGAGACCCAAACCTTAGCCAGCATTACCTATCAGAACTTCTTTTTGCTGTATCCCAAGCTTTCGGGCATGACCGGTACCGCGAAAACCGAAGAGGCTGAGTTCGAAAAGATTTACGAGCTGGAAGTCACCGTCATTGACACTAACAAGCCGTCGCGGCGGCAAGATTTGGCCGACGTAGTTTACAAAACTGAATCTGGCGATCCCCAAAGGATTGCTAGCGAATGTCTTGAGCAGGTGCAAGCTCAGAAACCCATTTTGATCCGCAGCAGTGACTTAGAAAAGGTGCGGCGGATTAAGCAAATTTTGGATTCGAGTTTAGGCGAAGATTTCTCTCGTATTGCCGAAACTTTTGCTACACAAGCTGAACTATTTGGTTGGGCTAAAAAGCCTGGCAACGTGACGTTAACCGCTAGTAGTGATGTTGAAATTCTGATCCAGAGCAATATCAAGGATATTTATTCCATCGGCATTCAAGGCAAGTGGTTGCAAATTGCTAAAGAATGTAAGGAAATGCATGAGAAAAATCGGCCTGTGCTTGTCGGCACTACCAGTGTTGAAAAGTCCGAGCTACTGTCGAGTTTACTAGCGCAAATTGGGGTCGCCCACAACTTGCTGAATGCGAAACCCGAAAATGTGGAGCGGGAAGCCGAAATTGTCGCCCAGGCGGGACGCGGCGGGGCAGTGACGATCGCCACCAACATGGCCGGTCGGGGTACAGACATTATTCTCGGCGGTAATGCCGACTACATGGCGCGGCTGAAAGTGCGGGAATACCTCATGCCCCGCATTGTGAAACCCGAAGACGATGAAGAACTGATGGTTTCTGTGCCGGGTACCGCGAAAGCGCGCAACAAGGCCCAGGGCTTTGGCGATGGCAAAAAGAAGGTCAAAACCTGGAAAGCCTCCCCGGATATCTTCCCCACTGAGCTGTCCTCAGAGACCGAAAACTTTTTGAAAGAGACTGTCGATCTGGCGGTCGAAACCTATGGTGATCGCAGTTTGCCAGAGCTAGTAGCGGAAGATAAAGTTGCGATCGCGGCAGAAAAAGCCCCGACCGAAGACCCCGTTCTACAAAAGCTGCGGGAAGCCTACAACCGGGTGCTGGCAGAGTACGAAGCCTACACCGATGCCGAACATGAAAAGGTGATTGAGGCGGGCGGTCTACACGTCATTGGCACTGAGCGTCACGAATCGCGCCGGGTCGATAACCAACTGCGAGGGCGGGCGGGCCGCCAGGGTGACCCCGGTTCCACCCGCTTCTTCCTCAGCTTGGAAGATAACCTACTGCGGATTTTTGGCGGCGATCGCGTCGCGGGCCTGATGAACATGTTCCGCGTAGAAGAAGACATGCCCATCGAATCCGGTATGTTGACCCGTTCCTTAGAAGGGGCGCAGAAAAAAGTTGAGACTTACTACTACGACATCCGGAAGCAGGTCTTTGAATACGACGAAGTGATGAATAACCAGCGGCGGGCCATCTACGCCGAGCGGCGGCGAGTGCTGGAGGGGCAAGACCTCAAGGAACTCGTGATCACCTACGCGGTGCGGACAATGGATGACATTGTGAACGCCTACATCAACCCGGAACTGCCCCCCGAAGAATGGAAGCTGTCGGAGATGGTCGACAAGGTGAAGGAATTTGTCTATCTCTTAGCTGACCTGGAACCTAGCCAGCTCGAAGACCTGTCCTTCGGGGAAATCAAGACCTTCTTGCACGAACAAGTGCGGACGGCTTACGACATGAAGGAAGCGCAAGTGGATCAGGCAAAACCGGGGCTCATGCGCGAAGCCGAGCGGTTCTTCATCTTGCAGCAGATTGACACCCTCTGGCGTGAGCACCTGCAGCAAATGGATGCCCTGCGGGAAACTGTGGGCTTGCGCGGCTATGGCCAGAAAGATCCGCTGATTGAGTACAAGAGCGAGGGCTACGAAGTCTTTCTCGATATGATGACGGGCATTCGCCGCAACGTGGTTTACACCATGTTCCAGTTCCAGCCGCAGACTAAGCCCCAGGTCAAAACTTCCCAGGAAGTTAGCTAATCTGGGCTGGAGGTTCCCCGCATGAACCGGATATTGGTCATCGCCGCTGTGATCGGTAGCATCATGCTGGGCGGATGGTTGGCCTATGTGACTACGCCGCGCCCCGTGCGATCGTTCATCCCTGATCCGCAACCCCTCAGCCGTTGGCATGCCAGCGCCATTGGGGCGCTTGTGGTCAATCGCGAGGTGGGACGGTAATGTCTATGGGCCAAGCGGCGGCTGTCCTGCCAGGAGAAAATGGATACTCTTCGCGGGCATTTACAATAGAGCTGTTGTGAATTAGCCTTCAAAATCCTTATAACCGTCATATGGAAAGGATTTCAGTGATTCTCGCCAAGAATCCTTGAAGCCCTTTCCGTGCAATCATTTCAGCGATTTGCTTCGTTATTTCGCAACAAGTCTAATGAAAAGGATTTTTACGAGGGAATTTTCCTCGGCATTTGAAAGATGGCCCCGTCCGCTTTAACGACTTAGCTTGACAGTTGGATGGCGCGAGTAAAGAGATGGTGACTCAACGCCTCTGCGAAATGGAGAAAGCGGGTTTGGTGAAGCGGGAAGTTGTGAGCGATCGCCCCATTGCCGTGACCTATGAGCTCACCGACTTTGGGCGATCGGCCTTGGCTTTTCTGGAAAACCTCAAAGACTGGGTGGAAAGTCATGAAATTTAGCCCGTGGCTGAGACGTGTGCAACCTCTACAGGACTGAAGAATCATTATCCTGAACCCGTCAACCTAATCGTCCACATAGAGGGGGCAGGCAGACAGATTTCTACCTAGCACTTCCGAATCTATTGATGAGACTGCAAGATTTCTCCCGATATGCCTTCCCGATATGCTTATATATGGGAGTTATGTGGAACGCATCTTTCTAATCAATGGTTAGGCAGCGGTATGACTATTGCCGATAAATTGTTTTGCAATGAAAGGAGACGTCATGGCTGAGAGCAGTCCACCATAATCCAAGTTGAACTTTACCTCACTGCCGATCTCACAATTATAGTTGTTGCTATCAAGGACAACATGATCGCTGCTAGATCCTAGTATTTCCAAATTATTATTAGGTTTTAAGCCAGATACTAAAATATCCTGCCTTCCCAGAGCAATAATCACCCGGCGACGAATGCCGCGATCGATGAACGTAGGCACACTACCAAAAGCATTCTGACAAATCTCTCCAAAAGGTAAAGAAGGCTTTTCCTTTGATTCGATCACTTCAGCAATTAGCCTGAAAGCGCTGGTGTGCAAGCCTGGAATGGCTTTCCGATTAACGGTTTCACATCCCAAAAGAATCGCTTCACCCAACCGTAGATTGTTGATTCTTCCGATCGGTTGCGCGGATTCAGACCATTCATAATTAGCAGAATTGCCGCCCGAAATGATCTCTAATTTAATCTGAAACTCTTTTTCGATCGCATCAGCCAACTCACATAACTGATGCATATTGTGCTTGTCGGGCTTGACGCCACCATAACAAGCTAAATTACAGCCAATCCCAATGATTTTAATATTAGGTAAGTCAATCGTTTTTTTAATGAATTGGGGAAGATCACGAGGTAGTACGCCCTCTCGCAAATCGCCTAGCTCGACCATGACAATAATCTGGTGAAGCGTATTGTGTAACTTAGCAAAGTTGGAAAGCTCTCTCACCGTCGCAAGTTCCGTATTGAGACTGATATCCACATTTTTGACCACCGCTTCTGCCTGACTTAACGCCGTACGGAGAAGCACAAACTGAGTTGAAATTCCGGCATTTCTCATTTTTTGGATATTTTCAATGCGGGAGTCGGCAATGAATTTTACGCCACCTTGAATCATTGCCTTAGCGATCGCTGGATCTCCTAAAGTTGCTTTAGAAACGCCCATCAAGGAAATTCCTTTTGGCTCATAAAATTCAGATAGAGTCCGAGCATTATGCCGTATCTGAGATAGCGTGATTTCTATTCTGGGCATTAACGCTTTCATTTATATTTGTTCCAGCACTTTATGCCGATCGCACTGCCAATAGAGGCATTTTTTCTAAACGTCTTCGCGTAATCTTTTGATGCAACTCTGGAAAGCGATCGCTCAAAGCTCGCACAAGTTTTTGACAGCCGTAGTTCAAGACATCGGTCGTCGGCAAACCAAAACGGTCTTCATAATCGTCGATGATATTCGAAAGCTCTTTGCCTGACAGGTCTTCATGATTGAGCGCGATCGCAATTACCTGAGATTGCGAGATGGCTTCAATCAGTTGGATTTCTTCCTCAATTGTAGGCATCACTAAATCAGGAAAGTCACAACGAAATTTCCGAGCAGGCGGATGCTGCAAGATAATCCCATCAGGAACACTTCCTTTCAAAATACCAATCGAACTCATAAAGGCAGGATGGCTGACCGCACTTTGTCCCTCGACTAAAATGACGTCAGGATCTTCGTGCTCAAACGCCTGAACAACTGCATTTTCTAATTCACCGATCGCAAATTGGGAAATCAGAGCATCCATCGATGCACCGTACTTCGCCCCCTGCATTAAGCTGGTCTGCCCTGTCGCGATCATGATCGATTTCAGCCCTAATTTGTTTAAGGCTTTGTTGAGTTCCACTGCGGTAGTCATTTTGCCACAGGCACAATCGGTGCCTAGCATCGCAATCACCGGAACATTTACTTTGGATATTTGACCGGTAAAGACATGGGAATCTTTTAATGTTGGCGGTTTCCTAATGTCTTTGATTTGGATATTGTATCTGGCAGCCATATAGGCAAATTCTTCATCTTCGGAGAAGAATTGATGCAGACCATTGATGATATCCATTCCTTTTTCCATCGCTTCTAGGATCAGAAATCTTTCTTCTATCGAGATGTAGGTGTCTAGGGGGGCTTTGCCATAGATGTAACAATCCGGAATCTCTGCAAGATTGTTCAAGGCTTCATCTAAGGTGGCAAAAATAGGAATATTATTTTTCTTGTCGCCTAATGCTTCTCCCGCATCTTGACCGGCTAGCGAACTATCAATCACCCCAACTAGAGCATAGATTTCAGAATGTCTAACGAGTCCTGCGGCAGTTTTTCCATCCACCAATCCAAATTCTTTCTCACAGTAAACTAGAGCTGTTTTTTGGGCGATTTTCATTCAATCAATTCCTTCAATTTATATCTGAGGATTCTAAAAAACATCAAGAACTTCTCTGCAAAGGTGAAGTTCTCTAAGATTCAAACTTTATTGATAGGCAGCAGCTAGGCTTCAAACCACCTAATTTGAAACCCAAAATTTATTTGTTTTTACTTAAAAGATGTGCAGTGAAAGCTGAGCAGTTTAGAAACTATTTGTTGCTTCAAGACTGCATCTGATCATTTGATTTTGAAAATTCATTAAGTCCTTGTTGGGCAAGGATTTGCTAAGACAAAGCCCTTCCCAATTTACTATTAGACTGAAAAACTTGTCCCGCAAGGGTTTCAGTTAGAAAGACAGTAAACTAGCGGACTTTATTCTGAAGAGACAGATCTTTTTAAAAGCCTAAGTGATGTCGAGTCTGTGGCGAAAACTTCAAGTCCTAGTCGAGTTTTGCCTTAAACCTAGGCCGCCTAACTGTAACACACATTACCATTTTGCATTGAGCCGCCGAACCAAGGGGCTGAACGGGAACGAAACAGAATTTGTCTGTGGCGTTTCTAAAGATGATCTCCGTCCGGTTAGCGAGATCGTTAGGGTATGACCATACCCGTTGCAAAATGCGATCAGCGATCGCTGTTCTCCAACCAGAATCTCGATAGCGATGCTGATTAATTGTTTGGCGGATGCTTTTTTAACCATTTCAAGGCTTCTCGTTGGCTGAGGGGGGCTAGTTCGACCGTGGAGACAAAGGTGTGGACGGCATCAGGTGCCGTTTTGGAGTATTCGCGCAAGGCCCAGCCGATCGCCTTCTGGATGAAAAACTCAGAGGATTGGCGATTTTCAGCAGCGATCGCAAATAATAACTCGGCATCCGTCTCGGACTTGTAGCCTAGCTGGAACAGAATGGTTGTGCGGCGGAGCCAGATATTAGCCGATTGTCGCCACGGGGTGAGGGTGCGATCGCGCCGGTCTGGATATTGGCGCAGCAGCTGGCCCACCTGATGACTGGCGATCGCGTCCACCGTATCCCACCAAGATTTGGTGGTAATCAACCATTCCAGTAAGGGCAAAAAGTCTGGGGTCAGCCGCTTTTGAGACTTGTCTAACAGCGTCAGGGCCAAGTACTGATATTCTCGCTCGGGCCAATCCCACAAAGTTCGCACGATGGGGGCGAGCTGATCTAACTCTGGCAATCCGTGTTCAGCCTTAAGTTGCCTAAATAGCGCCTGAGCCTGCGGACGCTTGATGCCCAAAAATTCAAACTGATTCCGCATGTACTGCTGCATCGGGAGCGCCTGTTCTGCATTAGCACGTTGACCGTAGAGCTGCTGAATGGCGGCAAGATAAGGGTTCACCATTGGCGTCTGAAGTGTGGCAACGACATTTCCTTGACGGCAGCATACCTCAAGTTAGAACGCTTGGTTGATAGGACTTTTCCTTGGGGAGAACACTTGATGAATGCCAACTCAGCCGGAACCAGGATAGTTGTGAATGACCCAGGTCGTTTTCGGAGCGATCGCTGGCCCGCTAGTGGAGCTCGATTTGCGCACGCTGTATTTGAAAGACTTGAGTTTCTTTGGCTGCACGGTGCTGGAGCCGGAAGTGTTTCCGAATCTGATCAAGCACATAGAAGCGCAGCAGATTCGCCCGCTGGTGGCCCAGGTCTTTCCCCTAGAGGCGATTGTGGCGGCCCAAAAAATCTTTCTGACCAAGCAGCACATTGGCAAAATTGTGCTCCAGGTGGCTAACTCTTAACCGAGCATCCGGTGCTGATGCACTGCACTGCTCGCACGGGCCGCACCTCGCCTTTTGGGTTGTGCGGCTGGGGCATGGCCGTGGCAACTGGCGCGTTGGCTGCACGGCACAGTTTGTCCAACCCGTGCGGGATATACTGCGGCTGTTCTGCTGGAGCCATAGGGGCAAATTTTAGATGGATCAAAGCCTGTCGCAATTTATTATCACAGCCTTCGTCATGCTGATCGTGGTGGTCAATCCCGTTGCGGTGGCCCCGGTCTTCGTTTCGCTGACCAGTGGCATGAGACTGAGCGAACGGCGGCGCATCTTGAATCGATCGCTGATCATTGCGTTTTCTGTGACCTTATTCTTTTTGTTTGCCGGACGGCTGCTGCTCTCTTATCTCGGCGTGACGACCCATGCCTTTGCTGTTAGCGGGGGCATGCTGTTATTTCTCCTGGCGTTGCCGACGCTGTTTGGGGAGCGATCGTCCATCCAATCCCCGGAAAAGGGCGATTCCAGCAATTCCGGGGAAGACGTAGCGGTGTTTCCGATGGCGCTGCCGCTGTTGGCTGGCCCCGGCACCCTGGCGACGGTGCTGGTGTTGGCGACTCAGGCAGGCAGTGACATGCTGCGTATTGCTTTATTAGCGATCGTGATGGGTATCACTTACCTGATTTCGTGGCCGATTCTGTATGCTAGCGATCGCCTCATCACGCTGTTGGGAGAAAGCAAGGTCAGCATTCTCACTCGCGTGTTGGGCATCATTTTGGCGGCGCTGGCGGTGCAGTATGTGTTCAATGGCATCACGGGCTACTACGACGCGCTGGTCAGCCGTTGAGCCTCAACCTCTAGCCGCTCTGATGATCCCGCTCAAGCGCTCAGGGCGGCGCGGGCTTGTTCGCGATCGTCGAAGTGGATTTTTTCGGTGCCAAGGATTTGGTAATCTTCGTGGCCTTTGCCCGCAATGAGGACGCAGTCGCCGGGTTGGGCTTGGGCAATGGCGGCCTGAATGGCGGCCGCGCGATCGCACACCACCTGTTCGTCCGGCAATTGGGCGGGAATGCCTTCGAGAATGTCATGGAGGATGCGCTGGGGATCTTCCGTGCGGGGATTATCGGAGGTGACGATCGCCACATCGGCCAAGTCGTAGGCGATTTTGCCCATTTGCGGGCGCTTGGTGCGATCGCGATCGCCGCCACAGCCAAATACGCAAATCAACCGACCGGTCACAAACGGGCGGGCGGCGGTCAGGGCATTTTGCAAACTATCCGGCGTGTGGGCATAGTCCACAATCACGCTCACGGACTGGTCGGGCCTGATCACCACGCGCTCCATGCGGCCGGGTACCCCACCAAACTGAGGCAAACATGCCCCCACCTGCTCCAACGTGATGCTCAGGTGCAGCGCCGCGCCGACCGCCGCCAGCATATTTGACAGATTGAATTGCCCCACCAGCGGCAGACTGAAGGGAATGGTGCCCTGGGGCGTGTGCAACTGTCCCTGCACGCCGTTGGCTCCATAGGTCAGCGCTGACGTGTACAAATCCGCCTGGGAATTTTCGACGCTGTAGCTCCAGGCGCGATCGCCCAACCGTTCGACCAGGTTCTGACCATAGGGATCGTCCCAATTCACGATCGCCCGTCCCCGCAAATAATCCTCGCTAAACAGCAGGGCCTTCGCCTCAAAATAAGCGTCCATCGTCTCGTGATAGTCGAGATGGTCTTGGGTCAGGTTGGTAAACACCGCCACCTCAAAGGAACAGCCCCACACCCGCCGTTGGTGTAGCGCATGGGAACTCACTTCCATCACCAACGCCTGACAGCCCGCATCGCGAGCGGCGGCCAGATCCGCCTGCAAATCCACCGCAAAGGGGGTGGTGTGCAGGGCGACGGTATCGTGACCCGGCCAGCGGGCATAGAGGGTGCCGAGCAACCCCGTGGCGCGATCGCCCTGCTGGAGCAACGCTTCAATTAGGTGGGTGGTTGTGGTTTTGCCATTGGTGCCCGTGACGCCCACCAGTTGCATGGCTTGCCCCGGCGCGTCGTAAAAGGCCACTGCCGCCTCCGCACACACCAGCGCCAGATCGGTGAATGGCAGCACCAGAGCAGCGGGATGGTGCGCCTCGGGGGGTCGGTTTTTAGCCGCTTGGGGAGACACGAAGGCCGCGATCGCCCCCGCTGCGATCGCCCCTGGCCAAAAGTCGCCGCCATCCACCCGTGTGCCCGGCATCCCGATAAATAGATCCCCCGGTTGGCAGGCTTGGGAGTTGGTACACAAGCGCTTGATCGGCTGCGAGAGGGCCGGATGATCGGGGGATGGAGCCACTGCGGGAACCATGCCCACTTTTGCCAACTGCGCTAGCAAGCCCTGCAAATCCATGTCAGCAACCTCTCACAAAAATGATTGCGCTTATTTTGCCTTATTCGGTTCCAAATATGTCTGTAACATTTGCTCCACTCGCGCGATCGGGGCGCGGGGGGAGAGTCGGGGCAGCGCTGCTTCCCGTTGTCCCGCTGGGGTTTCCACCACTCGGCACAACACCGGAATTTCGTATTGATAGCGCTGAAACCAATCGTCTTGGGTCGTGATATCGCGAATCTCTAGGTCAAAGTCGAGGTGAGACAACGTCGCCAATTTTTCCTCTAGCCCTTCGCACAGGTGGCAGCCCGGTTTGCTGTAGAGCACTAACTTCACCCTGCTTCTCCCGTCCAAAAACTGTCAGTGGTCAATTCATTTACTATGACAGGTCACGCTCCAGTCCGGCGATCAGGGCCGCGATCGCTCGGTCTCATCCCAATGGAGTTGCAGAATGTTCCAGCTCCCTGTTCGGCGTTAGGGCGTGGCCGAAGCCGACTGATAAAGGCAGGTTAAGGTGTTGGACGTTTTGAGCACATCCAAGGGTTCACTTTGAAAATGAGCATTTAGAACTGTGATCAACTCGTCTGGGGCGGGTGTCGATTCATTCTGAAGCACAAAGAAGAGCCAGAGTCGCGGGGCATTGGCAAAGGGCTGCAACAGTTCCGCGAAATAGTCGACGTTGACATTCTCGGCGGCAGGCAGACGAGCGTCACTCAGCACCTGCTGATCGGACTGAAAGCCAAGAATCTGAGCATAGTACTGAAAGGGTCGCCGGCCCCGCGATTCCACAAACACCACATCCGTTTCCTGCCAGTGGGTGTGGATGTGTTGCACCGCCGGGCGGATGGCGAAGGAATGGAACAAGGGGGTCGAATCGGTTTGAAACGCCTGGGTCGTCGTTCGCCAAGTCACCGGCACCAGCAGGATTAGAATCAGCAGCCAGCCCCATGCTGGCCCCCACCAGCGCGGCTGTCGCAGGGGCCAGGCAATGCCTTCGGCAATTAGTAAGTAGCCCAAGGGGGCCAGAAACAAAATCAACCGATCGCGAAAGGGATATTGCTGCAAATATCCGGCGAGTAATGTGGTGCCAATCGGCAGCAGCAGCAGGATTAAGGTGCGACGCTGGTAGCGGTAAAGCCAGACGCCACCAGTGAGACAAGCGATCGCGGCAAAGCCCTCGGGAATCCCCAAAAAACCCAGGGGACGGTAGAAAAACCGCCCCAAGGCATCCACCAGCCACCAAACATCAAACACAGAACTGGGAAACCGGCTTTCAAAGACCGCCTCTAGTTCCCCCGTTTCCAACGTATTTTGAATGACGCCAAAGTAAAGTCCCAAAAAGCTCACCAGCCAGACCCCGTAGACTGGCAACCGATTCTGGAATTGCGGCCAGCGGCGAGACCGTGGAGTGTAGATGGCAGTGGCAACCGCCGTCGCTGCCAGCATAAAAACGCTGGGGTAAGACAGCCATATGGCCGCCGCCCCTAGCAGACTGAAACTGACCTGCTGACGACGGGAAAAGGGGCGATCGCACCGGGGCATCAGGAGCAGAAATATCGCCAGGGCGATCGCCAGATCACTGGCATAGGGCTTCACCTCCGCCGCAAAGTAGAGAACGTAGCCCATGGTGGCGAATAGAGCCATGGCCAGGGGCCGGGCCAGGGGAGAGGCATACCGCTGCAAGAGTTGGTAGAAGAGCCCGAGGGAGAGCAAACTGGCCGTTAGGGGCAACAGCCGTAACGCATATTCACTGGGGCCTAGAATCTGAGTGACGGCCTTTTGTACCCATAAAAATAAAGGGGGTGCTGCCTGGCCGTAATCAAGCTGCTGCAACAGCTCCCCATAGCTGCGATTGAGAATATTCAGGGTCACTGCCGCTTCGTCATGCCAGAGCGAGCGGTTAGTGCTGTAATACCCTAGACGCAACACTACGCCATAGACCAAAGCTCCCCAGGTCAGGAGTTGGTACGGCCAGGGAGTTAACCACCGCGAAGATACTACAGAGTTTGTAGACGAATACGATTCGGTGGTCATGTTTGAACAGTGGGGACGGCATCTCTTCGTTATACCAAAGCCCAGAGCGTCGCTCTCGCTTGGGCTGTCCCGAATATGAATTTAGGTCTGGCCTGTTTCGCATTCAGCGGTTTGCCAGGTCATGCCCGTCGAGGAGCAAGCTTCCTCTCAAGGGCGCAGGCTTTGCGTCCCTACCGGTTGGGTGCTTTTTCTTAGCGGGTTCCAAGTAAAAAGTTATCCAACCGAGACTCCTCCCGTTGGTCGGCATGACACGACCGATCATTTTGAGTGCCACGCAGCGGAGTCGCAACATCTGACATGACGAGGAACGATTATAGCCTTATCCAGGCTAGTGAGGTACACTTAATACTTATTAAAGTCACGCTGAGATATCGTGATGAAAGCCTATTCCATCGAGTTTCGTCGAAAAATCATCAAAGCTCATGAAGATGAATCAGTTTCGCAACGAAAGTTGGCACGACGATTTGGTATCGCCCCGAGCTTTGTTCAGAAGTTGTTGAAGCAATATCGAGAAACCGATTCCTTAGCACCCAAAATACGGACGCAGCAAACACCCTCAAAGCTGACGACAGAACATCTGGCGGTGCTTCGACGGTTGGTAGAAGCCCAAAATGATGCGACGTTGGACGAACTGCGCGCCCAACTCGCGGCGGCAACTGACATCTGGGTCAGTTGTTCAACCATTGACCGAGCCCTCAAGAAGCTAGATCTGACATTAAAAAAAAGACGTTCCATGCCGATGAGAAAGAAAGTGAGCGTGTCCAGCTAAAACGAGTAGAGTTCTGGCAACTGGTGCGAGGCATTTTAGCCAAACACCTCATCTTCATCGATGAATCGGGGGTCAATCTAGCATTAACTCGGCTACAGGCTCGTGCCCCTAAAGGGCAACGAGCCCACGGCAAGCGTCCTCAGAAACGAGGACAGAATGTTTCCATTGTCGGAGCCCTCAGCTTAACTGGCTTATTGACCAGTGTCAGTATCATGGGGGCCTTTGATGGCTTGACTTTTGAGGCTTTTATCTCTCAGCGACTAGTGCCTAAATTATGGCCAGGAGCTTGTGTGATTATGGATAACTGCTCCATTCATTTAGGTAAAGAGATTGAGGACATGATTCATCAGGCTGGAGCCTCGCTCATTTATCTGCCACCTTACTCACCCGAGTTCTCTCCGATTGAGAATTTCTGGTCAAAGGTCAAGTCGATACTACGGTCACTCGAAGCAAGAACGTATCCCGACTTAGCAAAAGCCTTGGAAAAGGCATTCGAGGAAGTTTCTTTGAAAGATATTGAAAACTGGTTCACAAATTGCTGTTACTGTACCTCACTAGAGTGAGAAACGCTGTATGTTTGGGGACTCCTCTTAGAAACTCCCGCAGCTGTCGCGCAGCATTCACGAGCCCAGAGAGGCACGGTCTCAGCAAATTCTTATCAAATTGAGAATGGGCCTGTGGCAAAGGCTGAGGGCACGGCAAAATCGGAATCCCCGAAATCCCGACCGGATTATGTGTGTTTATCTGCACGGGCACGGTGTATAACTGAATTTGGCACTGTCGATACGCAACACAGGTAACGAACTTATGGTTCAGTGCATGACTTCCACCGCCGCGATCGCGGACTCCCTTGATCTCGCCGCGCTCAATCAGCAATTTGAAACGGCGACGCCCCAAGCGATCTTGCGCTGGGCGATTCGCACCTTTCCTACCGGGCTCGCCCAGACGAGTTCCTTCAGCATTCCGGTCACCATCCACATGCTGTATGCAGAGTTGTCTCCCCCCGTCCGGGTGCCGGTGATCTTCCTCGATACCCTGCATCATTTTGAGGAAACCCTGGCGACCGCCGAGCGCGCCCGTCAGCGGTATGACCTGGATTTACACGTTTACCAAGCCGCCGGGGCGACGACCCGGCAAGGGTTTGCCAACCGCTATGGCGACGCATTGTGGCAGCGAGACATTGACCAGTTTCACTACTTGACGAAGGTGGAACCCCTGCAGCGGGCGCTGCAAGCGGTGGACGTGCAGGCTTGGGTGACGGGTCGCCGTCGTGACCAGTCCACGACCCGTCAGGCGCTGCCCATTTTGGAACCGGACAGCGACGGGCGATTGAAAATTAATCCCCTGGCCAATTGGACGCGCAAAGAACTGTGGGGCTATGTGTTCCAGCAGGATGTCATCTACAATCCGCTGCACGATCGCGGTTATGCCAGCATCGGTGACGAGCCGCTCACGACCCCAGTGCAACCGGGAGAAGATGAGCGCGCTGGTCGTTGGCGTGGGTCTCAGAAAACGGAATGTGGCATCCACCGGTAGCCCGGTTAGCGGTTGAATTGGCCCCAGCAAGGCGGGGTGCCTCAACTTTTCTCAAAGCGGCGTTTGAGCGTCCGAATATTGCTGACGCGGCTGATAAAAATGGCTGACTGGCTACGCTGCTGCACAAAAATATCCCCCGCGAAAAATCGACTGGCCTTGGGTTTTTGGTAGCGATCGACGGAGCCTTCGGTCGTGTCCAGGGCGTACCCCATGCTCGCCATCACATCGCTGAGCTGCTGGCGAAATTTCTTTTTGCTGGTGAAGGGAATTTCCAGCGTGGTGGAGCGATTGAAGAGAATGCCGACCAGCCCGAAGAGCACACCACCTACTAACCCTATTTCCTCCGGCAGCGTGGTCATCAGGCCGACCCCAAATAAACGGGCGACAAACAGCCAGGTAATCACGCCCGCAGTCGCAAAATAGTAAAGAAACGTGAAGCTGGTGCCGGGGCCAATGGGCAACTCATCGTCTAAGCTCAGGTCTGCCGAATTTTGGGGATCAGAGGGTTGGGTCATGGGGTCTTTGAAAGTCGCAAATCAGACTTTATGATCTTCTGGTGTTTATTGGCGAGGGGGCAGCCATCAACTTGCCGCCGATGAGCGCTAGAGTGTTAGTCTTTGCTGACAAATCAGCGGGTTCGGGAACGGCGATCTCGATCGCTCGTCGGTCAGTCTGTTCCGGATTCACCCCCTCGAATGTAAAGGAGAACGGTCGTTACGCCCATGATTGAAGTTGATCATCTTCATAAAGTGTATGGCTCAACCGTGGCCTTGAACGATGTGTCTTTTGCGGTGGAACCGGGGGAAATTTTAGGATTTCTCGGGCCGAATGGTGCGGGCAAAACTACCACCATGCGAATTTTGACCGGCTATTTGCCCGCCACCAGCGGCACGGCCAAAGTCGCCGAGTACGACGTTCATGCGGATTCGATGGCGGTGCGCCAGCGCATCGGCTATTTGCCCGAACGGCCCCCGCTCTACCTCGACATGACGGTGGAGGCGTTTTTGCATTTCGTCGCCCGCATCAAGGGGGTGTCTGCTGGCGATCGCCCCGCTCAGGTCACCTACGCCATCCAGCGCTGCGGTTTGGAAGAAAAACACGCCGTCATCATTCGCAAGCTGTCGAAAGGGTTTCGGCAGCGGGTGGGCATTGCCCAAGCGATCGTCCACGATCCGCCCGTGATTGTGCTCGATGAGCCGACCTCGGGCCTCGATCCGCGCCAAAACAACGAAGTGCGGCAGCTCATTCGCAGCCTGGCGGGCGACCACACGATCATCTTGTCCACTCACATTCTGCCGGAGGTGAATGCCACCTGTAATCGCGTGGCCATCATCAATCGCGGGCAATTAGTGGCGGCGGGTAAGCTCGATACCTTGATGGCACAGCTCACGGGGGCCGTGAGCTACGACCTGGAGGTGCGCGGCGGCTTAGAGGATATCCACCACACCCTGCGGGCCGTCCCCGGAGTCGCCGCCGTTGAGTCGGTGGGGCAACTCCCGGATCATGAGTCGCGATATCGGTTTCAACTCAAGGCGGGCGATACCGACCCCGGCGAGGCGATCGCGGCGGCGATCGTCCAAGCCGGATTCGGACTGTACGAGCTGCGGCGACACCAGGCCAGTCTGGAAGATGTCTTCCTCAATTTGACGACGGAAGAACCGACCGAGGACATGGCCAAGGCTGCGGTCACGGAACTGGCAAATGACGCCGATGCCGCCAGCCCTGCTGTGATGCCTGAAGGGGCCAGCGCTGCGGATAACACAGACGATCCAGTCCCCCCAGAAACGGACAGCTAACCATTGCAGGTGTGAGTGAAGAAGGCTATGACCGCGTTGCGAACTGTGTTGGGAAATGTGCTGGCGATTTATCGTCGGGAGCTGCAAAGTTATTTGGCCTCGCCCCTGGCCTATGTGATTGCCGCGATCTTTTGGCTGTTGGGGGGCTTTTTCCTGGTGGTGATTTTGTTCAGTCCAGAGGGCTTGCTGGCCCAGGTGGCCCGCCGCGATCAGGTGTTGCAAATGGGGATGACGCTGCCGCCGCTGGATGTCGCCTACGAATTTTTGCAGGGCTATTTTGGGGTGATCGGCTCGCTCTCGATGTTTGTGCTGCCCATTCTCTCGATGGGGCTCTACACCGAGGAGCGCAAACAGGGGACGTTGGAACTGCTCGCGACCTCGCCGGTGATGAACTGGGTCGTGGCGCTAGGCAAGTTGCTGGCGGTCGTCACGTTTTACATCGGCATGGTGTTGCCGCTGATGCTGTGTGTGGCGATCGCCCTCGGCACCGCCGAACCCGCCGTCTCGCCCAACCTCCTACTGGTCGGTAATTTGGGACTCATTTTGCTGGCCGCCAGTGTGTTGTCCCTCGGCATGTTTCTTTCATCCCTCACCAGCAGCACCGTGGTCGCCGCCATCCTGACCTTTGCCCTGGTGATTTTCTTGTGGATTGTGGATGCGTTGGCGCGGGCCGTGCCCGGTTGGTTGGGCGACGCGCTCAATCATTTATCGATGCTGCAACATTTCAACGGCTTTACCCAAGGCATTTTGGATACCAGTAGCGTGGTGTTGTTTGTGTCTTACGGTCTGTTGGGGCTATTCCTCACGGCGCAATCCATTGAAGCGCTCCGGTTTCAGCGTAATTAGTGCCCGCGGGCCAGTCCCTTAGAGTAATCATCACGACGACAGCATAGACAGTATGAAACGGTTGGCATTTTCTGCAAAATGGCTGAAATTTCTCACCTGGCCGGGGTTAGCCTGCGCCACGGCGGGGCTCGTGGCGGGCAGTTTGTCCGGCTGGCCACTGCTGCCCACGGCACTGATGATTTTTGGCATCGGTTTATTGCTATTGGGCCTCAGCTTTACGGGACAGACGGCTGGAGCCTTTTGGCAACAGCGATCGACCCAAAGCGGCACCAATGCGGTGGTCGCCACGATCGCGGTGCTGGTCATCCTGGGATTAATCAATTTCCTGGCGGTGCAAAATGTCGGCCGCTACGACCTGACAGAAACTCGACTCTTTACCCTGGCCCCTGCGACCCAGCAGGTGGTGCAGAGCTTAGAAGAACCCGTGCGCGTGGTGGTGTTTGACTCGGTGCAAAATTCCCAGGACGTGCAACTGCTCGAAAGCTATCGCCAAGAGAGTGACAACTTTGAGTTTGAATACGTCGATCCCTTTGCCAATCCGCGACTGGCAGAAGCGTTTGGGGCCACTCAACCGGGCATGGTGTTTTTGGAAGCGCGGGGCGATCGCCGCTTTTTGCAAACTATTGGCACCACGGCGGATGCGCAGGCTCTCGGCACCGCTCAACCCCTGTCAGAACAAGACCTGACGAATGCCCTGGCACAGCTCAGCAGCGATCTGACCCTGACTGTCTATTTTGCGCAGGGCCACGGCGAGCCTGCCATCAACGGTGAGGCGGCGGGGTTGTTAGAGGCGGTGCAAGGACTCACCGACCAAAATTATCAGGTTGAACCCCTGAACCTGGCGGAAGCGGCAACCGTTCCCCCGGACGCCAATGTCGTCGTGGTTGCTGGGCCGACCCAAGACTTCTTTCCGGCGGAGGTGGCAGCGCTGGAGACCTATCTCAACGAGGGCGGGGGCGTTCTGTTAATGCTTGACCCGCGGCTGGATGGCGGCCTGAATGCACTCTTGGATGACTGGGGGGTGATTTTGGACGATCGCCTCGTGTTGGATACGTCGGGGGCGGGGCAATTTGTCGGGTTAGGCCCCGCTGCGCCGATTGTGACTACCTACGGCGACCACCCCATTACCGGAGACTTTGGCGAGGGGCGATCGTTTTTTCCCTTGGCGCGTCCGGTCGATGGGCGTGAACTACCCGATACGGAAACGTCACCGCTGCTGCTGACCAATCCCCAGAGCCGCGCCGAAGCCATTACCGACGAGGGTGACCTCACCTTTGACCCCAATGCGCCGCCAGAAGGCCCGTTTGTCTTGGGGCTGGCCCTAAGTCGCGAGGCAGTGGAGAGTCCCGAGGACGTGTCTGATGCCGATGAGGCCGCCGCAGCAGAAAATACCGAAGACGAGGAGTTGTCTGACGAGGACGTGACGGCTGATGCAGAGACTGGTACCGCTGACGCTGATGCTGATCAGACTGATTTCGCCGCAGACGATACGGCGGCCCTCACCGATCCGAATGCTGAGGAAAATCAGGCGGAGGAATCGCGATTGGTGGTGATTGGCAATTCCACCTTTGCGGCAGATGGCTCATTTAACCAACAGTTGAATGGCGATGTGTTTCTGAATTCGGTGAATTGGTTAGGTCAGGAAGCCGACGCCACCTTGTCGATTCGGCCCAAGGCGACGACCGATCGCCGCTTGCAAATGACGGGACAGCAAGCCTGGGGGTTAGGCATTTTTTCGCTGCTGGTGCTGCCCTTAACGGGCATTGCCCTGGCAATTTTGATGGCGTTGCGGAGACGGTAGAGCACATGAAACTTCAGCGCAGCACAGTAATTTTGGTGGCCGCCGCTTTGCTGTTGGGCGGGATCGTTTTGGTGACCCAGTCCCGGCAGTCTGACTCCAATTCAGCCACGACCGAGCCCAGTGACAGGACTGCCACCCCGGTTTATGAGTTCGCGGAAGCTGATGTCGTGTTTTTGCAAATTGCGACCGCCGCGCAAACGGTCGTGTTTGAAAAGGACGCCGACGGGTTTTGGCAAATGCTGGAACCGACCGAGCAGCCTGCCGAAGAAGCCGCGATCGCCTTTCTGTTGAGCCGCTTGGTTACAGATGGCTTGGTCAACACCACGACGATTGAGGCGGCGAGTCCCGCTGATTTCGGCCTGGATGAGCCGTTTGCGATCGTAGACTTGACCCTGGCCGATGGCACTACCCACCAGCTGATTTTGGGTGATCCTGATTTCAGCGGGCAGAACTACTACGCCTTAATTGACCCAGCAACGTTTCCGCTGACTGATGAGGTGAGTGATATCGAGGTGGCGATCGTCGGTGAGAACATTTTCAACGGTGTCGATCGCCCCCTGGAAGAATGGCAAGCGGTGGTTGAAGACAGTCCTGCTGAAGACGCCTCAGAGCCTGATGAGAACTCAGACGACACCAACACCAACACCGACCCTGACGATGGGGCAAATACGGACGCTGGAGACTCGGAAGACCCGAGGAATAATGCTGAAGAGTCTGACGGCGATCGCTAAAATGCCGATACAACCGATGAAGCAAAATCCTCTTGCTCTGACGTTGCTCGGTGTCGGAGATCTTCCATATCGCTTTTGAGTAATGACACAATCTACCCGATATCCGTCGGCGACCTTGCTAATTTCCTGTCCCGATCAGCAAGGCCTAGTGGCTAAAATCGCCAACTTCATCTACGCCAACGGTGGCAATATTATCCACGCCGATCAACATCGCGACGAAGCCAGCGGACTCTTTTTGTCGCGAATTGAGTGGAGTTTGGGGGGCTTTAACCTGCCCCAAGAGTTGATTGGGCCAGCCTTTAATGCGATCGCCCAACCCTTGGGGGCTGACTGGCAACTGTGCTTTTCCGACGCGGTACCGCGCATTGCCATTTGGGTGAGCCGTCAAGACCACTGCCTGCTTGATTTGCTCTGGCGACATCAGGCCAAAGAATTCGCCGCGAATATTCCCCTCATCATGAGCAACCATGCAACCCTCAGGCCCATTGCCGAGCAGTTCGGCATTGATTTTCACCACGTGCCCATGAGCCGCGATACCAAAGCCGAGTCAGAGGCCAAGCAGCTAGCGCTGCTAGAGCAATACAACATCGACTTGGTGGTGCTGGCCAAATATATGCAAATTCTGAGCGGGGATTTTCTAGTGCAGTTTCCCAACGTGGTCAATATTCATCACTCATTTTTGCCCGCGTTTATGGGCGCACAACCCTATCATCGCGCCCATGAACGCGGGGTTAAAATTATCGGGGCAACGGCTCACTATGTGACCGAAAACTTAGATGCGGGGCCAATCATCGAGCAGGATGTGGTGCGCATTACCCATCGCGACGATGTGAAAGACCTGATCCGCAAAGGCAAAGATTTAGAACGCATTGTTCTCGCTAGGGGCGTCCGACTGCATTTGCAAAACCGCGTTTTGGTCTACGGCAACCGGACGGTAGTGTTTGCCTGAAAACTCAGGGAACGACTCCTTAGGGCCAGAGTGGAAGCAGGGCCTGTTCAACTCAATAGAAACCGTCCCCTGAGACATCTCTGGATGGGGATTTACTCTTCTTCCCAAGATTCCACCGCGATTAGGTCGCTAATGGGATCTTTGGTGGAAAATTCAAATTCTTCCAGTTCGCGTTTCCAGTGAGCCCATTCGTCACCAAACAAAAGCGCGATTTTCCAAATACTGTCTTCGGGCTGCACAATGTCGCGTTTGACCAAAGAGTTTACCTGTCGTTGAAATTTCACCATGGGGTGGGCAACCTGGCGGCTGGTCAGCGTTTCACTCATATTCAAAATCGAAAAAATTCCAAAAAAACGTCGTTAAATCGCGATCTCAGGCCACTAAATTCGCCGTTTGAGAAGTCAATTATTCGCCAAACCCTATACCCAGAAACACTAGCCCTCAAAACGTATTGCTAGTTGACTCTGTGACGTATGAACTTAAAGCGGGTAAAAAATTCCAAACAGCCGTTGAAACTGTGGCTGAATCACGTATTTGATTTTCACTTGGTCACGATAACACACGAAACCGAGATGTACACATGAATTTACCTTCGGTTAACCGACAAGTTGCTGGTGGAGTGGCATCTCCCTACTCAGACTGACGTTTGGGTCTGAATATCCAAACCTCAGATAGGGCGATTCATCCCAACGGTTTAGCCGATTAAGCGACGATTGGCGATGACGTATGTACGTCTCATTTTAATCGATTTCAGCGATTTCAGCGATGGCTGCCGAGCGGCGATCGCTGAAATCGATTGGTAGCAGTGCAAGGGCCTGATTCGAGTCGTTGTAAAATACCAATGGTTTGCTCTTTGCCCATTCTTTGCCGACGGCCTTGGGCCACATATGGGCAGATAATCCAGCACCTCTTTCCAGGGTCGAAAGGGTGCGGAGAGCGAAGGGGAGAGCTATCGTAATAATAGACACTCCGGAATAACTGTGACTGATTCGACTTCTGCTCCCGCCAATGGCTCCGCCCCCATGTCTGCCATGGGGCACGGCCCTGTGCATGCCGTGCCGGCGACGGTGGGCAAGGCAGCCGGCGGCACGACCAGCCAGCGCGATCGCATTAATCTAATTGAACGGCTGGATAAGTTGCTGTCACAGCGCTCGGGCGATCGCCATTTAGTTCTGATTCAGGATTTCCCCGATCCCGATGCCCTCTCTTCAGCGTGGGCCTATCGCCTCATCTGTCAGCAATATGATATTGACTGCGATATCTACTACGGCGGTACCCTGAGCCATCAGGAAAACATTGCGCTGGTGCGGCTCTCAGGCTTGCCTGCCCGCCGCTGGAACCCCCAAACGAAGACCGGCCCGGACTTGAGCAAGTACCAAGCCTACGTGCTGCTCGATACCCAGGGCGCGACCTCCCAACTGACTCGGCAAGTCGAAGAAGCAAACTTGTCGCTGTTTCTCGTGGTCGATCACCATGCCCCGCAAAAAGACATCAACGCCACGCTGATTGACGTGCGGCCCCACATTCGGGCGACGGCAACCATTCTCACGCAATATCTACAGAGCAAGGTGCTGCTCACTCTCGATCGCAGCAACAGTACCCATGTGAAATGTGCTACCGCGCTGATGCACGGCCTGCGATCAGACACCAATAACCTGATGCATGCCGCCGAAGCGGACTTTATGGCGGCGGCATATCTCAGCAATTTTTATGATCCACAACTGTTGGGGGCCATCCTCCGAGCCTCGCGTTCGAAACGAGTGATGGATGTGATTGAGCGATCGCTGCGCAACCGCACCATCCAAAATAACGTTTCCATCGCGGGTGTGGGATATTTGCGCTATGACGATCGCGACGCCATTCCCCAAGCCGCTGACTTTCTCGTCACCGAAGAAAACATCCATACGGCAGTGGTGTACGGCATCGTCCACGACGAAGATGAAGAGCGCGAAGTGGTGATTGGGTCTCTACGCACCAGCAAAATCACCCTTGACCCCGACGAATTTATCAAAGAAGCCTTTGGTCAAGATTTAGAAGGGCGGTTCTTTGGCGGGGGGCGTACCACTGCTGGCGGCTTTGGTATTCCAGTCGGTTTCCTGTCTGGTTTCTACGAAAACAGCGACTACAACCGTCTAAAATGGGAAGTCTTCGATATGCAGATTAAACAAAAGCTCTGGCGACTCGTAAATCCTGAAGATGGACTCATCTCCACAGACTGAACTCTATTTCATCCGTCATGGCATCGCCGCCAACCGGGGAACCTATGCCCAGGACAGGGAGCGCCCCTTGACGGAGAAAGGCCGGTTGCGCACCCGAGCGATCGGCGATCGCCTGGTGCAGCTAGGTTGTCGCGTCGAACTCATCCTGACCAGCCCCCTCGTGCGCGCTCACCAAACCACCCAAATTTTGCTCGAAGCCGATCTAGCTCCGACCTCGGCAACGCTAGAGGTGCTGGCTCCTGGCGGTGAGTTACAACACTGGTTGTCCTGGCTCACCGATTGGCAAATGGCCCATCCTGTCAGTCGTCTAGCGCTGGTTGGCCATGAGCCAGATCTGAGCCACTGGGCGCAACTCCTCGTGCATGGCCAGGGGAGTCACAACTGGCGACTGAAAAAAACGGGTGTCATTGGGGTCGAGGTGCCCCCCGCCAAGGACGCGATTGGTCACAGCACCCTGTTTTGGCTCGCTCCCCCCCAGCTACTGCTGTGAAACGCTCAGCCCCTTCCCGCATCGCTGTTCGGCGCTACTAGCCCAGGATCTCTGCCTGTACTGTCCTCCGACAACAGTTGAGGTGACCCAGCGCTGCCAATTTCGGGCCGCACACACAACCTATCGTTTCATTCAGGTCTGACCCCGGTGCGAAGCTCTAGAGCAATTGCTCAGCCTGAGCGTTACTGGCTTGCTCAGTCCCCAAGAAAGCCATCCTTAGAATTGCTGAAGCCAACCAAGACAGTTTGCCAATAAAAAGGGCGCATCTCATCTTTGGCTTAATGCCGCAATGAGATACGCCGCTCCTTAACTCTTACTCCTGGGCCACGCTAAACAACATGGCCTAGAGAACAAGTCTCAACTATTTAACTTTTGCGCCGCGATAGATCAAGCCATCGACGTGCTCGGCGTGCAAGTTCTTAGCGACATGGCGGGTTACAGTTGCGCCCCGATATTGACCAATTACTTCTTCCGCCAACTGCACTTCGGTAGTGTGAGTGTCGTATTCAGCGCCGCGATAACGTAAAGTCATGATATTTTCGCCTCTTGCGAATGGTTTGCAGTGAATGAGAGGCGCGTTCCTTCAAGGCGTTGTGCCCTTACTTCCGTCCTGTCCAGATGCACTGGTCGGATGAACGATTAACGAAACAGAAATTAGCGAACTTTTGCGCCGCGATAGACTAGACCATCAACGTGGTCGGCGTGCAAGTTGTTAGCCACATGGCGGGTCACGGTTGCGCCCCGATATTGACCAATTACTTCTTCCGCCAACTGCACTTGAGGAGTGTGAGTGTCGTATTCAACGCCGCGATAACGTAAAGTCATGATATTTTCGCCTCTTGCGAATGGTTTGCAATGAATCGAGAGGCGCGTTCCTTCAGAGAATTACTCTCTTACTTCCGTCCTGTCCAGATGCACTGGTCGGATGAACGATTGGATGAGTGAACAGACTACTTAACCTTGGCACCGCGATAGGTTAAACCATCGATATGCTGGTTAGGAGCATTAGTCGCAACTCGACGAGTCACAACTGCACCTCGGTAAGTACCAATGACTTCTTCAAAGTAGTTGAAACCAGTCTGGCAGGGTTCGTAATCTGCACCACGATAACGTAAGCTCATAATCTCGCCTCCAAATGACAACAGTGATGTTGATCGTGTAGTGAAAGAGGCGCGTTCCTTCAGAGAATTACTCTCTTACTTCCGTCCTGTCCAGATGTGCTGGTCGGATGAACGATTTGCTTTCTGTATATAAATATACGGTTATTTTTTGCTTTTGTCAAGTGTCTCATCATCATCGTGGGCGAATTATGACTCAACGTAAACATGAGTGAGTAAGAGATGACTGGCGATCGCAAAGCAGGTCTGCATCGCCCTCTGGATCTGTATTTTCGGCTCTTGCGGCTCACCCAAGCACTCCCCTCAATACCCAGCAAAGCGTCAGTCGTGGTGAAGCCCTGAGACGGTGGTCATGAGCGTCCCAAGCAGAATCATCCGGTTGATGGTCGTGCAGGGGGGCGGCATTTGATAACTTGCCAATTGAAAGATTATTGGTGTGCTGTGGTTCCTCTCAAAGATGACAACCCGATCAAGATTACGCCCTATGTGACCTATGGCTTGATTGCCGTCAATTTACTGGTGTTTTTCTATGAGTTAACGCTGTCCCCGATGGAACTGATGACGTTCTTTCGCACTTGGGCGGTGGTTCCAGAACAGCTCACACAGGCGCTGCAAGCCCCCGGCGGGTTCACCATCTTTACGGCACATGAGTGGTTCACCCTGGTTTCGGCACAATTTATGCATGCGGGGTTTTTGCACGTGGGTGGCAATATGCTCTACCTGTGGATCTTTGGGAACAACGTTGAAGAAGAGCTCGGCCATGCCCGCTTTTTGTTGTTCTATTTAATCTGCGGCATTCTGGCAACGTTGACGCAGTGGTTCTTTGGCATGTATTCCGAGGTGCCGTCTCTCGGCGCGAGTGGAGCGATCGCGGGCATTATGGGAGCCTATATTTTTCGATTTCCCGATGTCCGCATCCTGACTATCGTGCCTCTAGGCTTCTTCTTTCTACCCTTGCGAATTCCCGCGATGTTTTACTTGGGTATTTGGTTTTTGCAGCAGGCATCTTACGGCTTGGCTAGTCTCAATGCCCCTGCCAACATCGGCATGGCTGAGGGGGGAATTGCCTACTGGGCCCATGCCGGGGGCTTTGTCTTTGGGGCGATTATCGGCCCGTTGTTAGGGTTGTTAGACAGTGCCCCAGAGCCGTTATCGTCGGAAGATCCGTAGCACTTGCTTTTTGGCGGTCGACATCGGACGTGAGAGGGGAGTGATCAAGCTGGTCATGGGGGATGTGCCGCTCCGGGTCATTCACTTTTGACGATCCTCAGGTGCCCAATTCTGTCGCCTGTCGCCTGATCAGGGACGCCTAACTTGCTAAGTTGTACAAGTCCCGATTGCCGCGCAAGACGTTACGAAACACCACGCACCCTCCAGTTCACTAGAGATAGAAGGTAGGCTTAGTGAACGAACGCAGGTTAGGGGGGAAAGCGAAATGTTACAGGCCCAACCCGAATTACTCAAAATTGGTCAGGTCAGTGCCCAGAGTCAATTACCCGTCAAAACAATTCGCTTCTATGAAGAGCGCGGCCTGATTGAAGCTGCCAAGCGCACGTCTGGGGGGTTTCGTTTGTTTGCGCCATCCGTGCTGCCGCGCCTGAGCTTTATTCGTCAGTCGCAGGCCCTGGGGCTAAGCCTCAATGACATTCAAGATATTTTGGGGATTGCCGACTCGGGCCAGCGGCCTTGTCAAAATGTGCGCCATAAGTTCCAAGAAAAAGTCGTTGAAATTGACGATCGCATTCAACAGCTACAGGCATTGAAACAGCAGCTACAAGTCCTAATTCGGGAAGCTGATCAACGCCAAAATATGGATGCTGACTACTGCCCCATCATTGAACATGCCAATGAATAAGGGCGACCACGACTGAGCGGCGATCGCCCTTATTCATTGATCAACGAAGTGATCGGTCTCCTCAATGGGCTCTCAGTCCGGGCCGTCATTAATCATGATGAGCCTGCTTCAACCGAGTAGTGGCTCGTTTGAAAATACAATCCTGGTAAATCGAGATCAAAATTCGGCGGCGCTCAACTCTTGTAGCTGGAAGGTTGAGCGCCGCCGAAACCGGGTTGTTTAGGGAGGTGATTCAGCCGCAGAGCGTTTAATTCGCCCCGGTCGACAAAGAATCCAGGTACTGCAACGTCTGAGATGACGGCACAAACTGTACCAGCTCTAAAAATTCATCAATATCTGGGTCATTCGCCGCCATATTGCTCAAAATGCCTTCGAAGGTTGTGACCTCAACGCCGATCACCTCTTCAATTGCCGGATTGGTATCGATCAGCGCTGACACCTGTGACTGCAAATCTGCCAGCGAAAAGAACATCGGCAGCGTGTTGTCGCTAGTGAGCAGATATTGTCCCTCCTCTAGATTGACCGCTGCGTATAAGGGCACCCCCTGAAATTCTTGCTGAGCAATTTGTGATGCTTCCTGCACTGATTGAACACTGGGGACATAAACCAGCGACTCTGGACTGTCGAGCTGAGAACTCGCTTGGGAATATACCTGATTTAAGGGCAAGACCGCTAACTGTGCCCCCTCAGCAATAGGCGAATCCTCTTCTGCGGCTGCGGTCAAGAAATTCTCGGCCTCCGTGGAATTGATGAACACCAGCGGTACCTGTACCTGCTCCTCTTCTGTCTCGCCGACGCTGGCCGTTAGCGATTGCCCGTCACCGTTCACGATGAGAAAAACCGGGATGGACTCTAACTTTTCCAGAATTTCCTGTTCCGACAAGGCTAATGCCGGAGCTGGAGCCATCAACGCACAGCCGGCGATCGCCAGTCCAGTCAGACCTGTGGAAGCCAATTGGCGAAAAATTCCTTGCATAAAAGCCTCTAATCCATCCTTAAAAACAACAATTTGGGGCTGGCAGTGGGGCCACATGAGGCACCCGCACAGAGTCGCCACATTAACCGAAAGTTTAATCACGCTGATTTCGGTTGACCGAGCGATATCGCTTGGGGACACTCCAGTATCTAGAGAGCCACCGCTCGCGATCATCATTTCAATGCTGCACCAGCATTCCCCTCACTCAAGCAGCGATTGTCGCCGGAGAGCCACGGCCTAGTAGTTACCATGTTGAAAATTATGCTAGCAACTTTCGACCGCCTCACAATGACCCCTTAGTCCACTGAGTAAATCGGCCATGTGCTCAATTCAATCGGGATGACAGGATTCGAACCTGCGACATCCTGCTCCCAAAGCAGGCGCGCTACCAAGCTGCGCTACATCCCGTTTACAGACACCCAGCATACTAACACAGTGCGCTGAGCGATCGCCCCCGCAGCCTGGCCCGCAGTTGGACACCCCCTGTGTTGCCGAAAAAAAGCGCCTCAGCAGTGCCGTTTCTGCCAAGCGCGATTAATATTGAGCCGTAGCCTCGGCATCTAAAAACACGACTGTGTTTTTTCAGGCGTCAACCCTGGCCGCCAAGTTGTTAACTTTCTTAGCAATTTGGCGTGGATAGGTGGCATCTGAAGCTGGCTTGTTAACGTCTATGCAGGCTTTTAAATGCTTGGGGTGGTCTCGACCATAATTGACTAAATTGAGCACGGTTATTCTGCGGAATTACAGCATGATTGATAGCAAAGTTCCTCCACTCGATTCTCAATCTTTATCTGAGTCGTCGCATCCGATTCAGATGGCGGATGCTTCGGCGGATCAATTAATGAGCGAGCTGTTTGGCGATGTTGAGCGGGCTTTAGAAGGGGATGAAGAGGCGCTGGCGAAGCTGGCCCAGCCGCCCCTAGCCGAACCAGCCCCAGTCGCAGCGATGCCCCTCAGCTTTGAGGCTGGAGACTCAGCTGCGGAGTTACTAGATCCAGCGACGGCGGCGATCTCGACTGACCTGGCAACTACATCAACGCCATTGGTGCCAGTGATGGCAGATGAGGGCGACAAGGCTCCGGCGACTGACTCGACGGCCCCGGCTCCGGCGAAAAGTTTTTGGACGGTGAATCGGGCGTTGCTCGGCGCTGCGGGGCTAATGGTGCTCGCGACGTTGGGGGTCTGGATGCAGCAACGGCAAACCGCGCAACTAGCGGCGGTTGCCCCCACGACCGTACCGACGGAAGTGCCCATGGCGAATGCGAATGCCGAGTTTTTAGAGTATTTGCGGCGATCGCTAGAAGTGATCACTCAAAATGCGACGACCGCCACCCCAACGGCGGCCAGCAACGTGGGTGATGTGGCGGTCGCGCTGAATGGTGGCAATGGCGCTGGCCTGCCGCCGATGGGCAATAACGTGCTGTCCCCCGGAGCGCCCAATGGCGTTCCCAGCGTTCCTGGTCCCGTCAACGTCATTGAGCGGGTTTATGTCCCTTATCCCGCCTCGCAGGCGGCAACGGTGCCTGCCCCCACCGCCGCGCCCAATACCGCCTACAATCCCACAACCAACGGGGTGAGCAGTAACCCCACCCCGGCGGCAGTCAATACCCAAACCCTCTTAGGGGTGCTGGAATTGGGCGATCGCTCCGCCGCCCTGTTTGAAATTGCCGGGGTGCCGCAGCGGGTCTACATTGGCGAGCGCGTAGGCAACAGTGGTTGGCTGCTCGTATCAGTCGCCAATGAAGAGGCGGTCGTCCGTCGCAATGGCGAAGTGCGGACCCTCTACATTGGTCAAGAATTCTAGAATCAACAGCCATCAGCGGATTTGACCATCGATGCAGATCCTAAGCAATCTTCACTGATTGAGGGCAATGATTGCCAGGGCAATCATTGATCAGTTGAGTCATGCCTCCGTGGCCAAGGGGAGCAAGCACTTAGGGCAACATCACTTTGGGGGGCGATCGCGCAGAATGGTTGCAAATCATCGCTTACAGTGAAAACAGTTCACCCAAGGAGTCGGCGACATGGGACTGTTTGAAGATTTAAGCCGATTTTTAGAAAATCGCTTAGATGAATTTTTGAAGGCCAATCCGCACCTGGAATTGATGGCTCTGGAAGAGCAACTCCGGGGGCAGGAAGAAGATGCCATTAACTTGCTCGGTACGCTCAAGCGGCGACAGCAGCAATTAGAAGACAGCATCTTAGCCACTGCTCAAGAAATTCAGCGCTGGCATGAGCGCATCAAGAAAGCCCAAGCCGCCAACCGCGAAGACCTGGCCCAGCCCGCCCAAGCTCGAGAAGCCGCCCTACTACGCGAGGGCAATCACCTGTGGGGGCAAATGCAGGGCGTCAAAGAGCAGATGGAAAAGACCCGCCAGTTACAGCGGCAGATTCACGATCGCCGCCGCGAGTTGAAGGTCAAAATTGCCGCAGCTGAGGCCAATCGCGCGGCCACCACTGCCACCAGTCCCAATGAGCAAACGGCGGGGTGGCAACAAAACATACCCCATAATTTCAATCAACCGCTGGATCCGCTCGAAGAGACTTTTCAGCGCTGGGAAACGGAAGCCGAACTCGAAGATCTGAAGCGACAAATGAAGTCGTAGCTCGGCTGACGGAAAGTTTTTTTGGCGCGATCGCGCCGTCTCCTTGTAGCAGAACTGTCGTTTTCGCCTATCATTTATGTGCACAAGATGAGGCGTCGCTGCCACACTGCCGCCCAGTTTCGGTACGTGCTGCGGGTACGCTCTTTGACGATGATCACCAGACACAAGGTACTGTCATGATCGTTTGCCCTAACTGTAATCATCAAAATCCTGATGGTGCAGTCCAGTGCGAGGCTTGCTACACTCCCTTGCCAGTGTTGGCGACTTGTCCCAGTTGCCAAGCGACAGTGCAATCGGATGCCAGCTTTTGTGGGCAATGTGGGTTTGACTTAAGGGCAGTGAGTGCCCCTGCCAGCGAATCGGCGAGCCCCGCACCCGTAGCGATAGCGACTAGCCCCGAGAGCCCCAGCGAGCCCGACTATGAGGCCACCGTTCCCGGCATTGACGACGACGTCGAGATTCCGGAATTGTTGCCGCCCGAGCCCTTGATCACCACTAATCCGGCAGTCAACGCGCCCGATGCTACCACCGCCCCAGGGCCGCCGCCGCCCCTACCCACGTCGCCGCCCAACATTGTGGCTCCGCTAGAAAGTAATGCCAGTGAGCTGACGGCGGCCGCGACCCCGCCACCGCCCTTGCCAGCGAGGCCAGGGGCAGGTGCGGCGAATCTGGGGTCAACGCAACTGCAAGTTAATCAGGCGAAGCTATTACACGTTCAGACCAACACGCCTCTAGAACTGCCTCATCAGTTAACGATCATTCACCTGGGGAAACCGAACGATCGCATTCCCCCCACCATTGATGTGTCAGGGTTTCCTGATTCAGAAATTGTTTCGCGGGTACATGCCAACATTCGGGTTGAGGGCGACATTTACTACATTGAAGATGTAGGTAGCTCGAACGGCACCTATGTCAACAATATGCCGTTGCCGCCGGGTAATCGCCACCGGCTCCGTGCGGGCGATCGCATCGCCCTGGGTAAAGGAGATAAAGTTACTTTTATTTTCCAGTCTGGCTAAGTGGTTTACCCTTAAGCTAATTCCCAGCTAATGCCAGCAGTTTGCTATCGCCTATAGGTTGAGAGATGTGATTACTCTTTCGCTACTACATCCTCTGAATAAGAAGCCCGTCCAACATTGGACATTCGAAGAAGACTCCGTCATTCGAATTGGTCGCTCTACTGAAAATCAAGTGGTGCTCTACAGTGCCGTGGTCTCTCGCCATCATGTTGAATTACGACAGACTGATGCGGGTTGGGAAATTGTGAATCTGGGTACGAACGGTACTTACCTGGATGGCAAGCGAGTGGCCCAGGCGGCCGCAGAAGACGGCATGGTGATTCGGTTGGCGCGCTCTGGCCCCAACATTCAGATCAACATCAGCCAAGAGGCTCCCGACTCGATGAGTGCCTTACGCAAGCTGCAGACGAACGTCGAGAGTCGCACCAAAGTCGAGTTTGACGCCGCCGAGCCGGAGGCTGCCGATGTGCATCCGACCCGCATTGATCCGGAGCACCGAACGACCTCCGAGAGCCCGCCATCCGTGCAGTCTTGACACTCAAGATTGTGATCTGGAGGGCGAATCATGGCGCTAGGTGATCAGGTCTATGCCATGCGCGAAGTCGCTGGAGTGCTGGGCGTGTATGAGCACCACGGCATTGACTGTGGCTCAGACGCCATCATTCACTACTACAAGGGGGGCGAGGTGCCCACAATTATCAGCACCCCCCGAGATTTATTTGCGCGGGGGAGCAGGATCTTTGTGAAGCCACGATCGCTCGCCTTTTTGCCTCATATTGTGGTGCAGCGGGCGAACAGTCGGCTGGGCGAACAGCGCTATGATCTGCTGACTAACAACTGCGAACATTTTGCTAACTGGTGTAAAACGGGCCGCAACGACTGTGAGCAACTCGCCGGCTTTGGGTTGCAAATCGATCGCTACAACCTGCCGGACTTGCGCCGTTTGATCGAAGGAACGGTCAGCGATCGCGCCCCGGAAGAAGCGATTTCCTTATTTCACGACGCCCTGGGCAACATCGCCGCCGCCCACCGAACCCTCAAGCAGGAGTATGACAAAGCCCGTCAGGACGTGGATACCTGGCAACGAGTGGCGACCGCCGCCTTGCAGCGCGATCGCGAAGACCTAGCCCGCGCCGCCCTGCATCGCAAAGTCGCGGCGCAAAAAAAGAGCGATCGCCTGACCGAACAACTATCTGAACTGGTGGATGTGCAGCTGACGTTGGAGCAAAATCGCCTGCGGGCTGCCGAGCGCTCTTCCTAAAGCGGCTCATGGGAACGGCTACAGGGCGAGTCCCGGCCAGTCCGCCAGCGGCATCTCGGTGGTGACGCGGTGCATCCCGGCAGCGGCGAACCGCTCAAAAGCTTCGTTAGCCGCATTGGTAAAGTCCACCACGTCGGGCACCACCACCGGAGAGGTGCAGTCTTCGAGCAGATACACTTTCTGCGCCAGTTGCGGATCACGGGCATTAATTGCGGTGAGCAGATCCTCGACCGACCAGGCGACGCAGTGGCTCTTGGCCTGACCGGCCACCACGATCGCATCAAAGTTCAGCAGCTGGTCAGTAAACCGCTGATTTTTGGCAGCGATCGCGGTTCCTTGGCCGTCTTCCAGCACTTCTGGACTCAGTACGGAATAGTTTTCCGTGAGGGGGTTGTCGCCTTTGATTTCATACAGGGTGGGACTGTGGCGCGCTACCGAGTGGAAGAAACAGGCTTCCTCAATCACGGAAACCAGGGCGTGACCAATGCCGCCCAGCATGGAATGGTAGGGCCAAATGGTGAGGGGATATTTGCTGTCATGGGTAAGGCGACGGGTGTAGTGCAGCGCAAACTCTTGCAAGTCTTCCACGGCCATGTAGGGTGCCATCTCCGGGTTCACCTGCCATTTGCCCGCCCCCACCTCGTCATAGCTGATCATGGTCATGGGGGCTGGGGGCTGCCCCTGGCTGTCAATCCAGAACAAGGGGTGGAAGATTTGGGCGGCGGTGTGGGTGTCGAGGGTGGGGGCGATCGCCGTGATGACGCCTAAGTTTTGGTAAATAAATTGGCTAAGCCGTCGGTTGTCATCCAAGGCTCCCTGGCCGGAGCGGCCACCGACGTACAGTTCAAATTCAGGCAGGCAAAACGTATTTTGCACATCAATCAGCAAGAGGCACAGCCGGAGGGCATCCTGACTGGCTGGGGTGATGGCATACTGCTGCGCCCAGGTGCGGGCCGCGATCGCCCGTGTTTGATAAGGTACGCGATATACCTGCGCGACGTGGTCAGCCTGGACAAAATCAGGAACAGGGAAAGCGGTAAAAGAGGGCATAGCAAACGTCCATCGATACAAACAGGCTGCCAAGAGAAAGGGGCTCTGGCCGGGGGGCGAACGCCCTGCGATCGCCGATTAGCCTCATGACCGCAATCCCCAGCAATCAACCAATTTTAAGGCTCAACGGTGGGCCGCAGTCGTCGCGATCGCACGCGCACCTGGGGGCACACCAAAGTGGGCAAAGGACTTGCCACTCTGGTGATTAACTTAGCAAGTTCCGGACGGATCAGCGACGTCCCTCAGCCCTTAGAGGCCGCCAGCATCGTCGGTTACAAATCGTGGCGCTGCCCGCCCTAAGCGAAGGTCAGCCTCCATAATGTGTCCTAAATAGCGTCAAAGTTTGTGAGTCAGTCCCCCCCGCCCGAAAACTTGCCCCGTCCAGTCTCGGAAACGGTGCCCATCCAAGATCATGAGGCGACGTTCGATATTCTTCAGGAATCAGTGCTCGGGTTGTGGGAAGTGGTGAATAATCTCACTCGGATTCGGCCTGCGAAACGCGATCGCTATCGGGTTAGTATTTTTGGCTCGGCCCGGATGCAACCAGAAGATGAGTTATATGCGGGTGTTCGTCAGCTCGCGAGTGAACTCACGATGATGGGCTGCGACATTATTACCGGGGGTGGCCCTGGCCTGATGCAAGCTGCGAACGAAGGCAGTGTCATCGCGGATCCTGAAGATCTCACCCGCTCGATTGGGATTCGAGTGGCGCTGGAATTTGAGCAAGCGGGCAATCCGTTTATCGAAGAAATGTATAGTCACCGGACATTTTTTTCGCGGCTGCACCACTTCGTCCTCCTTTCTGATGCCTTTGTGGTGGTGCCTGGTGGCATCGGTACGAGTTTGGAAGCGCTAATGATTTGGCAGCTTCTGCAAGTGCGCAAGCTGCACGAGACGCCGCTGATCTTTGTCGGTGATATGTGGGCTGACTTAGTGAGCTGGGTCGATCGTTATATGGTTCAGGCGGCTCCGGCGCTGGCGGATCCGGCAGATTTATCGATTCCAAAATGTGTGGCCGACTGCGAGGCGGCGATCGCCCTCCTCAAAGCCTCCCATGCCCAGTGGCAAAAGCGTTCGGAGCTGTAATTAATTACCCATGAAAAAGGTTTTTCTGTTAGATACCAATGTGCTGCTGCATGATCCAGAGGCCATGCGGCGGTTCCAAGATAATGATGTGGTGTTGCCCATCACTGTGATTGAGGAACTCGATCGCTTCAAAAAACAGCCGGACATGGTGGGTCGCAATGCCCGCCATACCTCGCGCCTCTTGGACGAATTGCGGCAAACCGGCAATTTGACGGACGGCATTCCCATTACCCCAGCGGGCGGCACCCTCAAGGTGATGTTGTGCCACCGCGAGACGCTGCAAAAATTGCCGGTAGAGCTGGAAGGCGACAAAGGCGACAACGCGATCTTGGCGGTGGGGCTGGAACTGAAACAGCAGTGCCAATGTCCCGTAGTTTTGGTCAGTAAAGACACCAACTTGCGCATTAAAGCCGATGCCCTGGCGTTGGCCGCCGAAGATTATGAGACCGATAAAGTCGATGTCGAGGAGCTGTATAGCGGTGCCTGCGAGGTCTCGGCGACCCCAGATCAAATCGACCAATTTTTTGCCAACAAACGTCTGGATCTACCCGAAGCTGTATATCCCCATCAGGCGGTGACGCTGGTGGATCTCACGAAGCCGGATCACACCGCGATCGCGATTGCCGATAGTCGGGGCCAGTCACTCAACCCCCTGACCCGCCTGCCCAAAGAGGGGGTTTTGCAAATTCGCCCGCGTAACCGGGAGCAAGCCTTTGCCCTGGAACTGCTGCTCAATGACGCGGTGCCGCTGGTGACATTAGAAGGCAAGGCCGGGACGGGTAAAACCCTGCTGGCGATCGCCGCAGGGCTCCATCAAGTCCTCAACGAAAAGCACTATACGCGGCTGTTGATCTCGCGACCGATTGTGCCCATGGGGCGCGATCTGGGGTATTTACCCGGTGATATTGGCGAAAAGCTGAGCCCCTGGATGCAGCCGCTCTACGACAATTTTGACCTGATTTTTGGCACCGCTGACGCCACGAATAAGCCTTCCCACTGGCGACGCGGCCACGAAGAATTGATGGAACGAGGGTTGCTGCAAATCGAACCGCTGACCTACATTCGCGGGCGCAGCATTCCTAAGCAATTTTTGATTATTGATGAGGCCCAAAACCTGACGCCCCATGAGGTCAAGACGATTCTCACCCGCGCTGGGGAGGGCACCAAAATCGTGCTCACGGGCGATGTTGACCAAATCGACAGCCCCTATTTGGATGCGGCCAGCAACGGTATTTCCTACGTGGTGGAGCGGTTCAAAGCCGATCCGCTGGGGGGGCACATGACATTGATGAAAGGCGAGCGATCGCTGCTCGCCGAACGGGCTGCCACCTTGCTGTAGTTAGTCGTGTGCATCGGTTCATTCTCTGCTTTTAGACAGCATCTAAACCTCATCCAGAGGCAGAAGTGGAGTCGCCGCATCTGCTCGGACCTCACCGCCTGCGGCACCTCTCCTTCTCAAGGAGAGACTTAATGACAATCTGGTTCCTCTCCTTCTCAAGGAGAGGTTAGGTGAGGTTTTTCCAAACACGCAAAACCCCAGTTTTCAAATTGGACTGGGTTTAGCAGTGACAAGGGACGGACAAAAGGTACCTGGTACTTAACGCCGCCGATCCTCCTTATCCAAACTTGGAAGAGGGATTAAGGGTGAGGGCAAATGGGCCAAAAAAGCACGCCAAACCGGACTAGCTAAGCCAGGTTCAGGTTTCAAGCTTGAATAATATGTACAAAGAGACAAGTTGCTTGTTGTGAATTCCCCGAGAGAATATGAATACGATTCTCCTGGCTGCGTTCAACATAACAGGGCGAAATACAAGTGCAATAAATTTACAATAAATTAAGTACTTCGATCTCTTTAATCCGGAACACTTCCTGCATAATAAATGTCTCAGTGGGATGTAAACTTGGGTGATCTAATAAGGTCAAGACTCTGATGATTTTCTGGTTCTAAACCTCATCCAGCTTCAGAAGTGGAGTTTTGACATTTGTCCGACCTCACCGCCTGCGGCACCTCTCCTTCTCAAGGAGAGACTTAATGACAATCTGGTTCCTCTCCTTCTCAAGGAGTGGTTAGGTGAGGTTTTGATGGCTAAGCATCACGCCAGTTTTCAACTTAGACGTGGTTTAAACCGATGTTTACAACACAACCATGCGAGTGATTTTCATTTTCTAAAATAAGAGGAAAAATGCGCTCATTTTCTAAAAGTATCTGTTTATTAGCTTTCGTTGTGGGAACTACAGCCTGTACAAGCCCCCCTTCGTCGTCATCCTCTCCGGAAAATGCTTGTATTCAAAGTACGGCAGAAGCCATGGTGGTCAGGGCCGATGATGTTGCCGTCGTCGCGACTGGACCGGTCGATCCAGAAAATGGAGTTCGGGTGCTGTCCATGAGCAATATTGTCACTGGCAGTACAGCGGATTGTTTCTATAACGAGATTGACGAGCAGGTGATACGCGTGGAATTGGCCGATTCCTCCTCTGCACCCACGCAGGAAGCTGCTTGTATCCAACGTACAGCGGAAGAAATGGTGGTCAGGGCTGCGGATATTGAAGTGGTTACGATCGGACCCGTTGATCCGGAAAATGGAGTCCGGGTTCTTTCCATGCGCAATACTGTCACTGGCAATACAGCCGATTGTTTCTACAACGAGATTGACCAACAGGTCACTCGCGTGGAATTAACCGGTGGCGCGATCCGATAGAGCAACTAAATATTGACGGTGTGGGCAGGCGACTGCGCCGTAGTTGATTGTGACGGGACCAACTACGGCTAGTTGCCTATCTTTCTCAGCTTTTGAGCTACTAAGTACACACAAGTCATGTTGTAGTAGGATGCTGCCAGAAAACATGGGGTCATCGAGATGGAGAATCCT